>NZ_JBHXLL010000003.1:0-391324 GCF_042721415.1 Kitasatospora sp. NPDC058444 | reverse complement strand
AGGTGATTGTGATGGCCGACATTCTGGCGCTGCAGGAGCTCGACGAGGAGATCGTCGTCGATGCCCCGTTCAGCTCGTACAGCCTGTTCAACTGCTGATCTCGGTGCTTCGGTGCCGTGTTCGGGCGGGAAGGCGGGGGGGAGGTGATTGTGATGGCCGACATTCTGGCGCTGCAGGAGCTCGACGAGGAGATCGTCGTCGATGCCCCGTTCAGCTCGTACAGCCTGTTCAACTGCTGATTCCGGTGCTTCGGTGCCGTGTTCTGGTGGGAAGGCCGGGGGAGGTGATTGTGATGGCCGACATTCTGGCGCTGCAGGAGCTCGACGAGGAGATCGTCGTCGACGCCCCGTTCAGCTCGTACAGCCTGTTCAGCTGCTGACCTTCGGGGTCCGGCAGTACCGGGTGACAGAGGGGGAAGGCCGCGGCACATGCGGCCTTCCCCAACTCTGCATCCTATTTACCGTTTTGGGGTGAGATAACCGTGACCGTGGCATCGGAACCGATGACCGTCCCCCGTGGACCGCTCGGCGGGCTGCGACTGTGCCTCGCCGAGGTGCGGGCGTACCCGGGGCGGGTCATAGGTGTCGCGGTCGCCTGCGCGCTCACCGCCACCGGGGTGGGCGCCTGCCTGGTGCTGCTCGCGGCGGTCAGCGGCCCGTCCTACCCGGAGGGTTCGGCGGCCCGAGCGGCGGCCATCGACGCGCAGAGCCTGCTCGGCCTGCTGCTGACGCTGCTGCTGATGTCGGCGGTGCTGGTGACGGGGTCGACGGTCGCACTCTGGACCAACCAGCGACTCGGGCAGTTCGCCGTGCTGCGCGCCCTCGGGGTGACGGCCGGCCGGCTGCGCGCCCTGGTCGCGACGGACGTCGCGCTGGTCGCGCTCGTCCCCTCCTTCGCCGCCGCGGTGGCCGGGACGGTCCCGGCGGCCGGCTTCGGCCGCCGGATGCTGATCGAGCGCGAGCTGTTCCCCGCCGCGGTCGGCCTGCCCCCCGCCGGGCAGTCCTGGGCGATCGCGATCGGCGCCTGCCTCGGCACCTGCGCGGTCGCGGTGCTGGCCGCGCTGGCCGGCGTGCTGGCGGCCGGCCGGGTCCAGCCGATCGACCTGCTCAAGGACGAGTCCCTGGCCCTGGCCCCACCCCGCCGCAACGCCGGCCGGCTGGTGGCGGGCATCGCCATGGCCCTCCTGCTCTGCGGGCCGGTCCTGGTCCTGATGCTCGTGCTGGACCTGCCGCCGGTGCTCCAGGGCGCGCTGGTACTGGCCCTGGCCATGTCCGTCATCCCCACGCTCGCGGTGCTCGCGCCCTGGTTCGTGCCGCTGCTCATCGGCCCCTGCTGCGTCCTGCTGCGGCTGCTGGACCGGAAGGCCGGCCGGATCGCCGCCGCCGGGCTGCGGGCCGCGCCCGCCCGGACGGCCGCGATCGCGGTGCCCGTCCTGCTGGCCGTCGGCACCGTGGTCTGCCTGCTCGGTTCGGGGGCGACCATCGGGGCCGCCGTGCAGCGGCAGACCGAACAGGCGCTGCGGGCCGACGCGGTGGTGACGGCCGAGCCGGGCAGCCGGCTGCCCGCCCGCCCCGCCGGCCTGCCCGGCGGCACCGCCGTCGCGCCGATCGCCACCGAGGTGACCGCGCCGCCCAGCTTCTTCGACGACAAGCCCAAGCCCACCCGCGCCTGGGGCGCCGACGGAGCGGCCCTGCGCAGCGTCCTGGACCTCGGCGAACAGCAGGGCCGGCTGGACGAGTTGGTGCCCGGCACGTTCGCCGCCGGCAGCACCGAGACCACCTCGCACCACTGGAGGCTCGGCCAGGACGTCACCTTCACGCTCGCCGACGGCCGGCAGGCGCAGCTGCGGCTCGTCGCCGTCTACCAGCGCGACCTGGCCTTCCCCTCGTACGTCCTCCCCGCGGAGCTCGCCCTCGCCCACACCCCGGCCCCGTACGCCGACCGGGTGCTGCTCAGCGGCGACCCGGGCGGCTGGGAGCTCCGGCCCGGCCAGCGGCTGGCCACGCGGGCCGACCACCTGGCCCACCTGCGGCCGCGCAGCGTGCAGGACGACATGGCTTCCCGGCTGATCGTCGCCGTGGTGGGCGGCTACGCCCTGCTCGCCGTCGCCAACACCTGCGCCATCGCCCAGCGGGACCGCCGGTCCCAGCGCGCCCACCTGCGGGCCCTCGGCCTGGGCCGCGGGCAGCTGCTGCGCTGCGTGGTGTACGAGGTGCTGGCCTCGGCGCTGGTCGGGACGGCCCTGGCGGTGGTGACGGCCGGGATCTGCCTGGTGCCGCTGGCCCAGGCGGTCGGCCAGGGGCTGCCCGCCCTGGACGTGCCGTGGACGGTCGGCGTCCTGTTCGGGGTGCTGGTCGCCACGGCCCTCCCGGCGGCGCTGGCGGCCCGTCCGCTGCGCGGCATCCGGCGCCAGTTCGCGACGGGGGCGGCGTGAGCGCGGCGGTCGGCGGGCGGCTGGGGCGGTCGTTCTGGCTGCTCTACTGCGGCGAGTCCGCCTCGGCCCTGGGGACGGCGGCCTCGGTGATCGCCCTCCCGGTGGTCGCGCTGCGGGCCGGAGGTGACATCCGGCAGGCCGGACTGGCCGGCACGGCGCTCTCGGTCGGGGTGCTGCTCGCCCGGCTGCCCGCCGGCGTCCTCGCCGACCGCCGCGAGCGGCGGACGATGCTGCTGCTCGGCAACGCGGCCGGCGCGGTCGTGCTGGCCGCGCTGGCCCTGTCGGCCTCCGGCGGCGCGCCACCGCTGTGGGCGGTGCTGGTCGCGGCCCTGCTGCTCGGCGCGGTCGGCAGCACCCTGGCGCCGGTCGAGAGCGTCGTGGTGCGCTCCTTCGTGCGGCCCGAGCAACTCCCGCGCGCGGTCGGCCTGTTGCAGAGCCGGGCGGCCGTCGCGGCGACCGCCGGCCCGCTGACCGGCGGTGCACTGCTGGCCGTCCACCCGTCCTGGGTGTTCGCCGTCGACGCCGGCAGCTACCTGGCGGCCGTCTGCTGCGTGGCGCTGCTGCCGAAGGGGCTGCGGCAGCACCCCGAGGGCGGTCCGGCCGGGCCCGGCGTCCGGGCCGCGCTGGCCGAAGGCGTCCGGTTCATCTGGCGGGTGCCCTTCCTGCGGTACGCGGTGGTCAACGCGGCCGTGCTCAACCTGGTGTTCAACGGCCTGCTGATCGTGGTGGTCGCCTCGGGCGGGGACGCCGTGGACATCGGGGTGCTGACGGCGGCCCTGGGCACCGGCGCGCTGGCCGGATCGCTGCTCGCCCCGGCCCTGGCCCGGCGGCTGCCGCCGTCCCGGGGCATCGCCCTCGGCACCGTCGTGGTCGCGCTCGCCCTGCCCGGCTACACCGCGGCCCAGGGCCACTGGGCGGCGGTCCTGCCGCTCGCCCTCGCCGCGGCCGCCGGGCCGGTGGTCACCGTGCTGATCGCGGTCACCCAGATGGAGGTGACCCCGCCGGACCTGCAGGGCCGGGTGCACAGCGGAATCGGCTTCCTCGCCCAGCTGGTCGCGCCGGCCGGGCCGACCCTGGCGGGCCTGTGCGCCCACGCCTTCGGACTGACCGGCACGGTGGCCGGCGCGTCGGTGCTCGTGGCGCTCCTCGCCGCCGTCGGGGTCGCCGCCACCGCGGGCCGCCCCGGCGGCGGTCCCCCCGGCCCGACCGGGGCCGGGGGCGCCCCGGAACGACGCGAAGACAACCCTGCGGAGGCCGTCCGTGGCTGACGTCGACCACCGGGCGGCTTACCTCGCACCGGCGGACCCGTACCGCTGGCTCGAGGACGTGGACGCCCCGCGCACCCGGGCCTGGCTCGCCGAGCAGCGGCGCCGGCTGTCCGTCCGCCCGCAGCGCTCCGACGAGCCCGCCTGGGCCGCCCTGCTCGACCAGGTGGAACGGGAGGCCCCCGACCGGACGCCCACCCCGCCGGCCGAGGCCGGCGGCCTGCTCTTCCGCCACGAACGCGGCCCGGACGGCGACCGCCTGACCGTCCGGCACCCAGACGGCACCCGCCGGACGCAGACCGAGGGCGTCCTCGGCCGCGGCGACCGGATCGCCGGCTGGCAGCCCGAGCCGCAGGGCAGGTTCGTCGCCGTCCAACTGCACCGGGACGGCGCGGAGAACGGCGGTCTGCACCTGCTCCCGACCGGTCCGGGCGAGCGGCCCCGCCACCTGCCCGACGCGGCCCCGTACGCGACCCTCGCCTTCACCGGCGAGGCGCTGGTGTACACCGCCGGCACCCGCACCGAGCACACCCTGGTGGCCCGTCACCCGGTCGACGGGCCCGCCCGTCGGCTCGCCCTGCCGGTGTCCGGCCCGGTCCGGCTCACCCTCCACGGCGGGCCCGGCGGGAACCTGCTGCTGCGCACCCGCCCGCAGCCGTCCGGCCCGGTGCGCTGGTGGGTCACCCGGTGGACGGGCGCGACGGTGCCCGACTGGCAGCCGCTCGACCTCGACGGCCGGCGGGTCACCGCCCTGGACCTGAACGAGACCGCCTGCTTCCTCGCCGCCGACGAACTGCTCGCGTTGGACCTGGACGGGCTCGCCCGGGGCACCGCCGTCCGTCCCGCCGTCGTCGCGCCGCCCGCCGCCGGCGGACCGTCAGGGGGCCCGGTCACCGTCCTGCGGGTGCTCGGCCCCGGCCGGACGCCCGCCCTGGCGCTGCTCCGCCGGCTCGGCACCACCCACCGGCTCGACGTGCACCGGCTCGACGTGCACCGGCCCGACGTGCACCGGCCCGACGGGGCACCGCACCGGGCGGCGGGCGCGGTGCCGGACGGCGTACCGGGCGAGGTGCCGGGCGGCGGCGCCACCGCACTGCACTGGTCCGCCCGGCTGCGCCTCGGCGCCACCCCGTACGACCGGCACGGACGGGTCGGCGGTTCGGTCTGGCTGCTCGCCGACGACCCTCGCTACGGCACCTGGACCAGGAGCCTGGACGGCTCCGGCCCGGTCGAGCCGCCCGAGCGCCGGGCCGCGCTGCGCACCCTCACCGCCGTCGGCCAGGACGGCACGCCCGTCCCGGTGACGGTCTGCGACCCCGGGCCGCAGGCCGACGGCCGCCCCGCACCCACCCTGCTCACCGTCTACGGGGGCTTCGGCATCCCGCTGGAGCCCAGCTGGGACCCGGCCCTGGAGGCCTGGCTGCGGGCCGGCGGCCGGATCGCCTGGGTGCACGCCCGCGGCGGCGGCGAACTCGGTCCCGCCTGGGCGGCCGCCGGCCGGGGCCCCGGCAAGAGCACCACCGTGGACGACTTCCGGGCCGCCGCCGCGATGCTGGTCGGACACGGCGAGGCCCCGGCCGGCGGGCTGGGCGCGCTGGCCGCCAGCAACGGAGCGTTGGTGGTCGCCGCCGCGCTCACCCGGGAGCCCGGTCTGCTGTCCGCCGCGGTGTGCGCGGCCCCGCTCACCGATCTGGCCCGCTACCAGGTCGGCGGCCTCGGCCGGCTCTGGACCGAGGAGTACGGCGACCCGGCCGACCCGGAGGCGCTGCGGGCGCTGCTCGACTACTCCCCGTACCACCGGGTGGTGCCCGGGACGGCGTACCCGGCGGTGCTGTTCGCCACCGGGGCGAACGACGCGCGGGTGCCGCCCTGGCACGCCTGGAAGCTCTGCGCGGCGCTCGCCGGGGCCGGCGCCGGGGCCGCGCCGGTCCTGCTCGACCACCACGACAGCGGCGGCCACCAGGGGCGCCCGGCCGCGGCCGGGCGCGAGCTCGCGGTCCGGTCCCTCGCCCTGCTGGGCGCCGCCACCGGCCTGGTGCCGCCCGCCGGTCCGCCCGCCGACCCACCCGGTCCCCAGTCCCGACCTTCGCCCGTGCCCAGCCGAGGAGAGCACCACCGATGACCGAACCCCACTCCCTCCCCGGAGGCCCGACCCACCCAGGAGGCCCGCCCCGCTTCGCCGCGCACCACGCCCCGGCCGCCGCGGCGGCCGTCGACCTGACCAAGGTGCACGGGTCGGGCGACGCCCGGGTGGTGGCGCTGGAGCGGGTCTCGGTGTCCTTCCGGGAGGGGGAGTTCGCGGCGATCATGGGCCCGTCCGGTTCCGGCAAGTCCACCCTGCTCCAGTGCCTCGCCGGGCTGGAGTCCTGCACCTCGGGCTCGGCCCGGATCGGCGACGCGGACCTCACCCGGATGAGCGACGGCCAGCTGACCAGGCTCCGCCGCGACCACGTGGGCTTCGTCTTCCAGGCCTTCCATCTGATCCCCACCCTGACGGTGTCGGAGAACATCACCCTGCCGCTGACCCTGGCCGGCCGCGCCCCCGACCGGCAGTGGCTGCGCACCCTGGTCGAGGCGGCCGGCCTCGGCGCCCGGCTCGGCCACCGCCCGGCCCAGCTCTCCGGCGGCCAGCAGCAGCGCGTCGCCTGCGTCCGGGCGCTGGCCGGCCGGCCGCGGATCGTCTTCGCCGACGAACCGACCGGAAACCTGGACTCCCGCTCCGCCGCCGAGATCCTCGCCCTGCTGCGCCGGTGCGTCCGGGAACTCGGCCAGACCGTCGTGATGGTCACCCACGACCCGGTGGCGGCCTCGTACGCCGACCGGGTCGTCTTCCTCGCCGACGGCCGTATCGTCGACGAGCTGCTGGGCCCGACCCCCGACCAGGTGCTCGGGCGGATGCGCACCTTCGACACCAATCTCGGGATCAGTTACTGGTCCGGACCGGCCTGACCTGCCGCGCACCGGCCGCCGGATGCGCGAGGATGGGGGCATGCCGAACCGTCTCGCGGACGCGACCTCGCCGTACCTGCTCCAGCACGCCGACAACCCGGTCGACTGGTGGCCCTGGGGGCCCGAGGCCTTCGCGGAGGCGCAGCGGCGCGGCGTCCCCGTCCTGCTGTCGGTCGGCTACGCCGCCTGCCACTGGTGCCACGTCATGGCGCACGAGAGCTTCGAGGACGCCGGGCTCGCCGAGTACCTCAACGAGCGGTTCGTCGCGGTCAAGGTGGACCGGGAGGAGCGGCCGGACGTCGACGCCGTGTACATGGAGGCCGTGCAGGCGGCGACCGGGCAGGGCGGGTGGCCGATGACGGTGTTCCTCACGCCCGACAAGGAGCCGTTCTACTTCGGCACCTACTTCCCGCCGCAGCCCCGGCACGGCATGCCGTCCTTCCGGCAGGTGCTGGAGGGTGTGGAGGCCGCCTGGCGGGACCGGCGGGAGGAGGTCGGGGAGGTCGCCGGGCGGATCCGGGCCGATCTGGCCGAGCGGGCCGCCGTCTACTCCGCCGGCGCCCACAACCCGCCCGGTGAGGCGGACCTGCACCAGGCGCTGGTGACCCTCAGCCGGGGCTTCGACCAGAACCGCGGCGGCTTCGGCGGCGCGCCCAAGTTCCCGCCGGCCATGGTGCTGGAGTTCCTGCTGCGACACCACGCCAGGACCGGTTCGGAGGCGGCGCTGGAGATGGCCGTCCGCACCGGTGAGGCGATGGCCCGCGGCGGCATCCACGACCAGCTCGGCGGCGGCTTCGCCCGGTACGCGGTGGACGCCGGCTGGGTGGTGCCGCACTTCGAGAAGATGCTGTACGACAACGCCCTGCTGCTGCGTGCCTACCTGCACCTGTGGCGGGCCACCGGTTCGGCCCTCGCCTGCCGGGTCGCGCTGTCCACCGCGGACTTCCTGCTGCGCGAACTCCGCACCCCCGAAGGCGCGTTCGCCTCCGCGCTGGACGCCGACAGCCTCGACGAGGAGACCGGTCAGTCCGCCGAGGGCGCCTACTACGTGTGGGAGCCCGGCCAGTTGGTCGACCTGCTCGGCCCCGCCGACGCGGCCACCGCCGCCCGGCTGTTCACCGTCACCGCCGAGGGCACCTTCGAACACGGCACCTCGGTGCTCCAATTCCTCGCCGACCCCGAGGACTTCGCCGAGTACGAGGCGATCCGGGCGCGGATGGCCGAGGCCCGGTCGTCCCGGCCCGCCCCGGCCCGGGACGACAAGGTGGTCGCCGCCTGGAACGGCCTGGCCGTCGCCGCGCTCGCCGAGACCGGCGCGCTGCTGGACCGCCCCGACCTGGTCGAGGCCGCCGAACGGGCCGCCGACCTGCTGCTCGCCGTCCACCTCACCCCGGACGGCCGGCTGCTGCGCACCTCCCGGGACGGCCGGGCCGGTGCCAACGCGGGCGTGCTGGAGGACTACGCGGACACCGCCGAGGGCTTCCTCGCGCTGTACGCCGTCACCGGCGAGTCCTCCTGGCTCCAGCTGGCGGGCGGCCTGCTCGACACCGTGCTCAAGCACTTCACCGACGAGACCTCCGGCGCGCTCTACGACACCGCCGACGACGCCGAGGAACTGATCCGCCGCCCCCAGGACCCGACCGACAACGCCACCCCGTCCGGTTGGACGGCCGCCGCCGGTGCCCTGCTCACCTACGCCGCGTACACCGGCTCCGACCGGCACCGTACGGCCGCCGAGCGGGCCCTCGGCGTGGTCGGCGCGCTGGCCGGGCGGGCGCCGCGGTTCATCGGCTGGGGGCTGGCCGTCGCGGAGGCGCTGCTCGACGGGCCGCGCGAGGTCGCCGTGATCGGCCCGGAGGGCGATCCGGCCACCGCGGCGCTGCGACGGACCGCGCTGCTGGGGACGGCGCCGGGCGCGGTGGTCGCGGTCGGCGCGCCCGGGGAGACCGAGGTGCCGCTGCTGGCCGACCGGCCGCTGGTCGGCGGGGCGCCCGCGGCGTACGTCTGCCGGCACTTCGCCTGTGACGCCCCGACCACCGATCCGGCGGCGCTGGCCGGGAAGCTGGGCGCGACGGTCGCGTAGCGGGCGCTCCGGCAGTCGGTGGACGCCCCCGGAGGCCGGGGGCGTCCTCGCGGTGGCCGGGCGCCCCGGCGGCCGGACACCTGGTTGGCGAAGGAGGCCGGGCCGGGTCCACCATGGGCCATGACCTGGACCCTCAGTACCTCCCTCGACGAGTTCCGCGACCAGGCCGGCGCCTTCCTGGCCGCCCGCCCCGCCGAGAACACCGTCCTGCTCACCATCACCCACCGGCTGGCCGAGTCCGGCCTGACGGTGTTCGGCGAGCCGCCGGTCTTCGGCTGGTGGCGGGCCGAGGAGGGCGGCCCGGTCGCGGGCGCCTTCCTCCAGACACCGCCGTTCGAGCCCCGGCTCTCCTTCATGCCGCCGGTCGCGGCCGCCGAGCTGGCGGGCGCCCTGGCCGCCGCCGGAGCCGGGTTCACCACGGTGACCGGGGTCGGCGGGGGAACGGAGGAGGTCCGCGCCTTCGCCGGGGCCTGGACGGCGGCGACCGGCACCGAGCAGTCCGTCCGCTTCGACGAACGGCTCTACCGGCTCGGCGAGTTGACCGACCCGCCGCGCCCGCCCGCGGGCCGCCACCGGCTGGCCGAACCGGCCGACCGCGAACTGGCGATCCGCTGGTACGGGGAGTTCCTGGTCGAGGCGGCGGTCGAGATCCCCGACGTCCCGCGGGCGGTGGACGAGCGGACGGCGGCCGGCTGCCTGCACCTGTGGGAGGACGACGGCCGCCCGGTCGCCCTGGCCGGCAGCAGCCCGGTCCTCGCCGGCATGTCCCGCATCGGCCCGGTCTACACCCCCGCCGAGAGCCGCGGCCGCGGCTACGGCACCGCCGTCACCGCCGCTGTCTCCGCCCACCTCCTGGCCCGGGGCGCCACCGAGGTCCTGCTCTACACCGACCTCGCCAACCCGACCAGCAACTCCATCTACCAGCAGATTGGCTACCTCCCGGTGGCGGACTGCCTGATCGTGGACTTCCGGCCGCGGTAGCGGAGTCGCCCGTCGCTGCCCGGGCGACCCGGCCACCCAGGCACCCGGCCACCCAGGCACCCGGGCACCCGGCCACCCGGGCCGTCACTCCCAGTCCCAGCGGATCCCCAGCAGGCACGGCCGCAGCGCCGTGGCGACCAGGTGGACGCAGTGGTGGCCGTCGAGGGTGAGTTCCTCGGTCTCGTACGGGGCGGCGCCGGGGGAGTGGAGGGCGAAGCGGTGGCAGCGGACGGGGAGGGCCGCGGGGTGGAAGGTGATCTGGAGGACGTACTGGCCGGCGCCGGAGTTGAAGCCGCGGACGTATTCGCAGCTGGGCTCGGGGGAGGGGGCTTCGTCGAAGCCGTAGCCGAGCAGGTGGGTGTCGCCGGTGCGCAGGCGGCGGTCGAGGAGGAGTTCGGCGGCGAGGAGGTGGTGGGCCTGGTCGCGGCGGATGCGGCCGGGGCGGCAGTTCTCCTCGGCGCGGACGCCGACGCGGCTGATGTCGCTGCCCGGGTCGCCCTGGTAGAGGGCGAGGTAGCGGTCGATGCCGTCGCGGTGGGCGCGCAGGGCGTGCTGGGAGTCGCGGCGGGCGAGCCGGCGGTCGGGGCCGACCCGGATGCGTTCGATGTGGGTGATGGTGTGCAGCCCGGTGTCGCGCGGGCCGGCGAGGGTGGCGAGCAGTCCGTCGACGGCCCCGGCCGGTGAGATGAGGTCGCGGTAGGGCCGCACGGGCGGGCCGGCCGGGGCGGGGTCGGCGGTGCGGCGGGGGCCGAGCAGCCGGGTCAGGGAGTGCTCGGGCAGGTCGAGGACCTCCTCCAGGGCGGCGACGGCGCGCAGTGACTCGGCGCGTTCCGGGCGGCGGCGGCCCTGCTGCCAGTAACTGAGGCTGGTCAGGCCGACGTTGACGCCGCGCAGGGCGAGGTGGCGGCGGACGCGGTGGAGGGCGAGGCCCCGGGCGGAGATCGCGGTGCGCAGGGCGAGGTGGAAGGGGCCGGTGCGCAGGGCGGCGGCGAGGTCGGCTGGGTCGCTCCTGTGGATGGCGGCCTCCTGGGGCGGGCGGTCCGGCGCGGGCGGGTCCGGGGGACCGCCGTTTGACCGTGAATATTCACATCGATGCGGCGGTTTGTCACCGGTCCGGGCCTGCTGCGCGGGGGTTTCCGGGGTGTCGTTCACATCCGCGTCCGCCCGTTCACACCTCGGTCCGGGCCCCGTCGAGGCCCGTTGACCGGTACCTGGCGAGGCGCGATGCTCGGGGCGCGATCCGGACCGCGCCCCCACACAGCACCTCGCTCCACTCGCGCAAGGAGGCACCTCCCCCATGCCAGTTCCACGGATACGGCTGCGCCGCGCGGTCTCGCTGCTCGCCCTCGGCGTGCTCGGCCCGGCGCTCACCGCCGCGGCGGCCGCGCCCGCGATCGCCGCCCCGGCCGGTCAGCCGGCCCGGTACGGCGCGCAGGCCCAGGGCCCGGCCCAGGACCGGGCCGCGCACCAGGTCCGCCAGGCCGCCGCGCCCGGCAGCACGGCCGATCTGGCCGGCACGTACAAGAAGCTCAACATCACCATGCAGCAGCAACAGCAGACCAACTGGTGCTGGGCGGCGAGCGGGAACACCATCGCCACCTGGTTCGGCTACACCTACAGCCAGAACGAGTTCTGCAACGCCGCGTTCGGTCGCGCCGCCAACTCCAGCTGCCCCAACAGCCAGGCCACGCTGGGCGATGTGCAGAACGGGCTGAACCGGGTCGGCATCAACCCGGGCTCGTACGTCAACGGGTACCTGAACTACGGCACCGTGCAGTCCGAGGTGAACGCCAACCGCCCGATCGAGACGCGCATCCAGTGGAGCTCGGGCGGCGGCCACATGCACGTCCTGTACGGCTACGACACCGGCAACAACTGGGTCTACTGGGGCGACCCGTGGCCCTCCAACTACCGCTACAACTGGGCGGATTACTGGTACTACGTGAACAACGACACGTTCTCGTGGACCCACTCCCTGTACCGGATCGGCGCGTGAGGACGACCATGACCGAGACCACGAGCCGCCGTCGGGCCGCCTCCGCCGCCCGCACGTCCGCCACCTCCGCCGTCACCGTCCTGCTCACCGCGGGCCTCGCGCTGGCGCTCGCCCCGGCCGCGCACGCGGACTCCCCGTCCGCCCCGGCCCCGGTGCCCGCCGCCGAACTGGCGCGGGCCCGCAGCGCGGTCCAGGACCCGGCCGTCCTCGACAAGGTCGGCCACTTCTTCGCCCGCAAGGGCGTCCCGCCGACGCAGCAGCTGACCATCGGCGCCGCCGAGGAGGCCCGGGCGGCGAGCGCGGCCGAGCCGCGACTGGCCGGCGACACCGTGCCGGTGTACCTGCTGGACCCCGGCTTCGTGGCCGGCACCCCGGGCGCACCGGTGGCGAAGGCCGAGTTCACCGCCAGCAAGGTGGTCGCGGCGGACGGGCAGAGCGCCTCGGTCTGGACCGTGCGGCAGGACGGGGCCTGGAAGGTGGTCAACATCGCCTCGGGCGGCGACGAGAGCGACTACGCGGCGAAGGCGGCGGGCAGCGGCGGCGGCACCGCCTTCCGTGAACCGCAGGTCAACGCCTGGTACGTGCTGCGCGACGGCCGGGTGCTGCCGCTGGACGACGAGGCCCGGCGCTCGGTGGGTGCGGGCGGGGTCACCCTGGCCGCGTACCAGCAGCTGGTGCACCAGCGGTACGGGGACAAGCTGCCCGGCTCGGCGTACGACCGGGTGGGCCGGGGCGGCGGCTACCAGGTGGACGCCGCGCCGCAGCTCGCGGCCGCGCCGGTCGCCGCGCCGGACACCGCGGCCGTGGCCGTGGCGCAAGCCCCGGGCGACGGTTCGGTGCTGCCGGCCGTGACGGCCGCGGCCGCCCTGGGGGCCACCGCGCTGGTGGGCGCGGGTGCCGTGCTGCGGCGGAGGGCGGGCGTCCGCCGCGGCTGACGGCGGGCGGGGCCCGGTCGGACCGGGCCCCGCCGCCTCCGTGCCTGGGGAACCCGCCCCCGGAACAGAACAGAGGGGAGCACGGCACCAACCGCAGCAACCGCACCAACCGCAGTAACCGCACCAACAGCAGCAGAGGGAATCACCCGAAGGGGCGCCGATCCGGCGCCCCTTCGTGCTGCCCCGGGCGATCCGGGACGCCGATCCGGGAGGCCGAGCGCCGGCTACGCTCCGTGATGTGTCCTGGAAGTGCTGCTTCCGCACGAGGAATTGACGCAACGTTGATCTGTCGTTCGCCGCCCCGGGGCAGTTGGCCATGACTGTCGGTAGATACCATGTGGCAATCGGTCAGTGCTGGCCGACGCGTGCCGAGAGCGGAGAAGAGGTGGGGCGGCGGGAGCCGACCACGAGCCCGGCACCGGGAAAGGGGACCGAAGTGGCCGACGCGGACGACAAGCAGATGAGCACCCAGGTGTGGGGTTCGGCGGTGGTGGTGGGCTCTGCGCTGGCCGTGGTCGCGGCCTATCTGATCAAGGGCGCCCCGCTGGTCCTGGCGGTCGCCGGGGCCGAGACCCTGCTGCTCATGGTCTACGTCGCCCGCCGCTGGCGCGCGCTGCACGGCGATCAGTCCCCGGTCCGGCACCGCCCGCGGCGCGGCATCCCGGACGCCGCGCACTGCGAGCGCTGCCGACGGGCCCGTGAGGCGCTCGACGCCCGGCAGGCGCGGGCCCGCTCGGCCGGTGCGTCGCGGTGGTCCGGGTCCGCGGCGTTCCCGACGACGCCCGACGCGTCGCGCGAGCCGTACCGGGAGTCGCGCGAGCCCCGCCGGGAGTCGCACGGGGGGCAGCACCACGCGCACGGGGGGCAGCACCACACGCAGGGGGAGCAGTACCTCGTGCACGGGTCCGAGCACCACGCCTACGGCGAGCACCACCACGCGTACGGGCCGCTGCAGGACCCGGGCCCGCAGTCGGAGTCCGGCGGGGCCGACCACCCGTCCTCTCCGCGCCGCCCCCAGCTGAGGGCCCCGTACGAGCGGCCCTGGACAGCGGAACGGGCGGCCGGCCGGTCCGTGGACCGTTCGACCGCCCGTCGGGGTGCGCCGGGATCAGCCGGTCGTGCTGTACGCCACCAGTGAGACGCCGACGTACTGGACGATGAACGCCCCCAGGGTGAAGGCGTGGAACACCTCGTGGAACCCGAACCAGCGCGGTGAGGGGTTGGGCTTCTTGAGCCCGTACACCACGCCGCCGACGCTGTAGAGCACTCCGCCGACGATCATCAGCACCAGGACGGCGACCCCGCCGGTGTGCAGGAAGTCCGGCAGGAAGAAGGCGGCGGCCCAGCCCAGCGCGAGGTACACCGGCGTGTACAGCCAGCGCGGCGCGCCGACCCAGAACACCCGGAACGCGATCCCGGCCAGCGCGCCGCCCCAGACCGCCCAGAGCAGCAGCTGCTGGTCGGCGCCCTTGAGCAGCAGCATCGTGAACGGCGTGTAGGTGCCCGCGATGATCAGGAAGATGTTCGCGTGGTCCAGCCGGCGCAGCACGGCGTCCCCGCGCGGGCCCCAGTCGAAGCGGTGGTACACCGCGCTGACCCCGAACAGCAGCCAGGCGCTGACCGAGTAGATCGCGCAGGCGATCCTGGCGGGCGTGGAGTCGGCCAGGCAGATCAGCACGATCCCGGCGGCCACCGTGGCGGGGAACATCCCGGCGTGCAGCCAGCCGCGCCACTTCGGCTTGCTCTCCGTGAGTGCACTCTCCGCGAGCGCAGCAGCAGTCATGCGCAGCATGCTACCCAATACCTACGGCTCCGTAGGTTACTGGCGCGTAGGAAGTGGCGATCGTCACTGTTGGACGTTTTGGAGTAATAGGAGTGTGGCGCCGCGCACTCCGTCGCGGGTTCTCCCGGCTTGTTACTGGTGGGTAATCATACTGGCTGGAGTAAAGGGTGCGTCAATTTCGACGCTTCGCCGCGTTCCGGCCTTGAGTCCGGAGCTACGCTGCAAGCACCCTCAGACCCCCGCGACGCCATCTCCTCGCCGAGATGGCGTGAAACGGAGCGATCGTGTCGTACGAGATCTCTGCTCTCAGCGCATCCGCGCCCACCCGCCACAAGCAGCTGCTCGCTTGGGTGAGCGAGATCGCCGAGCTCACCCAGCCGGACCGCATCGAGTGGTGCGACGGTTCCGACGAGGAGTACCAGCGCCTCGCGGACCTGCTGGTGGCGCAGGGCACCTTCAAGAAGCTCAACGAGGAGAAGCGCCCCAACTCCTACTACGCCGCCTCGGACCCCACGGACGTGGCGCGCGTGGAGGACCGCACCTTCATCTGCTCCGAGCAGGAGAAGGACGCCGGACCGACCAACAACTGGAAGGCCCCCGCCGAGATGCGGGAGCTCTTCCAGGGCGAGCAGGGTCTCTTCCGCGGCGCGATGAAGGGCCGCACGATGTACGTCGTGCCCTTCTCGATGGGCCCGGTCGGCTCCCCGCTGGCCGCGTACGGCGTCGAGATCACCGACTCCGCCTACGTCGCCGTCTCCATGCGCGTGATGACCCGCATGGGCCAGGCCGTGCTGGACCAGCTCGGCGAGGACGGCGACTTCGTCAAGGCCGTGCACACCGTCGGCGCCCCGCTCGCCGAGGGCCAGGCGGACGTGCCGTGGCCGTGCAACAGCACCAAGTACATCTCGCACTTCCCGGAGACCAAGGAGATCTGGTCCTTCGGTTCGGGCTACGGCGGCAACGCCCTGCTCGGCAAGAAGTGCTACGCGCTGCGCATCGCCTCGACCATGGCCCGCGACGAGGGCTGGCTGGCCGAGCACATGCTCATCCTGAAGCTCACCCCGCCGAACGGCGAGGCCAAGTACGTCGCGGCCGCCTTCCCCTCGGCCTGCGGCAAGACCAACCTGGCCATGCTCCAGCCGACGGTCCCGGGCTGGAAGGTCGAGACGATCGGCGACGACATCGCCTGGATGCGCTTCGGCGCCGACGGCCGCCTGTACGCCATCAACCCCGAGGCCGGCTTCTTCGGCGTCGCCCCCGGCACCGGCGTGGACACCAACGCCAACGCCATCGACACCCTCTGGGGCAACACCGTCTTCACCAACGTCGCCCTCACCGACGACGGCGACGTGTGGTGGGAGGGCCTCACCGAGGAGCCCCCGGCGCACCTGACCGACTGGCGCGGCAACGACTGGACCCCCGAGTCCGGCACCCCCGCCGCCCACCCGAACGCCCGCTTCGCCGTCCCGGCCGCGCAGTGCCCGACCATCGCCCCGGAGTGGGAGGACCAGGCGGGCGTGCCGATCTCGGCGATCCTGTTCGGCGGCCGCCGCGCCACCGCCGTCCCGCTGGTGACGGAGTCCTTCGACTGGCAGCACGGTGTCTTCCTCGGCGCCAACATCGCCTCCGAGAAGACCGCCGCCGCCGAGGGCACCGTCGGCGAGCTGCGCCGCGACCCGTTCGCGATGCTGCCGTTCTGCGGCTACAACATGGGCGACTACTTCGCCCACTGGCTGAAGGTCGGCGCCCAGGCGGACACCGCCAAGCTGCCGAAGATCTACTACGTCAACTGGTTCCGCAAGGACGCCGAGGGCAAGTTCGTCTGGCCCGGCTACGGCGAGAACAGCCGCGTGCTCAAGTGGATCGTCGAGCGCCTGGAGGGCACCGGCGAGGGCGTCGAGACCCCGATCGGCGTGCTGCCGACCGTCGAGGGCTTCGACCTCGGCGACCTGGACCTGTCCAAGGAGGACCTCGACCTGCTCTTCACCGTGGACGCCGACATCTGGCGCCAGGAGGCCGCCCTCGTGCCGGCCCACCTGGAGACCTTCGGCGACCACACCCCGAAGGAGCTGTGGGACGAGTACCGGAACCTCGTCGCGCGCCTCGGCTGAGCCTGAGCCTCAGCCGGGAGAGAGGCGGGCGCGCGGCACGAACCGCGCGCCCCGCCGAGCGGCAGGACGGCCGGAGTTCCGCCGGGCGATTTTCCCCCGACCAAGGAGATCGCCCGGGCCGGGACTCCGGCCGTAGTGTTTTCCCGCGGCGGCTACGGCTGGACGTAACCGCCGAGGAAGTCCCCGATCCGGGTCACCGCGTCGGTGATCTCCTCCGCCCGGGGCAGCGTGACCAGCCGGAAGTGGTCCGGCTCCGGCCAGTTGAAGCCGGTGCCCTGGACCAGCAGGATGCGCTGGGAGCGCAGCAGGTCCAGCACCATCCGGGCGTCGTCCTTGATCTTGTGGACCTTGGGGTCCAGCCGGGGGAAGGCGTACAGCGCGCCCTTGGGCTTGACGCAGCTGACCCCCGGGATCCGGTTCAGCAGCTCGTACGCGGCGTCCCGCGAGGCGTGCAGCCGGCCGCCGGGCAGCACCAGGTCGCGGATCGACTGCCGCCCGCCGAGCGCGGCGGCCACCGCGTGCTGCGCGGGCATGTTGGCGCACAGCCGCATCGAGGCGAGCACGGTCAGGCCCTCGATGTAGCTGCGGGCCCGGCGCCGGTCGCCGGAGAGCACCATCCAGCCGGAGCGGAAGCCGGCGACCCGGTACGCCTTGGACAGTCCGTTGAAGGTGACGCAGAAGAGGTCCGGGGCCAGGGTGGCCAGCGGGACGTGCTCGGCGTCGTCGTAGAGGATCTTGTCGTAGATCTCGTCCGCGTAGACCACCAGGTCGTGCCGGCGGGCGATCTCCGCGATGCCCTCCAGCACCTCGCGCGGGTAGACCGCGCCGGTCGGGTTGTTCGGGTTGATCACCACGATGGCCCTGGTCCGGTCGGTGACCTTGGCCTCGATGTCGGCGAGGTCCGGGTACCACTCGGACTGCTCGTCGCAGCGGTAGTGCACCGCGGTGCCGCCGGCCAGTGAGACCGAGGCGGTCCACAGCGGGTAGTCGGGGGCCGGGACGAGCACCTCGTCGCCGTCGTCCAGCAGCGCGGTCATGGCCAGCTGGATCAGCTCGGAGACGCCGTTGCCGAGGAAGACGTCGTCGACGGAGAGGCCGTGCAGCCCGCGCTCCTCGTAGTGCATGACCACCGCGCGGCGGGCGGAGAGCAGGCCCTTGGAGTCGCCGTAGCCGTGCGCGTCGGCGAGGTTGCGCAGGATGTCCTGGAGGATCTCCGGGGGCGCCTCGAAACCGAAGACGGCCGGGTTGCCGGTGTTGAGCTTGAGGATGCGGTGGCCCTGCGCCTCCAGCCGCATCGCCTCGTCGAGCACCGGGCCGCGGATGTCGTAGCAGACGTTGGCGAGCTTGCTGGACTGGATGACCTGCATGTCCGCCTACTTTAGGGGTACGGAGGGGCGGTGCGGCGGGTCTCCGTGGGGGTGCATGTCGGGTGCTCCCGCGCACCCTTGGATCGGCAGGCGGGGGTGGCGGGCGGCCTTCCGAACCGGTCGTCGAATGTCCGGAATGCCCGCGTACGCGAGGAGCGCCGCCGTGCTGCCGTACGGAACGAGACGGACGGCACACCGCCCGGCGCGGGAGGATGGGGCCGGTCGCGTCGGTTGCGCCGGATCGGTCGCGTCGACCGCGCCGGACCGGTCGCGCCGAACGCGTCGGTCTCGTCGGTCGAAGAGGGGGTGCGCCGGTGGTCCCGGTCGTGGTGGCGGCGGTGCTGGTCGGTCTCCTGGCGGCTGCGCCGCTGCGCGGGCTGATCGCCCGGTTCGCGGTGCCGGAGGGCGAGTCCTGGTGCGAGGCCTGCCCGTCCTGCGGGCGCCGGGTGCGCCTGCTGCCGCCGACCGGGCGCTGCCCGGGCTGCCGGGAGCGGCTGGGCGCCGGCCCCTGGGCGGTGGAGGCGGTCGCGGCGGCGGTCGCCGTCGCGGTGGCGTACGCGGCGGACCGGCTCGTGGTGGTGACCCTGGCGATGGGCTGGGCGGCGGCGCTCGGCGTGGCGCTCGGCTTCGTCGACGCGCGGGTGCGCCGGCTGCCGTACCGGCTGACCGTGCCCCTGCTCGGCGGGGTGGCGGCGCTGCTGCTGGCGGCGGTGCCGACCGCCGGGCCCGGGGTGGCGCTGCGCTGCCTGCTGGTCGCGCTCGCCGTCGGGGGACTGCTCGAACTGGCCGTCTGGCTGGGCGCGTTGGGCCCCGGGGACTCCCCGCTCGGGCTCGCCCTGGGCGGGCTGCTCGGCTGGTACGGCTGGTCGGTGGCGCTCGGCGGGGTGTTCGCCGCGATGGTGCTCGCCGGGCTGTGGGGCACCCTGCGGGCCGCCGCCGCGCTGGCCCGCCGCCGCCCGGTGCGCGGGCTGGACCTCCCGGTCGGCCCGTTCCTGCTGCTCGGCACGCTCACCGCGGTCCTGGCGCGGTGAGTCGGGGCAGCAGGTGACGGGCAGCCGGCGCCAGGCAGCAGGTAAGAGCGGCGGGTAGTAAGGGGACAGCCGACCAGGGGCGGGGAAGCGGAAGGGCCCGCCGCACCGGTCGGTGCGACGGGCCCCGCCGCCGGCGCGCGGGCTCCACCCTCAAGGAGCGGCGCGCCGGGGGAGTGACGTGCTGGTTCCCGGTGCCGTTACGGCATCTTGTGGACGAACGGGCCGACCGCGTTGGAGAACGCGTTGCCGTTGTTGACGTCCCAGTTGGTCGACCAGGTCATCGCGCCGCGGATGGTCGGCCACTTGGCCGGCGGCACGAAGCTGCCGCAGTTGTTGCCCGTGGCCAGGCAGTCCAGCGCGTTGTTCACCACGGTCGGCGAGACGTAGCCGCCGCCCGCCGCCCTGCTGGAGGCCGGGACGCCGATGCCCACCTGGTCCGGCCGCAGGCCGCCCTGGATGTGGGTGCAGACCTGCGAGGTGATGAAGTCGATGGTGCCCTGGTTGTAGACCTTGCCGTCGCAGCCGTTCATGCCGCCCGAGTTGTAGAACTGGGTGTTGACGACGGTGAGGATGTCCTTGGTCTTCAGCGCCAGCTGGAAGTAGGCGCCGGCGGTGCTGTACATCCCGATGGTCTCGGGGGCCATGGTCAGGACGAAGCCGCGGCCGACCTTGGCCTGCAGGGCGTGCAGCGCGTCGCCGAGCGGGCCGGCCTGGACGCCGTTCTCCAGGTCGACGTCGATGCCGTCGAAGCCGTAGTCCTTGATGATCGCGTAGGCGCTGTCGACGAAGTTGGCGCCGGCGGTGGCGTCCCCGACGGTGATCGCGCCGTTCTGGCCGCCGATGGAGAGGATGACCTTCTTGCCGGCCGCCTGCTTGGCCTTGATGTCGGCGCGGAACTGGGCGTCGGTGTAGCCGCCGAGCGCCTTGGACAGACCCGGGTCCAGGGTGAAGCTGATCGCGCCGGTCCTGGTCGGCACGGCGTCGGCGAAGGACACCGCGATGATGTCGTACGCGTTCTGGACGTCGCTCAGCCGCTGCACGGTCGAGTTGTTGTCGAAGTTCTGCCAGTAGCCGGTGACCACGTGGGCGGGCAGACCGGTGGCCGGCGGGGTGGTGCTGGTCGGCGTGGCGGTGGGGGTCGCCGTCGCGGTCTGGGTGGGCGTCGGGGTCTGGGTGGGCGTCGGGGTCGCCGTCCGGGTGGGCGTCGCGGTGGCCGTGGGGGAGGCGGTGGCCGTCGGCGTCGCGGTGGGGGTCGGCGTCGCGGTCGGCGACGGGGTGCCGGTGCCGCCGGGGCCGATCAGCGCGACGTCGTCGGCCAGGTAGGCGCTCTGGCCGTACCAGCCGTGCAGGTACACGGTGACGCTGGTGGAGTTCGCCCCGGTGGTGAAGGTGGTGGACAGCTGGTTCCAGCTGTTCTGGTTCGACCAGGCGGACGGGTCGGTGCCGCCGGTGCCGCGCGCACCGAGGTAGACGTACGGGCCCTGGACCCAGGCGCTCAGCGTGTAGCTGGTGTTGGGCAGCACGCTGATGGTCTGGGTGCACTCGGCGGTGTCACCGGCGCCCGGGGTCGCCTGGAGCGCGCCGGTGCCGGAGTGGACCGGGGCGGAGACCGCGGTCGCGGCGCCGGTGCAGGTCCAGCCCCCGAGCCCGCCGTCGAAGCCGCCGTTGTCGACCAGGTTGCCGACCGCCGCGCTGGCGCCGCCCGCGAAGAGGGCGAGGCCGCCGCCGGCCAGGGCGAGGGCGGTGGCACCGGCCGCGACGGCCGGGAGGGGGCTGCGCCGGCGCTTGTGCGTGGGCTGGTTCAGCGTACGGGCCATGGGGTGACGCTCCTGGGGGAGGAGCGGCCGCCGCGGTGGGGGGCGCGGCGGCCGCGTGTGGGGGAGGGGAGGTCCGAAGTGAGCCTGCGGGGCGGAGCAGGAGGATCGTTCCGTCCCGGATCAAAAGCTGGACTAGACCATTACCGGTCGTCAAGCATCGGACGGACGGCTTACGGTTCCGTTAAGGATTCGGAGACCGTTCCGTGTCCGCGTCCCAGGAGCCCCGCGAGGGGCCCGCGGCCCGTCCGGACGACCCCCGACACGCCCGTCGCGACAGACTTCGTACAGGACCGTGACCAGACCGCTACCTGCGGCTTTACCGCGCACCTGTGCGCCGGAGTAGGCTGCGCCGGGGGCGGAGACGCACCAGTTGCAACGAGCACGGAGGGGCCGGGAAACATGGGTCTGCGCGATGTCGCCGAACGGACGCCGGGGCTGCGCACCCTGCTCGGCGGGATGTACGGGCTCTACGGTCGACGGGTCGAGGTCCACCTCGCGAGCACCCCGCGGCACATCGGCGTGATCCTGGACGGCAACCGCCGCTGGGCCAAGGCGGCCGGCGGCTCCACCGCGTACGGTCACCGGCGCGGCGCCGACAAGATCAGCGAGTTCCTCGGCTGGTGCGACGAGACCCACGTCAAGGTCGTCACCCTCTGGATGCTCTCCACCGACAACCTGGACCGCCCGGCCGACGAGCTCGTCCCGCTGCTCGGCATCATCGAGGACGCCGTCACCGGCCTGGCCGCCGCCCGCCGCTGGCGGGTCAACCCGGTCGGCGCGCTGGACCTGCTGCCGCAGCACACCGCCGACGTGCTCAAGCGGGCCGCCGACCAGACCGCCGACATCGACGGCATAACGGTCAACGTCGCGGTCGGCTACGGCGGCCGGCACGAGATCGCCGACGCCGTCCGCTCGCTGCTCCAGGAGCAGGCCGGGCGCGGCACCTCGATCGAGGAACTGGCCGAGATCCTGACCGTCGAGCACATCGCCGAGCACCTGTACACCCGCAACCAGCCCGACCCGGACCTGATCATCCGCACCTCGGGCGAGCAGCGGCTGTCCGGCTTCCTGCTCTGGCAGAGCGCCCACAGCGAGTTCTACTTCTGCGAGGCGTACTGGCCGGCCTTCCGCAAGGTCGACTTCCTGCGCGCACTGCGCGCGTACGAGCAGCGCAACCGGCGGATGGGGCTGTAGCCCCGGCGGCTCCCGGCGGTTCCCACCGTTCCCGCAGTCCTGACGGGGCCGTGGTCCCGGCCGTTCCCACAGTCCTGTCCCACAGTCCTGGGCCGGTCGTCCCGGGCCCGAGCGTCCGGACGAAATGACCGCCGTAGGCCTGGCCTACCCGGCGCCCGCGCGAGGCCAAACGTTCACCGGCAATGATCCGTCAGTTCTCCGGGGGCGCGAATGCACCGCTCCCCGCCTGGGAATACTCCAGTCAGTCCGGGCCCGAGGCCATCGGGGCAGCGGGGGCCGGCTTGCCGCGGATGACGCAGGGTCATCCGCTCTGGAGGCCTAGTGGTCAGTTCCAAGAGCCGCCGGACACCAGACCGGCGCACGTACGTTCTCGACACCAGCGTGCTCCTGGCGGACCCGCTCGCCATGACCCGCTTCGAGGAGCACGAGGTCGTCCTCCCGGTGGTGGTCGTCACCGAGCTGGAGGCCAAGCGGCACCACCCGGAGCTGGGCTACTTCGCCCGCCAGGCGCTGCGGCTGCTCGACGACTACCGCATCCGGCACGGCCGGCTCGACGAGCCGATCCCGGTCGGCGAGCTCGGCGGCACCATCCGGGTCGAGCTCAACCACTCCGACGTGTCGATACTGCCGATCGGCTACCGGGCCGGCGGCGGTGAGGCGGACACCCGGATCCTCGCGGTCGCCCGCAACCTCCAGGCCGAGGGCTACGACGTGACAGTCGTGTCCAAGGACCTGCCGCTGCGGATCAAGGCCAGTTCGGTGGGCCTGCTCGCCGAGGAGTACCGGGCCGAGCTGGCGATCACCTCGGGCTGGACGGGCATGTCCGAGCTGCACGTCCCGGCCGACCAGGTGGACGCGCTGTTCTCGGCCGGCCACGACATTGGGGTGGACGTCGACGGGGCCACCGAGCTGCCCGTCCACACCGGACTGGTGCTGACCTCGGAGCGCGGCCGGGCGCTCGGCCGGGTCACCGGCGACGGCCGGGTGCGGCTGGTGCGCGGGGAGCGCGAGGCGTTCGGGCTGCGCGGGCGCAGCGCCGAACAGCGGGTGGCGCTGGACCTGCTGCTCGACCCGGAGATCGGGATCGTCTCGATGGGCGGCCGGGCCGGCACCGGGAAGTCGGCGCTGGCGCTGTGCGCGGGGCTGGAAGCGGTGCTGGAGCGGAGGCAGCACCGCAAGGTGATGGTCTTCCGGCCGCTGTACGCGGTCGGCGGCCAGGAGCTGGGCTACCTGCCCGGCTCCGAGGCGGAGAAGATGGGCCCCTGGGCGCAGGCGGTCTTCGACACCCTCTCCGCCGTCACCACCCCGGACGTGATCGAGGAGGTCATCTCCCGCGGGATGCTGGAGGTGCTGCCGCTGACCCACATCCGGGGGCGCTCGCTGCACGACGCCTTCGTGATCGTGGACGAGGCGCAGTCGCTGGAGCGGAACGTCCTGCTGACGGTGCTGTCCCGGATCGGCCAGGGCTCGCGGGTGGTGCTCACCCACGACGTGGCGCAGCGGGACAACCTCCGGGTGGGCCGCTACGACGGTGTGGTGGCGGTGGTGGAGAAGCTGAAGGGTCATCCACTCTTCGCCCACATCACGCTCACCCGCTCGGAGCGTTCGCCGATCGCGGCGCTGGTCACGGAGATGCTGGAGGACATCCACCCGTGATCCGCCCCTGATCGGGGCATAGTGGGACAATATGGTCAACTCATGACCTGGAGCCCGTTCCTGAGGGAGCGGGCTCCGCCCGTTTCATCACATCGAGTGCTTTCCGTCCGGGGAACTGCCGTACGGTGGATGTGACATGCGCCACGCGAACGGGAATTGCGTCGACAGTGCCCGGTGCGGCATGGTGAGGGTTCTGTCAGGCCCCGCGTACGGCGCGGCAGGGCTTCCGGGCTCCGGAAGTCAGGCCCCGGATGGTCCGCCAACTCCGGTCGGTGGACACACAATTGAAGACCGTTGAGCCGTACGCCGCCCGATCTCAACGCCTGGTCGCCTCACCTCGGCCGGACGCCGGGCCAGCACCTCCCGTGACCAGAGCACCATGCGGAGGTCCGTGCCAAGGGGCATGTTGCGCCCGCACGGTCACGCGTGGGCGATGCTGGAAGGAATCCATGTGACTCGGATCTCGGTCCGGGGAGTCGCTGTGGCCTCCGCCACCGCCGTCACCGCTGTCGGTGCCGTCGTGGGCATGGCCTCGGGCAGCGAGGGCAAGACGACGCAGACGGTCGACGTCGCCGGCGCGACCCTGCTTGCCGAAGTCCCCTCTGGCGCCCAGGCGCAGACCATCAGTGACAACATCGGCCAGCAGGCATCCGCCCAGCAGGCCTCCGCCGACGCCGCCGCCAAGGCCGCCGCGGAGCAGAAGGCCGCCGAGGAGGCCGCGCGCCAGCAGGCCGCCGCGGACGCCCAGGCGAAGGCCGATGCCCAGGCCAAGGCCGACGCGGAGAAGGCCGCCAAGGCCGCGGACGACAAGCGGAAGGCCGACGAGGCCGCCGCGAACCGGTCCAAGTCCCGTTCCGCGATGACCGCGGTCGACGACGCTCCGCCGGTCTCGGTCAGCCCCGGCTCGGTCCAGGACCTGGCCCGGCAGATCGTCGGCAACGACGCGCAGTTCCAGTGCTTCAGCCAGATCGTGAAGCGCGAGAGCGGCTGGGACTACACCGCGACCAACAAGAGCTCCGGTGCCTACGGTCTGGTCCAGGCGCTGCCCGGTACCAAGATGGCCTCGGCCGGTGCCGACTGGCGGACCAACCCGGCCACCCAGATCAAGTGGGGCGTCGGCTACATGAACTCCCGCTACGGCAGCCCCTGCGGTGCGTGGTCGTTCTGGCAGTCCCACAACTGGTACTAGGAACGGCTGCCGCCCCGGCGGCGCGGTTCCGCACGGCCCCCGGCCGCTCGCCCTCCTCGGGCGCGCGGCCGGGGGCCGTGGTGTTCCCGGGGTCGGGCGCAGTGCGGGGCGCGAGGGTGAGAGGCGCGGCGCGAGGGGCGCGGACGACAGGCGGACCGCGCCGCCCGGGCTGCGCTGACCATGGCGCCCTCGGGCGGTGCGGTCCCGGGTGCGGACGCGGGGCGCGGGAAGGGGTCCTGGTTGCTCCCCGCACCGGCCGGTCCGCCGACAGTTGGCCGCGGGGGACCTCGGTGGCTCGACTCCGGGGTCTCGTCCCGACTCCTCCCCAGCGAACCGCGTCCGAAACCGGATGGAACCTGGCGTTTTGTCCGATTCGTTGGGATGGGAGCTTCGAGTCGAACGCGGCTGCGACCGGACTGGCCGCACCCTCGCCGGGTAGCGTCATCCCTGACGGCCGCGGCGGGACCCGCGGCGTACCGCCGGGCACGGCGGGTTCGGCGGGTTCGGCAGTGGAGCGGTGGTAGCGAGGATGGCGCGGGGCGGAAAGGCCTTCAAGGCCGTGGCCAAGGGCGTGGCCGTGGTGGCGAGCGCGGCCGCCGTGATCGAACGGCGCCGGCGGGCCGCGATGGCGGCCGACCCGCACGAACCGGCCCTCCCGTCGTCGGCGGCCGGGCACGTTCCGGCGCTCGTGGACGCGCACGTCCCCGCGCTCGCCGAGGCGGCCGGACCGGTCCCCGTCCCGCGGGCCGACCCGGCCCCGGCGGCCGGGGCCGTCCCGGCGGTCGAGGCGGTCCCGCCGACCGCCGCGCCGGCCACCGCGCCCGCGCCGGTCGCGCACGCCCCGCACACCGGGCTCGGGCGGGAGTACCACCCGGGCCGCCCGGCCACCCCGGCCGAGGCGGTGCCGTGGGGGCTGCGGGTGGCAGCCGAGTCGACCTGGCGGCTGCTGCTGCTCGGGGCCGCGCTCTACGTCGTCTTCTACGTGGTCGACATGCTGCGGCTGGTCGCCTTCTCGGTGCTGGCCTCGCTGCTGATCACCGCGCTGCTGGAGCCGTCGGTCTCCTGGCTGCGCCGACGCGGGGTGCCGCGCTCGCTGGCGGCGGGCGGGGTGTTCCTCAGCGGCCTGGCCGGGATCGGACTGGTCGGCTGGTTCGTGGTCTGGCAGGTGTCGACCAACCTCTCGGACGTCACCACCCAGGTGAAGACCGGCGTCAACCAGATGCGGGACTGGCTGGTCACCGGGCCGCTGCACCTGACCCAGCAGCAGATCACCGACTTCGCCAACCAGATCACCAAGGCCATCACCACCAACACCGATCAGCTCACCTCGGCCTCGATCACCGGCGCGCAGATCGCCGTCGAGGTGCTGACCGCCCTGCTGATGACCTTCTTCACCACCTTCTTCTTCCTCTACGACGGCGCGAAGATCTGGAACTGGGCGCTGCGCGGACTGCCCCGGCACTCCCGCTTCGCGATGGCCGGGGCCGGCCCGAAGGCCTGGGCGACGCTCACCGCCTATGTGCGCGGCACGGTCTGCGTGGCCTTCATCGACGCGCTCTGCATCGGCATCGGCGTCGACCTGCTGGGCGTGCCGCTGGCCCTGCCGCTGGCCGTGATCATCTTCCTGGGCGCCTTCGTCCCGCTGGTCGGCGCACTGATCACCGGGACCGTCGCGGTGCTGATCGCGCTGGTCACCCAGGGGCCGTGGACGGCGCTGATGGTGCTGGTGGTGCTGGTGGCGGTGATGCAGGTGGAGAGCCACATCCTCCAGCCGCTGATCCTCGGCCGGGCCGTCCGGGTCCACCCGCTCGGCGTCGTGCTCGGCGTCGCGGCCGGCGGCATCATCGGGGGCATCGGCGGCGCGGTGGTCGCCGTCCCGCTGATCGCCGTCACCAACACCGTGGTCACCCACCTGCGCCGCCGCAACGAGGCGGGCCAGGCCGTCTTCACCGCGCTCGAAGCCGCCCGCGAGGCCGCCGAACGGACGGCCGGACGGTCGGCCGGACAGGCGACCGGCCAGGCCGCCGAGCGCACCGCCGAGCGCACCGCGGCCGTGCAGCCCGCCGCCCCGGCCGCGCCCGCCACCGACTGACCCGCGCCGGGCCGGGCCACCGGTTCGGCGGGAGGGACGACGACGGGCCCCTCTCCTCGCGGACGTGATGTCCGCGAGGAGAGGGGCCCGTCGGGGTGCCGGGTGCGTCAGGCGTTGACGTCGGCCAGGGCGGCCTCGGCGTCGAGGACGCCGGCCACGGCCTGGAGGACGGCGGCGATCTTCATCGAGGCCTGGACGACCTCGCGCTCCACGCCGGCCTTGCGCAGCACGGCCTCGTGCGAGTCGAGGCACTGGCCGCAGCCGTTGATGGCGGAGACCGCGAAGCACCAGAGCTCGAAGTCGACCTTCTCGACGCCCGGGGTGCCGATGATGTTCATCCGCAGACCGGCCCGCATCGTGCTGTACTCCTTGTCGGAGAGCAGGTGCAGCGTCCGGTAGTAGACGTTGTTCATCCCCATGATCGCGGCCGCGCCCTTGGCGGCGGTGTACGCCTCCGGGGACAGGTTGGCCTTGGCCTCGGGCTCCAGCTCGCGCAGCAGGCCGGGGCTGCGGGTGGCCATCGCGCAGGACAGCACGGTGCCCCAGAGCTGCTGGGCGGGGAGGTCGGAGTTGCCGATGACCGAGCCCAGGTTGAGCTTGAGGTCCTTGGCGTAGTCCGGGAGGGCGGCCTTCAGGTCGTCGAGAGCCATGGGTCAGCCCGCCAGCAGGGCCTGGGCGTCGAGGGTGTCCTCGCCCTTGTTCCAGTTGCACGGGCACAGCTCGTCGGTCTGCAGGGCGTCCAGCACCCGCAGGACCTCCTTGGGGTTACGGCCGACGGAGCCGGCGGTCACCATGACGAACTGGATCTCGTTGTTCGGGTCGACGATGAAGACGGCGCGCTGGGCGGTGCCGTCCTCGCCCTCGACGCCGCAGGCGCGCATCAGGTCGTGCTTGATGTCGGCCAGCATCGGGAAGGGCAGGTCGCGCAGGTCCTTGTGGTCCTTGCGCCAGGCGTGGTGCACGAACTCGGAGTCGCCGGAGACGCCGAGGATCTGGGCGTCACGGTCGGCGAACTCGTCGTTCAGCTTGCCGAACGCGGCGATCTCGGTCGGGCAGACGAAGGTGAAGTCCATCGGCCAGAAGAAGACGATCTTCCACTTGCCCTCGTAGGTCTTGTGGTCGATGTCGGCGAAGGCGCTCGCGGCGTCCAGGTCGACACAGGCCTTGAGGTCGAACTCGGGGAACTTGTCACCGATCGTGAGCACGTTCGCTTCTCCTGAAGTGTTTGAGGGGAGCTTTGTCCGGAATCCGGACGCCACTCACAGTTCCACATCGTGGACTGATCAGGGAAATAGCTACACTGGATGTGTCTGATCGGAGATTGTTATCAGTACTGAATCCCCCACGTCGCGGCCGGGCTCTCGCAGGAAGGGCGGCGCCAAGGGCGACCCGACTGTGGCGAGTGCCACAGTCCGTGCCCCGCGCACCCCGACCGTCGCCCAGCTGCGCGCCTTCGTCGCGGTGGCCGAGCACCGGCACTTCCGGGAGGCCGCCGCGGCCACCGGGACCAGCCAGCCCGCGCTCTCCGGTGCGGTCGCGGCGCTGGAGGAGTCGCTGGGCGCGCAGCTGGTCGAGCGTACGACGCGCAAGGTGATCGTGACTCCACTGGGGGAGCGGGTGCACGCGCACGCCCGGCGGGTGCTCGCCTCGCTCCAGGCCCTCACCGAGGAGGTCGAGGCCGCCCGCCGCCCGTTCACCGGGCCACTGCACCTGGGTGTCATCCCGACCGTCGCGCCCTACCTGCTGCCCACCGTGCTGAGGCTGGTCCGCGACCGCTTCCCGGACCTGGAGCTGCACGTCCATGAGGAGCGCACCCCCTCGCTGCTGGAGGGCCTGGCCGCCGGGCGGCTGGACGTCCTGCTGCTCGCGCTGCCGGCCGGCGGGGCCTCGCCGACCAGGGACATCCCGCTGTTCGACGAGGACTTCGTCCTGCTCACCCCGCCCGGCCACCCGCTCGCCGGGCGGATCGACGTGCCGCGCGACGTGCTGCTCGACCTGGACGTGCTGCTGCTGGAGGAGGGCCACTGCCTGCGCGACCAGGCGCTGGACATCTGCCGCGAGGTCGGCGCCGACCCGACCGGCTCGACCACCCGCGCGGCCGGCCTGTCCACCCTGGTCCAGCTGGTCGCCGGCGGCCTCGGGGTGACCCTGCTGCCCGCCACCGCGCTGGACGTCGAGGCCGGGCGCACCGACCGGCTGGCCGCCGTCCGCTTCGCCGCCCCGCCCCCCGGCCGCCGGATCGGGCTGGCCTTCCGGCCGGGCTCGGCCCGCAGCGCCGAGTACGAGCGCTTCGCGGCCGCGCTGCGCGAGGTGCTGGTCGAGCTGCCGGTCCGGATCGTCTCCTGAAGCGGCCCTAGAGCGCGTCCCGGATCTCCGCCGGGGTGCCCAGGCAGAGCCCGACCGTCGTGGCGACCAGGAGGTCCAGTGCGGCCAGGGTCTCCCGGTCGGGCCGGTCGCCGGGCCGGTGCAGGGTGAGGTGGCGGGCCGTCAGGCCGTCGAAGCCGTTGAGGAAGTGGACGGCGATCCGGCGGGCGGGCAGCGCCAGGGTCAGCCCGTGGGCGGCCGCGAGGGCGCCGAGCATCTCGGTGGCGGTGCCCTCGACGTCGTGCTGGAGCCCGAGCATGATCTCCCGCATGTCCGGGTCGCGCATGGCCAGCGCCCCGAACTCGCTCAGCAGCACGCAGCGCCCGTGCTCGCCGGTGGCCGCCTCCCAGAGCGCGTGCACCAGGGTGCCGACCTGTTCGCCGAACGCGCCGTCGCCGGGGGAGGCGGCGCGCACCTCGCCGACGAAGTCGGACTTCAGCTGCTCGACGACCGCCCGGTAGAGGTCCTTCTTGGTGCCGAAGGTGTAGTGCACCGTCGCCTGCGCCACGCCCAGCTCGGCCGCGATCGCGCGGGTGCTGCCGGCGGCGATTCCCTCCCTGGTCATCAGGTCGATGGCGGCCTGGACCAGTTGCGGTCGGCGTTCGGAGGCGGGGACGTGGGCCATCCAGTCAGGGTAGCGCCACGAGCGGGCAACTGTGTCGCTCGATCTTGTCGGCCAACTTTGTCACCCGACAAAGTTCGGTCTACGGTGGGACGCGACCTGCCCTGACCGAACCGAGGGACCGCCGATGGCCACGTACCTGTACCGACTGGGCCGATACTGCTTCCGGAGACGCCGGGCCGTCCTCGCCGTCTGGATCGCCGTGCTCATCGCCATCGGCGGGGCCGCGGGCGCCTTCGCCGGCAAGACCACCGACGAGTTCAAGGTCCCGGGCACCGAGGCGCAGGCCACCCTGGACCGGATCAAGGACACCTTCCCGGCGCAGGGCCACGGCTCCGCGCAGGTCGTCTTCGCCGCGGGTGCGCCCGGCGGCATCGGGACGCCCGAGGCGAACAAGGCGGTCGGCGAGGCCGTCGCCCGGATCGCCCAGGTGCCGGGCGTGGCCGCGGTGCCGGACCCGTACGCCACCGGCGCGCTCTCCCCGGACGGGAAGGTCGCGCTCGCGCTGGTCTCCTTCGACCACAAGCTCGCCGACGTCACCGACCGGCAGCGCGACGCCGTGAAGGCCGCCGCCGAGCCGGCCCGCGCGGCCGGTCTCGACGTGGCCTACGGCGGCGACGCGTACAACACCATGGCCCAGATCGAAGGCGGCAGCGAGGCGGTCGGCCTGGTGGTGGCCGGGCTGGTCCTGGTGGTCACCCTCGGCACGCTGGTCGCCGCCGGGCTGCCGCTGCTGACCGCGCTGGCCGGCGTCGGCGTGACGATGGCCGGCCTGCTGGCGCTCACCGGCTCCTTCGAGATCATCACCACCGCGCCGGTGCTGGCCCTGATGGTCGGCCTCGCGGTCGGCATCGACTACGCGCTGTTCATCCTCTTCCGGCACCGCCGCCACCTGGACGAGGGCCTGGAGCCGGAGGAGGCCGCCGCCCGGGCCACCGCCACCGCCGGCAGCGCCGTCGTCTTCGCCGGCCTGACCGTGGTCGTCGCGCTCGCCGGACTCGCCGTCGCGGGCGTCCCCTTCCTCACCGTGATGGGCCTGGCCGCCTCCGGGGCCGTCGTGGTGGCCGTCCTGGTCGCGATCACGCTGCTGCCCGCCGTCCTGGGCTTCACCGGGCGGGCCATCGACCGGCTGCCGATCTGGAAGCGGGCCCTGACCGCCAACGGCCGCACCACCATGGGCGAGCGCTGGGGCCGCTTCGTGGTCCGCCGCCCGCTGCCCGTCCTGCTGGTCGGACTGGCCGCTCTGGGCGCCCTGGCGGTGCCCGCCGCGAGCCTGAACCTCGGCCTGCCGAGCGCCGGTTCGCAGGCCGCCGGGACGGACGCGCGCAAGGCGTACGACCTGGTCGGCGAGAGCTTCGGGCCGGGCTTCAACGCTCCGCTGGTGGTCGTGGTGGACGCCCACGACGCGCCGCGGCCCGAGCAGGCGGTGCAGGGCGTGGCCGCCAGGCTCCAGACCCTCGACGGCGTCGGGACGCTGCTGCCGCCGACCGTCGACCAGGCGAGCCGCACCGCGCTGGTGACCGTCATCCCGCGGACCGGCCCGGACCACGCGGACACCAAGGCGCTGGTCAACGAGATCCGCGACCGGAAGGCGGAGTTGAAGGCGGCGACCGGCGCGGACATCGCCGTCACCGGCACCACGGCCGCCAACATCGACGTCTCCACCAAGCTCGGCCAGGCGCTGCCGCCCTTCCTCGCGGTGATCGTCGGGATCGCGGTGGTGCTGCTGGCCCTGGCGTTCCGCTCGGTGCTCGTCCCGCTCAAGGCGGTGGCCGGGTTCCTGCTCAGTGTCACCGCCTCGCTCGGCGCGGTGGTCGCGGTCTACCAGTGGGGCTGGCTGGACGGGCTGATCGACGTGCCCAAGGTCGGGCCGGTGGTGAGCTTCGTGCCGATCCTGCTGATCGGCGTGCTGTTCGGGCTGGCGATGGACTACGAGCTCTTCCTGGTCTCCGGGATGAAGGAGCAGCACGTCCACGGCGCGGCGCCGCGCGAGGCCGTGGTGGCCGGGGTGCGCAACGGGGCCCGGGTGGTCACGGCGGCCGCGCTGATCATGGTGGCGGTGTTCGGCTCGTTCGTCTTCGGCCACGACCCGATCGTCCAGCCGATCGGCTTCGCCCTCGCGGTGGGCGTGCTGGTGGACGCCTTCGTGGTGCGGATGGCGCTGGTGCCGGCCGCGATGGCGCTGTTCGGCAAGGCCGCCTGGTGGTTCCCGAAGCGGCTGGAGAAGGTCGTGCCGCGGGTGGACATGGAGGGCGAGCAGCTGATCGCCGAGCTGGAGGAGCGGTCGGCCCGGAAGGATCCGGTCGGGGTCTGACGGTCCGTACCGGGTGCCCGGCGGGATCCGCTCCCGCCGGGCACCCGCTCACATCCCGGCGGGCAGCCGCTGCTCGAACCAGACCACCTTGCCGGTGCCCAGCCTGGTCGCGCCCCAGCGGTCCGCGCACCGGGCCACTATCTGCAGCCCGCGCCCGCGTTCGTCCTCCGGCCCGGTACGGCGCGGGCGCGGCAGCAGCGGACTGTCGTCGCCGACCTCGCAGCGCAGCCGGGTGGTGCGCACCAGGCTCAGGGTGACCGGCCGGGTCGCGTGCTGGACGGCGTTGGTGACCAGCTCGCTGACCATCAGCTCGGTCGCCTCGCTGAGCTCGTCCAGCCCCCAGCGGCGCAGCGTGTGCGCGGCCAGCCGGCGGGCCCGGCCCGGAGTCTCGTTGCGCGGCTGGAGGTACCAGTGCGCGACGTCCCCGGCCGGGATGCCGTCGAAGCAGGCGCCGAGCAGGGCGATGTCGTCGCCGCGGTCGCCGGGCGGCAGGATCCGCAGCGCCTCCTGGCACAGCTGCTCGGGGGACTGCCAGCGGGCGGCGGCGATCCGGGCGCGCAGCAGCTCCAGGCCGTCGCTGATCGGGCGGGTGCGGGTCTCCACCAGACCGTCGGTGAACAGCAGCAGGGCCGAGCCGGGCGGCGCGGGCAGTTCGACGGAGTTGAAGTCCACCCCGCCGACGCCGATCGGCGCCCCGGAGTCCAGTTCGACCAGCTCGGCGGTGCCGTCCGGGCGGACCAGCACCGGTGGGACGTGCCCGGCGTTGGCCATCACCACCCGGTTGGCGATCGGGTCGTACACCGCGTAGACGCAGGTGGCCAGGTGCTGTTCCCGGCCGAGCCGTTGGGCCTGTTCGTCCAGGTGGTACAGCACCTCGTGCGGCGGCAGGTCGAGGGCGGCCAGGGTCTGGGCGCTGGTGCGCAGCTGGCCCATGATGGCGGCCGAGGTGAGCGAGTGGCCCATCACGTCGCCGACGATCAGGGCGACCCGGTTGCCTGGCAGCGGGACGGCGTCGTACCAGTCCCCGCCGACCTGCGCGCCGCGCTCACCGGGCAGGTAGCGCTGGGCGATCCGGACGCCGTGCGACTGCGGCAGGCGCAGCGGCAGCATGCTGCGCTGGAGCTCGTTGGCGATCTCCCACTCGCGGGCGTAGCGCAGCGCGGTGTCCACGGCCAGCCCGGCCTGGGTGGCGAGGTGCGCCGCGGTCGCGGTGTCCGCGGCGTCGAAGACCGGGCGGCCGGTGCGTTCGGGAGGGCGGCGGATCAGTATCAGCAGCCCGAGCACGGCCTTGCGCCCGCGCAACGGCAGGGCGAGGACGGAGGTGCCGGCGGCCAGCCGGGCCACCCCGCGGGTGCCGTACAGCTCGCGCAGCAGCGTCTCGGCGCGTTCGGCGGCGGGGGTGCCGAGGACGGCGGCCTCGGCGGGGCGGCGGCTCAGCAGGGCGTGGGCGAGCGCTCCGCCGCGGGTCACCGGGGTGGCCGGGCCGCCGTCGGCGGTCGAGCGGGCGCCGTAGCGGGAGCGGCGCCGGTCGTCCATGCCGCTCGGGCGGCCGCGGCGGCCGATCCGGGTGCCGGTGCTGTGGTGTATCCGCAGCTCCTCCGGGAATCCGGGCTCGCGCTCGACGTTGGGCAGCGGGTCGCGCAGGTGGACGACGGCGGCGTCGGCGAGCGTCGGGACCAGCACCCGGCCGATGTTGCGCAGCGTCGCGGCGAGGTCGAGGGCGCTGTTGATCCGCCGGGTCGCCGAGTCGAGGTACGCCAGGCGGTCCGCCATCTCGGTGCGTTCCGGCCGTGCGCCCGCCCGTCGCACCGGGGCCGACGTCAGGGCTGTCGCCGGGGCCGTCGCCTGGGCCGGTGTCGCGGCCGGGACCTGGCGGCGCTGGCCCGGGACGGCGGGCGGCTGCTCCGCCTCGGTCTTGAGCTGGTCGCGCACGGCTGCCTGTCCTGGATTCGGTGTGGTCGGTGAGCTGTTCTGTTGCCCCGGCCGCGGGTGCGGCCGGTCCTGTCCCGGTTCGATCAGCCGACGCGTCGACAGCACAGGAACAGCTGTTCCTCCGGCGGCAGCGAGGTACTGGCCGGTGCGTACGGATGCCCCGAGCACTCCTCGACGGCGAAGCCGGCCGAGACCAGAACCCGCTCCAGATCCTCCCTCAGATACCCACTGATCCGCAGCTCTCTGCCAAGGAACGGAAGCGGAACGTGATCCAGGTCCGCCTCGACCATACCGAGCGCCAGCAGTCCGCCGGGCCGCAGGAGTTCGCGCAGCTGCCCCAGCACGGTCGGGATCTCGTCCTGCGGCAGCAGGATCAGCGAGAAGAACGCGGTGACCGCGGCGAAGCGGCCCCGGCCGTCCCGTCCCAGTCCGGGGGCGTTCCAGACCAGGTCCGCACGTTCGGTGGCCAGATCGTACAGGTCGATCCGATGGAACTCCGGTGCGTGCACACCCGGGAAGGCCGTCCGCCGGGCCAGGGCGAGCATCCCGTCGGAGAGGTCCGCGCCGGTGACCCGCAGACCGCCGGCGGCCAGCTGGCGGACGGTCGGCTCACCGGTGCCGCAGCCCACGTCCAGGACCCGGGCGCCGGGTTCGAGCTCGGCGAGCAGCAGCCGGCCGCAGGCCAGCTGCCCGGCCTTGGCGGGGAACGCCTCGCCGTACCCCGTGCCGATGGTGTCGAAGGCGACCGCCTGCAGTGCCCGGGCCGCCCGCCGCCGCCGTACCTCGGATTCCCCGTCGTCGGAGTCCTCGCCGACGGGGAACGGGTCCGATATCTGTCCGGTCGTCACGTTGCGAGGCACCCTTCCACCCGTGGCCTCCGGTGGCTCCTCCGCGGCCCCGCGGGCCGCTGCCGGTGGCGGTACGTCACGCTCTCCGCACCACACGGACGGACCGCGCCCCGATGCTCATCCGAGCAGACACTCGTGTGCGTACTGGCATCTGAGAATATGCGTGATCACGGTGCCGTGGGGTCCCTTTCCGGCCAACTCGCCGTGCTTGGGCGGTTGTGGCCGGAGTTGCGGAAGCACGGGGGTGCGGGAGGGGTTGTGCGCGCGGCGCCGCACGCCGGACGGTGCGCCAGGAGAACGTCGATGACCTGCGGTTTTGTCGATCGGCGGGCTGACTATCTGACGTTTATTGAACGTCAATCGCCCCGGTGCACAGTGGAGTCCAGCGCCGGGGAAGCGTTGAGGGCGCTCCCGCAGCCGGGGGGCTGCGGGAGCGCCGACGCGCGGAACGGGGGAAGGTCTCCGTGGGGGAGCGGAGGCCTACGGCGCGGGGGGAGAGAGGGGCTCGGTGTGCTGCTGGGAGATGAGGTCCGCCACGGGGGAGGCCTCAGGCACACCGAGCCGCGTGAAGATCGCGTGCGCCTCCTGGAGGCAGGCGAGTCCACGGGCCGGCTGGGCGAGCGTCAACAGGGCCTCGCCCAGCGCGGCGTTCGCCAGGCCCTGGCAGTAGGCGGAGCCCAGCTCCTGGCCGATCGCCAGCGACTCGCCGGCCGCCGAGGCCGCCTCGGCGGGCTGCTCGGCGCGGAACAGGGCGGAGGCGAGCCGGGCCAGGGTGTAGCCCTCCCACAGGGGGTTCTGCTGCGACTGGTAGAGCCGGTGCGCCTCGCGCAGGTGCGGGACGGCGTCGCCGCCGGAGAGCACCACGCCCAGCTGGTAGAGGGTCTGGGCGAGCAGCGGGCCGTTCTTGGACTCCCGGGCGGCCGCGACGCCGTCACCGGCGGACCGGACGGCCGTCTCGGTCATCCCGAGCCGGTGCTGCGCCCGGGCCATGTTGCTGACGATGCGGGCCTCGGCGGTCGGCGCGCCGACGGCCTGGCTGGTGGCCCGGGCCCGCTCCATGAACGGCAGGGCCTCGGCCGGGCGGTTGCCCAGGCTCAGGATCACGCCCAGCATGTTGGCGGTGGCCAGCAGCTGGACGGTCGGGTCGTCCGGGGACTGGTGGTCCAGGCTGCGGCGCAGCGAGTGCTCGGCGCCCTGGAAGTCGCTGGTGACGTAGTTCAGGGCCCCCAGGGCGAAGTGCACCCGGGCGAGCGCGGCGGAGTCCTCGCGGAGCTCCGCGTGGCGTCCGAGGGCCTCCAGGACGGGCCGCACCTGGGGGCCGTGGGTCGGGTCCGGGCCCAGGCCGTACAGCAGGATCAGCAGGTCGATCGCCCCGTGCTGGGAGAGCCGCGGGCCGTTCGCCGCCGCGGCCACGGAGTTGAGCAGCAGGGCGCTCTCGGCGCGGAGCCAGGACTGGGCGGAGCCGCTGGTCGCCAGGCCGATCCCGGACGAGGAGGGCGTGGTGAGCAGTTCGGGCTCGGTGTCGTCCGGTTCGATGGCCCGGGCCGCGTTGCGGACGGTCGGGATCAGCAGGTCGAGCAGCCGCTGGACGGCCCGCTCCTGCTCCCCGGTGTCGCCCAGCCGGTCGTTCTGCCGCTGGGCGTAGAGCCGGAGCAGGTCGTGGTAGCGGTAGCGGCCGGGGGTGAAGCACTCCAGCATGTTCGCCTCGACCAGGGCCTCGGCGAGGTCCTCGGCGGTGTACTCGTCCACCCCGAGCAGTGCCGCGGCGGCCGCGAGCGGGACGTCGGGGGAGTCGATCAGGGCGAGCAGCCGAAAGGCGCGGGCCTCGGCCGTGGACAGCTGTCCGTAGCCGAGCCCGATGGTGGTCTCCACGGCGAGGTTGCCGAGCTGGAGCTCGTCCAGGCGGTGGCGCTGGTCGGCTAACCGACGGGCCAGGTCGGAGACGCTCCACCGCGGCCGGCTGGCCAGCCGGGCGGCGGCGATGCGAACGGCCAGCGGCAGGAACCCGCAGGCGGTGACCACCGCCATGGCGGCCTCCGGTTCGGCGGCGACCCGTTGCTCCCCGACGATGGCCGAGAACAGCGCCAGCGCCTCCTTCGGCGTCAACTCCTCGACGTCGAACAGCTGTGCGCCGGGGATGCCGGCGAGCCGGGAGCGGCTGGTGGCGAGCACCGCGCAGCCGGAGACGCCCGGGATCAGCGGCCGGATCTGGTCGGCGTCCCGTGCGTTGTCCAGCAGGATGAGCATCCGCCGGTTGGCGAGCAGCGAGCGGTAGAGGGCAGCGCGCTGCTCCATCGACTCCGGGTTCTCGGTGACACCGAGGGCGTGCAGGAAGTCGCCGAGGACGACGACCGGGTCGGCCGGTGCGGCGCCGGCGCCGCGCAGGTCCACGTACAGCTGCCCGTCCGGGAACTCGGCCCGGACGCGGTGGGCGACGTGGACCGCGAGGGTGGTCTTCCCGACGCCGCCGATGCCGGCCAGCGAGGTGACCACCACGGCCTGGCCGGTGGCGTTCATCAGGACCGTGGAGAGGTCGCTCACCAGCTCGGTGCGACCGCTGAAGTCCAGGACGTCGGCCGGGAGTTGGGCGGGCGGTGGGGCGGCGGGACGGTCCTTCGCCGCCGCCTCGGGCATGGCCGGGAGGGTGAGCGCCGGGTCGGCCGCGAGGATGCGGGTGTGCATCGTGGACAGGCCGACACCCGGCTCCACGCCGAGTTCCTCGATCAGCAGCTTGCGGGTGTCCGTGTAGACGCCGAGCGCCTCGGCCTGGCGGCCGCAGCGGTACAGCGCCAGCATCAGCAGCTCCCGCAGCCGTTCGCGCAGCGGGTGCTCCGTCGTCAGGTTGTTGAGCTCTCCGACGATCTCCGCGTGCCGGCCGGTGTCCAGGGCGGCGGCGCACAGGTCCTCGGCGGCGGCCACCCGGCGCTCGGCCAGCCGCTGCCGCTGGATGTCGGCGTACGGGCCGGGGATGCCGGTGAGCGGGCGGCCGCTGAACAGGCCCAGCGCCTCGGCCAGCAGCCGGTGGGCCTCCTGCTTGTCGCCGTTCGCCCGGGCGGCCGCGGCCTCGGCGCAGAGCCGCTCGAAGACCGCCAGGTCGAGGGCCTCGCCCGGGATGCGCAGGGCGTAGCCGTCGGCGACCGAGACCAGCAGTTCGGAGGGCCGGCGAACCTCCCGGCGGGGCTCGATGACGGAGCGCAGCCGGGAGACGTAGGTGCGCAGGGCGGCGACGGCCTGGGTCGGGGGCCGGTCGCCCCAGAGGGCGTCGACCAGGTCCTGGGTGGTGACCGGGCGTCCGGCGTGCAGCAGGAGGGTGGTCAGGACGGCCTGCTGCTGGGGGGAGCCGAGCGGGACGGGCGCACCGTCGAGCCAGGCCTGGACCGGACCGAGGACCTGGAAGCGCAGCGCAGGTGGTCGCGGCGTCTCCCGAAACTCCATGAAGTCCCCCGATGGCCTGTGGTGTCGATTTCGTGAAAGGGCGCTCGGCGGTCCGCCGCGGTGCTTCAGCTTAGGCGGACGCCCGACTCTGCCGGACGGCACCGCAAGCCGCACGGTGTTTATCGGACATTTAATCAACCCTACGATACTGTCCCCGCGCCCGCGCCATGGAGGTCGGGCTGAACACAATTGATGACCGAAAGGCGGCCGCCCAATGGCCAACGACCAGAGCGAGACCCCGGTGCCGTCGACGCCCGAGAGCGGGACGAAGATCGAGGCCCCGGCCGCCGCTGTGGAGGCGGGCACGGCTGTCGAGGGCGCGGTGGCCGCGACCTCGAACCCGACCGAGTACGCCGTGCCGACCGACGCGCAGAAGAGCGCGATCGAGAGCGAACTGTTCGGCGACGAGCACCTGGAGAGCCCCGCCACGCCGGAGAGCGGCGAGCCGGGAAAGAAGTACGAGCCGGAGAACATCGTCTTCGGCCACGCGTAAGCGGCCGCACCCCGGTGCCCCCGTCGCCCCCGTCCGGGCGCGGGGGCACCGGCGGTTATGGGCACGCCAATTCCCCGTAGGTGTCAACCGGGTGGCCGAAACGTGCCCGTGGTGCACTCATGGTGACCGGCGATATCCGTAACGTGCCCGACGGCGGACGCGGGGCGTTCCGGAATTCCGGATTCATCCGGGACTATTGCGGTGGTCGGAATGTTGCCGTTTGCCCGCGTTCCGCCGAAATTGCCGAGGAAGATCGTATTCGGCTGAATCGCCGGCCCCGGGGGCGGGAGCGACCTGGTGCGGGTCGGCCGTCCATTCCCGGCCGCCGGGCTCGGGGCGCAGGTAGTGCTCGCCGCCGATGGTGTCCATGTAGATGCCGGTGCGTCCGGTCCTCCGGTCGAGGACGAGTTCACCCACGTGGGGCCGGTAGGCCGGGGCGTTGCGCTGTCGGGTGCTCACCGTGCTGCTCCTCGCTCTGGTCGGCGACTGGTCAGCATCTCTAGAGAAGCTAATATCTCTAGAGATGTCAACGGTCGTATCTCCTTACCGGCGACCGCGGGCACGCCTACGATTTGTCCGAGGCAGAGGGAGAAGCGGCGATGACCGGCAGCAGTGGCGACAAGCAGCCCAAGTACCAGCGGATCGCCGACGCGCTGAAGGCGGCCATCGACGCCGGCCGGTACCGCGCGGGCGACCGCCTGCCGGGCGAGAACGACCTCATGGACGAGTACGGCGTGGCCCGGATGACCGCCCGCCAGGCGCTGGGCGTGCTGCAGAGCGAGGGCCTCGCCGAGGCGCGCCGCGGCGCCGGGGTGTTCGTCCGGGACTTCCGGCCGCTGCGCCGGCGCGGCATCCAGCGGCTGGCCCAGGGGCAGTGGGGGACCGGCCGGTCGATATGGTCGGCGGACATCGACAACCGCAGCCTGGTGGTCGACCAGGTGTCCGTCACCGAGCAGGGCGCGCCCGAACACGTGGCCCGGGTGCTCGGGGTCGACCCGGGCGCCCCGATGTGCGTGCGGCACCGCCGCTTCGTCCTCGACGGCAAGCCGGTGCTGCTCTCGACCTCCTACCTGCCCGCCCTCCTGGTCGCGGGCACCGCGATCACCCGCGAGGACACCGGCCCCGGCGGCACCTACGCCCGGCTCGCCGAGATCGGCGCCAAGCCCGTGCACTTCCGCGAGGAGGTCCGCTCCCGGATGCCCGGCGCGGACGAGGCCGCCCGCCTGGAGCTGTCCGCCGGCACCCCCGTCATCCTGATCTGCCGCACCGCCTTCGCCGACGAGGGCCAGGTCGTCGAGCTCAACGAGATGACCCTGGACGCCGCCTCCTACGTCCTGGAGTACGACTTCGACGCCTGAGCGCCGTCCGGGCGCGGCCCCGGCGCCGCCGGGTGCGACGCCCGGAACGCGCCGGAACGCACAACCGCCCCGGGCGCGGGGCGGCCGGGGCGGTTCGGGGGTGTTGCGGGGCTGGTCCCCGGCGGGACTACTCCTTGGAGCGGACGCGCAGGTTGGTGATCAGCGGGCCCTCGGTGGTCTCGCGGAAGAAGTCGTTGCCCTTGTCGTCGACGACGATGAAGGCCGGGAAGTCCTCGACCTCGATGCGCCAGACGGCCTCCATGCCGAGCTCGGCGTACTCCAGCACCTCGACCTTCTTGATGCAGTCCTGGGCGAGGCGGGCGGCCGGGCCGCCGATCGAGCCGAGGTAGAAGCCGCCGTGCGCGGCGCAGGCGTCGGTGACCTGCTTGCTGCGGTTGCCCTTGGCGAGCATGACCATCGAGCCGCCGGCGGCCTGGAACTGGTCGACGTAGGAGTCCATCCGGCCGGCCGTGGTCGGGCCGAAGGAGCCGGAGGCGTAGCCCTCGGGGGTCTTGGCCGGGCCCGCGTAGTAGACCGGGTGGTCCTGGAGGTACTTGGGCATGCCCTCGCCGGCGTCCAGGCGCTCCTTGATCTTGGCGTGGGCGATGTCGCGGGCGACGACCAGGGTGCCGGTGAGCGAGAGCCGGGTCTTCACCGGGTACTTGGACAGCTCGGCGCGGATCGCGGACATCGGCTGGTCGAGGTCGACGCGCACCACGTCGTCGTCCAGGTGCTCGTCGGTGGTGTCCGGCAGGTACTTCGCCGGGTCGGTCTCCAGCTGCTCCAGGAACACGCCCTCGGCGGTGATCTTGCCGAGCGCCTGGCGGTCGGCGGAGCAGGAGACGGCCATCGCGACCGGGAGCGAGGCGCCGTGGCGCGGCAGGCGCACCACGCGCACGTCGTGGCAGAAGTACTTGCCGCCGAACTGGGCGCCGATGCCGATCTTCTGGGTCAGCTCGGTGACCTTGGCCTCCAGCTCCAGGTCGCGGAAGCCGTGGCCGGTCTTGGCGTCGCCCGAGGTCGGCAGGTTGTCCAGGTAGTGCGCAGAGGCGTACTTGGCGGTCTTCAGCGCGAACTCGGCGCTGGTGCCGCCGATCACGATGGCCAGGTGGTACGGCGGGCAGGCCGCGGTGCCCAGCGAGCGGATCTTCTGCTCCAGGAACGAGAGCATGCTCGCCTCGTTCAGGATGGCCTTGGTCTCCTGGTACAGGTACGACTTGTTGGCGGAGCCGCCGCCCTTGGCCATGAACAGGAACTTGTAGGCGTCGCCGTCGGTGGCGTACAGCTCGATCTGGGCCGGCAGGTTGTTGCCGGTGTTCTTCTCGTCCCACATGGTCACCGGGGCCATCTGGGAGTAGCGCAGGTTGAGCCTGGTGTACGCGTCGTACACGCCGCGCGCGATGGCGGACTCGTCGCCGCCCTCGGTCAGCACGTTCTGGCCGCGCTTGCCCATGACGATCGCGGTGCCGGTGTCCTGGCACATCGGGAGGATGCCGCCGGCCGAGATGTTGACGTTCTTCAGCAGGTCGAGCGCCACGAAGCGGTCGTTGGGGCTGGCCTCCGGGTCGTCCAGGATGCGGCGCAGCTGGGCGAGGTGGGCGGGGCGCAGGTAGTGCGAGATGTCGTGCATCGCCTCGGCCGTCAGCAGCCGCAGCGCCTCGGGCTCGACCTGGAGGAAGGTGCGACCGCCCGCCTCGAAGGTGGAGACACCCTCGGAGGTGAGCTTGCGGTACGGGGTCGGGTCAGCGCCCAGGGGGAGCAGGTCGCTGTACTCGAAGTCTGGCGTGGGAGCCATGGGGGCGGTCCTTAGCTGTCCAGTTGGTCCGGCTGCGTCGGCGAAGCAGCATCCAGGGTAGGACCCGGCGGGAGCCGGCATGAGGACAGGGCAGCCTTGCGTGACCGGGCTCACTCGCGCAGGAGTGCGAGCGACTAGGCTGACCCCGTGGACAACTCGCCGTCGCACGACGACTCGGGGCAGCCGCCGGTGCCGGCGCCCGTACCGATGACCAAGCCCGAATCCAAGCCGGAACCCAGGCCCGGGGCGCAGGCCGCGGCGCGGCCGCACGCGCCCGTCGCGGAGGCGGACCTGCGGGTGTCCGACGCCGACCGCGAGAAGGTCGCGGAGCTGCTGCGGGACGCCTACGCCGAGGGCCGTCTGGACGCGGAGGAGCACGCGGAGCGGATCGAGGCCGCCTACGCCGCGAAGACCTTCGGGGACCTCGCGCCGCTGACCCGGGACCTGCCGGCCCGTCCGCTGTCCTTCGAGAAGCAGCCGCTGAGCGCCCCGCTGAGCACCCCGCAGGGGCCGCCGCCGCTGCCGCCCGCGCGCCAGGAGTCCCCGACGATGGTGGCGATCTTCGGCGGCGCGTCCCGCAAGGGCCGCTGGCGGGTGGGCTCGCACCTGAGCGCCTTCGCCGCGTTCGGCGGGGTGGACATCGACCTGACCGACGCCGTGTTCGAGTCTCCCGAGGTGGAGATCACGGTGACGGCGATCTTCGGCGGGGTCCAGGTGAGGGTCCCGGAGAACGTGAGCCTGCAGGGGTCCGGCATCGGCATCTTCGGCGGCTTCGACGTCCGGGAGACGACCGCGGCGGACCCGTACGCTCCGGTTGTCCGGATCAAGGGCCTTGCGCTGTTCGGCGGTTGCGAGGCGAAGCCGCGCCGGGGCAAGAAGCTGAAGGAATGGGTGCGCCGCCAACTCGGCACCGACTGACCTTCGTTGACCTGCGCAGCGCCCGGCCGGGGACCAACTCCCGGTCGGGCGCTCGGCGTTGTGGCCGGGTGCTCTGCGTAGTCGATTGCGTGCAGTGTGCATGAATCGCGGCCGGGTGGGTAGTTCCTTCCGCACATCGCTTCTTGGACGGCTGCGCACCGGAGGCGGCCGAGCGGCCGTGCCGGAGTTGGACAGCGGGGGCTCGCGGCCGGCGGGGGAGCGAGGGATCCCCGTGTCCGAGAGCCTCGTCAGGAGTACGGCCGTGCTGCATCCGATCGAGTCCCGCACCACCTCGCCAGTCGCCGCTGCGCAGGTCTTGGAGCGCCGTCCCGGCGTCCGGCCGCGGCCGGAGCCCCCGGTCGGCCAGGCGGGTTCCCCCGCGGGCGAGGACAATCCCTGGCACACCGGTGCCGCGTGCCGCCGGGACGAGGTGGGGCTGTTCTTCGCGCCCTCCAAGGAGCCGACGGCGGCCCGGCTGTCGCGCGAGGAGCAGGCCAAGCAGGTGTGCGCCCGCTGTCCGGTGCTGCTGGAGTGCCGCGAGCACGCGCTGGCCCAGCCGGAGCCGTACGGGGTCTGGGGCGGGCTGACGGCCGCCGAGCGGCGGGTGGTGCTGACCCGGCGGCGGCGCCGGGAGGCGGAGCTGCGCGAGACGGCCCGGGTGACGACGGTCGCGCGGCGCCGGATAGCCGGGTGACGGCGGGTCCGAGAGCGGGACGGCGGAGCACCGCGGCCCCGGCGGAGGGGGATTCCGCCGGGGCCGCGAAGTGCGTTCCGCTGGACCTCAGTTGGCGCGGTCGAAGTCGATCGCGCTGTACGCCCGCAGCTTCGAGAGCTTGTGGGTGGAGTGGATCTCCCGGATGGTGCCGCTCTTGGAGCGCATCACCAGCGAGCTGGTGGTGGCGGTCTCCGAGCGGTAGTGGACACCGCGCAGCAGTTCGCCGTCGGTGATGCCGGTGGCGACGAAGAACACGTTCTCGCCGCTGACCAGGTCGTCCGTGGTGAGCACCCGGTCCAGGTCGTGGCCGGCGTCCAGGGCCTTCTGCCGCTCGGCGTCGTCCTTGGGCCACAGCCGGCCCTGGATCACGCCGCCCATGCACTTCATCGCGCAGGCCGCGATGATGCCCTCCGGGGTGCCGCCGACGCCCATCAGCAGGTCGACGCCGGTGCCCTCGCGGGCGGCCATGATCGCGCCGGCCACGTCGCCGTCCGAGATGAACTTGATCCGGGCGCCCGCCTCGCGGATCTCCCGGACCAGGCCGTCGTGGCGCGGGCGGTCGAGCACGACGACGGTGACGTCCTCGACGGCGCTGCCCTTGGCCTTGGCGACCCGGCGGATGTTGACCGCCGCCGGGGCGGTGATGTCGACGAACTCGGCGGCCTCCGGGCCGGCCACCAGCTTGTCCATGTAGAACACGGCGCTGGGGTCGAACATGGTGCCGCGGTCGGCGACGGCCAGCACGGCCACCGCGTTGTTCATGCCCTTGGCGGTCAGCGTGGTGCCGTCCACCGGGTCGACCGCGACATCGCACTCGGCGCCGGTGCCGTCGCCGACCCGCTCGCCGTTGTAGAGCATCGGGGCTTCGTCCTTCTCGCCCTCGCCGATGACGACGACGCCGTTCATCGAGACGGTCGAGACGAGCGTGCGCATCGCCTTCACGGCGGCGCCGTCCGCGCCGTTCTTGTCGCCACGTCCGACCCACCGGCCGGCGGCCATCGCGGCCGCCTCGGTGACCCGGACGAGTTCGAGCGCGAGGTTCCGGTCGGGAGCCTCGGGCGCGACCTCCAGGGCACTGGGAAGGTGGTGCGGGTACTGCGTGGTCATCGTCGTTACCTCTCTGTACGCGACGGCCAGTGAGCGCCCGACTACTGCCAGGTCGAACGCCGTGGTGAGGGTATTGCGATCGTATCTGCCCACGAGATGACTGTCTGTGGCGCGGGTCGCTGCTCTATGGCGGAAACCGCCGATTCGTCCGGTATCACCCGTCCGTGGACACCCCTGGTGACCGTCCCGGGATGTGGATGAGTCACCATGTGGGGGTGGCAGCAGACAGCAAGGGCATGAGGGGCCGGCAGACCGTACGGGACATGGTCCTGTCGATGCTGGCGGTCGGAATCGTCGTCTGGATCGGGTACCTGTTCCTCCCGCACGACGCCAACGGCGACCCCGTGCACGTGGTCGAGTACAAGGTGGCGGCGGCCTCCGCCAAGCGCGCCGCGCCGTACCCGCTGCTCTCCCCGGAGGGGCTGCCGGAGAAGTGGCGGGCCACCTCGGTCGGCTACCGGCCGGCCGACCAGAACAACGGCAAGGGCAACGCCTGGCACCTGGGCTTCGTGACCCCCTCCGGCCAGTACGCGGCGATCGAGCAGAGCGACGTGTCGCGCGACTCCCTGCTGGCCGACTACGTCAAGGGCGCCAAGCCGGACGGCACCTCCGAGGCGGCCGGCCGCACCTGGGACCGGCTGCAGGGCGAGAAGGACCGCGCGCTGGTCGTGCAGACCGGCCCCGGGACCACGCTGCTCACCGGCACCGCCTCCTACGAGGAGCTGGCCGAGCTGGCGCAGGCGCTCAAGTAGCCCGCTCGCGCCCCGCGGTCCGGGTCCTCCCGGGCTGTCCCGTTCCGGGCCCTCCCGGGCTTCCCGGGGCTTCCCGCGTACGCCGAAGGGCCCCGCACCGGACGAACCGTGGTTCGTCCGGTGCGGGGCCCTCGCGCGCGGGGCGGATCAGACGGTGGTGACGACCTCGTCGTAGGCCAGGCGCGGCGAACGCGGGAACCAGGCGTCCTCGCCCGGCTTGCCGATGTTGACCACGGCCAGCACCGAGTGGTCGCCGTCGCCGAAGAACTCCTTGTTGACGCCCTCGGCGTCGTAGCCGGTCATCGGGCCGGCGGCCAGGCCGGCGGCGCGCACGCCGATGATGAAGTAGGCGGCCTGCAGGGCGCCGTTCAGCGCGGCGGACTGCTCACGGGTGCTGCGCTCCGAGAAGAACACGTCCTTGGCCTGCGGGAAGTGCGGGAACTGGGTCGGCAGCTCCTCGTGGAACTCGTTGTCCACGGCCAGGATGGCGACCAGCGGGGCGGTGGCGGTCTTGTTCTTGTTGCCGTCGCCCATCTGCCGGACGAGGCGCTCGCGGGCCTCCTCCGAGCGGACCAGGACGACGCGCAGCGGCTGCTGGTTGAAGGCGGTCGGGCCGTACTTGACCAGCTCGTAGATGGCCTGGACCTGCTCCTCGGAGACCGGCTCGTCGGTGAAGGTGTTGGCGGTGCGGGCCTCGCGGAACAGCAGGTCCTGAGCGGCGGCGTCGAGTACCAGGGCGTCGGTGGTCATGCTTCTGCACCTCATGCGGAAAAGGAGTTCGTCGGTGTGATCGGCCGCAGCCGGTCACTGGCTCCAACATAGGTGAAGTTTCAACTATTCCTCAAGGGAAAGTGACCTGCCTCACTTCTCGCCGGGGGGCGCGCCCTCCTCGGCGGCCAGCGCCGCGTCCAGCCGGGCCCGGGCACCGTCCAGCCAGCGCTGGCACACCTTCGCCAGCTGCTCGCCGCGCTCCCACAGGGCCAGCGACTCCTCCAGCGAAGTCCCGCCGTTCTCCAGCTGCCGGACGACGTCCAGCAGCGCGTCCCGGGCGTGCTCGTAGCCCAGCGCGTCGTCCGGGTTCGGCGCCGCCGCCGCGTCCTGCTGTTCCTGCTGCTCTGCCATGCGTGCCAGCGTAGGGGCTCGGGCCGACACTCCCCAGCCCCCGGCCGCCCGGCAGCCGCGGTGGCGGCAGGCGGTGGCGGCCGGCTACTCGGCGGCCGCGGTGACGTCGAAGCCGCCACCCGCCACCCGTGCGTGCAGCCCCTCGCCGGGCGAGACCTGCGCCGGGTCGGTCACCACCGTGCCGTCCGCACGTTGGAGCACCGCGTAGCCGCGCTCCAGGGTGGCCGCCGGGGAGAGCGCCACCACCCGGGCCAGGGTGTGCCCGAGGTCGCTCTGCGCGTGGTCCAGCCGGTGCCGCAGGGTGCGCCGGGCCCGCTCCAGCAGGCCGTCCACCTCCTGCCCCCGCCCGTCCAGCATCCGGTGCGGGGCGGCCAGCGCCGGACGGCTGCGCACCCCGTCCAGCCCGTGCTGCTCGCGGTCGACCCGGGACAGCACGTGCCGGCGGGCGCGGTCGCGCAGCTGGCGGACCTTGGCCAGCTCCTCGCCGACGTCCGGAACCACCCGTTTGGCCGCATCGGTCGGGGTCGAGGCGCGCAGGTCGGCCACGAAGTCCAGCAGCGGCTGGTCCGGCTCGTGCCCGATCGCGCTCACCACCGGCGTACGGGCGGCCGCGACCAGCCGCACCAGGCCCTCGTCCGAGAACGGCAGCAGGTCCTCCACGCTGCCGCCGCCGCGGGCCACGATGATCACGTCCACCTCGGGGTGCTCGTCCAGCTCCCGCACGGCCGCGCTCACCCGCTCCACCGCGCTGACCCCCTGCACCGGGACGTTGCGCACCTCGAAGCGCACGGCCGGCCAGCGCCGCCGGGCGTTCTCCAGGACGTCCCGCTCGGCCGCCGAGCCGCGCCCGGTGACCAGCCCGACGCACTGCGGCAGGAACGGCAGCGGCTTCTTGCGCTCGGCCGCGAACAGGCCCTCCCCGGCGAGCCGCCGCTTCAGCTGCTCCAGTCGGGCCAGCAGCTCGCCGAGGCCCACCGGGCGGATCTCCGAGGCGCGCAGGGACAGCTGCCCGCGCGCCGCGTACCACTCCGGCTTGGCGTGCACGACGACCCGCGAGCCCTCCTGCACCACGTCCGCGACCTGGTCGAACACCGAGCGGAAGCAGGTCACCGTGAGCGACACGTCGGCCTGCGGGTCGCGCAGGGTCAGGAACACCACGCCCGCGCCGGGGCGGCGGCTGAGCTGGGTGATCTGCCCCTCCACCCAGACCGCGCCGAGCCGGTCGATCCAGCCGCCGATCAGCGCGGAGACCTTGCCGACCGGGAGCGGCGCTTCGGGGGAGCTGGTGTTGGCCATGCGTACGAGGCTAGCGGCGTCCGCCGACACGGCCGAGACCGCCGACACGGCCGACCGCCGACACCGCCGTCCGTCGACTCGGCCGACCTCCGACGTGGGCGTGGCCGTCGGCGCGGCGCGGCGCGGTCCCGGTCCCGGTCGTCGCCCGGCTACGGCTGTCGCCGCCCGCCGCCCCGGCCGGTGGCCCCCTGGGCGGCGAGCACCGCCAGGCCGACCGCCAGCCAGACCAGCCCGACGAGCTGCGCGGTGCCCGAGGCCTCGTACACCACCGCCACGATCACCGCGATCCCCAGCGCCGGGACGACCACGTGCCGCAGCCACCGCCGCGAGCCGTGCCGCACCGCGTACCAGCCGATCACCGAGGCGTGCAGCAGCGCGAAGGCGGTCAGCGCGCCCACGTTCACCACCGAGGTGAGCTGGTCCAGCCCGTCGTCCCGGTTGGCCGCCCAGACCGCCGCCGCCATGGTGATCACCGCGGCCGTCAGCAGCGCCCGGCGCGGCACCGCGCTGGCCGGGTCGACCGAACCGAGCACCCGCGGCAGCCGGCCGTCCCGGGCCATCGCGAAGACCAGCCGCCCGGCCGCGGCCTGCCCGGCCAGGGCCGCGAAGGCCGCGCCGATCGCCTTGCTCGCCGCCACCAGCACGTGCAGCCAGTGCCCGACGCCGCTCTCCACGGTGTCGTAGAAGGCCGAGCCCTGCGCCGCCGGGTCGGCGGCCAGCTGCTGCGGTCCGGTCGGCTCCAGCAGCGCCGCCAGGTAGCTCTGGACGACGAACAGCACCCCGGCCAGCGCCAGGCACCAGAGCACCGCCCGGGCCACCGCCGCCGAGGCGCCGACCGCCTCCTCCACGAAGGTGGCGATCGCGTCGAAGCCCAGGTAGGAGAGCACCGCGACGGACACCGCCGAGATCACCGCGGCCAGCGAGAAGTCCCCGACGGCGGTGAACGGGGTGTCCCAGCCGCGCCGGGCGCCGTCCTGGGCCAGGGCCACCGCGGCGGCGGCCACGAACACCACCAGCACCGCGATCTCCATCGCGAGCACCGCGAAGCCGACCGCCGCGGCCGTCCGCACCCCGGCCAGGTTGAGCGCGGTGGTCAGCACCACCGCGAGCGCCGTCCAGACCCAGCGCGAGACGCCCGGCACCAGGGAGTTCAGCGCGATCCCGGAGAACAGGTAGGCCACCGCGGGGATCAGCAGGTAGTCGAGCATCGCCATCCACCCGGCGATGAAGCCCGGGCCCTCGCCCAGTCCGGCCCGCGCGTAGGCGAACACCGAGCCGGTCTGCGGCACCGCGCGCACCATCTGGGCGTACGAGAAGGCGGTGAAGCCCATCGCCACCGTCGCGGCCAGGTACACGGTGGCGACGGCGCCGTGGCTCTTGGCGTCCAGCACGCCGAACACGCCGACCGGGGCCATCGGGGCGATGAACAGCAGTCCGTAGACCATCAGATCGCGGACGCCCAGGCTGCGGCGCAGGCCGCTCGGCGTCGCCTGCTCGCTCACAGAGCTCATAGACACCATATTTTGAGCGCTGTTGACCGGATCTGCACGGAAAGCGCCCGTTGAGTGCCTGCCGAGTGCCCGCTGTTGGCGCGGCTTTCCAGCGAGGGGCCGGGAGGGCGGGCGTGGGGCGCGGCCGCCCGTACGATGGAGCCATGTCCAAGACCGCGCAGCGCCGTGTCCTGCTCGCCGCCCCCCGGGGCTACTGCGCGGGAGTCGACCGCGCCGTGATCGCCGTGGAGAAGGCCCTGGAGCAGTACGGGGCGCCCATCTACGTCCGCAAGCAGATCGTCCACAACAAGTACGTGGTGCAGACCCTGGAGAAGAAGGGCGCGATCTTCGTCGACGAGACGGAGGAGGTGCCGGAGGGCTCGATCGTCGTCTTCTCCGCGCACGGCGTCGCCCCGTCCGTCCACGACGAGGCGCGGGCCGGGAAGCTCGCCACCATCGACGCGACCTGCCCGCTGGTCACCAAGGTGCACAAGGAGGCCGTCCGCTTCGCCGACGAGGGCTTCGACATCCTGCTGGTGGGCCACGAGGGCCACGAGGAGGTCATCGGCACCATGGGCGAGGCCCCGGACCGGATCCACCTGGTGGACGGCGCCGAGGACGTCGCCAACGTGCGGGTCCGGGACGAGTCCAAGGTCGTCTGGCTGTCCCAGACCACCCTGTCGGTGGACGAGACCATGGCCACCGTCGGCGAGCTGAAGAACCGCTTCCCGCAGCTGGTCAGCCCGCCCAGCGACGACATCTGCTACGCCACCCAGAACCGCCAGGTCGCCGTCAAGCAGCTGGCCCCCGAGACCGACCTGCTGATCGTCGTCGGCTCCAAGAACTCCTCCAACTCCGTCCGCCTGGTCGAGGTCGGCCTGGAGTACGGCGCCAAGGCCGCCCACCTGGTCGACTTCGCCGAGGAGATCCGCGAGGAGTGGCTGGAGGGCGTCACCACGGTCGGCCTGACCAGCGGCGCCTCGGTGCCGGAGATCCTGGTCGAGGGCGTGCTGGAGCTGCTGGCCGCGCGCGGTTACGACACGGTCGAGACGGTCAAGACCGCCGAGGAGCACCTGACCTTCTCGCTGCCCAAGGAGCTGCGCCGTGACCTGCGCGCCGAGGCGGCGGGCAAGCTCTGACCCCACCCGGAAGGGCCGGCACCCCGTTGCGGGGCGCCGGCCCCTCCGCTGTGCGCGTCCTCCTGTGCGCGTCCGAGGTGCGTGTCCGCTGCGCGGCTCCTGTGGCGCGGCATTTCTGCTGTGCGCGTCCGGGCGCGCTCTCGTAGCTTTGTGCACAGGCTGTGGACAACTCACCGGCCGCGGACCGGCCGGGTCCACGGCCGACGGCGGAGGGCGGACGTGATGACGGCGGTATTCGGCGTGGACATCGGCGGCTCGGGGATCAAGGGCGCGCCCGTCGACCTCGCCCGGGGCGTGCTCGCCGAGGAACGCCACAAGGTGCTCACCCCGCAGCCGTCCGCCCCCGAGGCCGTGGTCGCCGCCGTCTGCGAGGTGGTCCGCCACTTCGGCCACCAGGGCCCGGTCGGGCTGACCTTCCCCGGCGTGGTCGTCGACGGCCGCACCCGGACGGCGGCCAATGTGGACAAGGGCTGGATCGGCCTGGACGCGGCCGGCCTCTTCCGCGAGGCGCTGGGGATGCCCGCGACCGTCCTGAACGACGCGGACGCGGCCGGGCTGGCCGAGCTCACGCACGGCGCGGGACGGGCCGAGCCCGGCGTCGTCCTGGTGCTCACCTTCGGCACCGGCATCGGCAGCGCCCTGTTCGTGGACGGCATGCTGGTGCCCAACACCGAGCTGGGCCACCTGGAGCTGCGCGGCAAGGACGCCGAGCGCCGGGCCTCCTCGGCCGCCAAGGACCGGCACGGGCTGACCTGGGAGCAGTGGGCCGGGCGGGTCGACGAGTACCTGGACCTGGTGGAGGGACTGTTCTCGCCGGGGCTGATCGTGATCGGCGGCGGGGTGAGCCGCAAGCACGAGAAGTTCCTGCCGCTGCTGAAGCGGCGCGAGGCGCGGGTGGTGCCGGCGGAGCTGCGCAACGACGCGGGGATCGTCGGCGCCGCCATGGCGGCGGCCCGGGCGGAGGGCTGACGGGCCGGTCCCCGTGCCCTTCCCTTCCCTTCCCTTCCCTTCCCTTCCCTTCGCCGGCCCCCGGCCCCTTCCTCGGCCCCGGCCCGTTCGCCGGCCCGTTCGCCGGCCCCGGGGAAGGGGCTCAGCGGGCGCGCTGGATCCGGCGCTGGGCGACGAACCGGGCGAGCACGATCAGCGCGGCCAGCCCGGTGCCGGAGAACAGCCAGCCGGCCCGCAGCGCCAGCCCGGTCGCCAGTGAGACCACCTGGGCGGTGACGCCGGGGGAGCTCACCGGTTCGAGCAGCAGCAGGGCGAGCGCGAAGGCGATCGGCCCGCTGATCGGCGCGGCCAGCAGATCGGCGTAGCGCACCCGGACGGCCAGCTGGAAGCAGACCAGCAGGTAGCCGAGGCCGAACAGCCAGCCCAGGTCGTCGAACAGCAGCCGGTCCAGGCCCGCCACCGCGAGTGTCGCCAGCACGGCGACCACCCCGGTGCCGACGGCGGTCAGCCGGGCCGGCCGGCCGGTGCGGCGCCGCCCGTACAGCTGGTCGCCGCCGCGTCCGCGCCCGCGCAGCGGCAGGCGCAGGCGCAGCCGTGGGGCGGCCGGGCGGGCGGCGGCGGACGGGCCGGCCGCCGGGCGCAGCCGGGAGGCGGGGGCGGGTTCGGAGGGGGCTCCGGCGGTCTCGGGGGCCCGGCCCGGACCGGGGACGGCGGCTGCCGCCGCCCGGGTCGGCGGACGGCGTCTGGGCCCTGGCGGCTGGGTACGGATGCTCTGCTCCACCCGCCCAACGTACGGTCGGATCATCGCCACACTGTGTAATGGACCGTTCAGGTCTTGCCCCGTGTCTCCGGACGGAGTAGTGATGTGATCGTCATTCAGGTCGGCTGACCTGCACGGCCGAGCCGACACACGATGATCACGGGTTCCGTTCACGGGTCTCTATCACGGGGGGCAACATGACCGATTTCACGTTCGAACAGCTCGACCACGTCCAGATCGACATCCCGGCCGGCGCCGAGGACGAGTGCCGCGCGTTCTGGTCCGGCGTGCTCGGCATGACCGAGCTGCCGAAGCCGCCGGTGCTCGCCGCCCGCGGCGGCTGCTGGTTCCGCAGCGGCGGCGTCGAGGTGCACCTCGGCGTGACCCCGGACTTCCGCCCGTCCCGCAAGGGGCACCCGGGCATCGTCGTCGACTCGCTGGACGCGCTCGCCGACCACCTCACCGCCCACGGTCACCCGGTGACCTGGGACGACAACCTGCCCGGCCGCCGGCGCTTCAACGCCCACGACAAGCTGGGCAACCGGCTGGAGTTCCTGGAGCCCCGGGCGGCGGCGACCGAGGAGTGAGGCAGGGCGGGGGCTGCCCGTAGACTTGGGGGTCGGCCCGTACGGTGCCGACCCAACTCCTCCAAGCCCACGGGACTGCGCTTCATGTCGCTCACGATCGGAATCGTCGGCCTGCCGAACGTCGGCAAGTCGACCCTGTTCAACGCCCTGACCAAGAACGACGTGCTGGCGGCCAACTACCCGTTCGCCACCATCGAGCCGAACGTCGGCGTGGTGGGCGTCCCGGACGAGCGGCTGGCCAAGCTCGCCGAGATCTTCGGCTCCCAGCGCATCCTCCCGGCCACCGTCGACTTCGTCGACATCGCCGGCATCGTGCGCGGCGCCAGCGAGGGCGAGGGTCTGGGCAACAAGTTCCTCGCCAACATCCGCGAGTCCGACGCGATCTGCCAGGTCGTGCGCGCCTTCACCGACCCGGACGTGGTGCACGTGGACGGCAAGGTGTCGCCCAAGGACGACATCGAGACCATCCACACCGAGCTGATCCTGGCCGACCTCCAGACCATCGAGAAGGTCCTGCCGCGGCTCCAGAAGGAGGCGCGCCTCAAGAAGGACACCGCCCCCGTGCTGGCCGCCGCCGAGGCCGCGCAGGCGATCCTGGAGACCGGCAAGACCCTCTTCGAGGCCGGCTTCGACACCGCCCCGATCCGCGAGCTCCACCTGCTGACCGCCAAGCCCTTCCTCTACGTCTTCAACGTGGACGAGGACGAGCTGGCCGACGAGGACTTCAAGAACGCCCAGCGCGAGCTGGTGGCCCCGGCCGAGGCGATCTTCCTGAACGCCAAGATCGAGTCCGAGCTGATCGAGCTGGACGACGCCGAGGCCCTGGAGCTCCTCCAGTCCATGGGCCAGGAGGAGCCCGGCCTCGCCACCCTCGCCCGGGTCGGCTTCGACACCCTCGGCCTCCAGACCTACCTGACGGCCGGCCCCAAGGAAGCCCGCGCCTGGACCATCAAGAAGGGCGCCACCGCCCCCGAGGCCGCCGGAGTCATCCACACCGACTTCCAGAAGGGCTTCATCAAGGCCGAGGTGATCTCCTTCGCCGACCTGGTCGAGACCGGCTCCATCGCCGAAGCCCGCGCCAAGGGCAAGGCCCGCATCGAGGGCAAGGAGTACGTCATGCAGGACGGCGACGTGGTGGAGTTCCGCTTCAACGTGTGAGCTCATAATTGCTTTGAGCTAGCTTGATCTGTCAAATGCGCAGGTCGGATGGGGCCCGCCTCCCTTGAGGCGGGCCCCGATCTCTTTTCCGTGCTGACTTGGTGCTGACTTCTTCGGCCCGCCGCGTCTGCTTGAGTGGTACGTTATGTGGTACCAGTCATGGAGGGAGTTCAGTCGATGTCGATCACTGCCAGCGAGGCGCGCAAGGCTCTCTTCCCGTTGATCAAGAAGGTCAACGACGATCACGAGGCCATTGAGATCGTCTCCAAGCACGGAAATGCCGTACTCGTCTCGGCCGAGGACTATGCCGCCTTGCGTGAAGGCTCCTACCTGTTGCGCTCGCCGGTGAACGCCCGCCGCTTGCTCAAGGCGTATGAGAACGCCCTTGGTGGCATACGGCTTTCCGAGCGGGAGCTCATCGACCCTGATGCGGCGGATGGCGAGAAGGGTGCCGCGTGAGGCTCGTCTTCGAGGAGGCCGGCTGGGAGGACTACACCTCCTGGCTCAAGAGCGACCGCAAGATGCTCGCCCGGATCAACAAGCTCATCGAGGACGTGTTGCGCGACCCGTTCACTGGCATCGGCAAGCCCGAGCCACTGAAGTACCACTTGCCCGGGGCCTGGTCGCGGAGGATCGACGATGAGCACCGCCTCGTCTACTTGGTGACGGACCGGGAGATCATCGTTCTGGCCGCCCGCTACCACTACTGACGGCTGGCCGCGAGTTCGATTCACCGTGCTGATTCCGTGCTGACTTGGGCCGCCAGGGTCAACGTTTCCGCAGGTCACAGCGACGTGGTGGAGTTCCGCTTCAACGTCTGATCGGCTCACGCCCCGCGTCGACAGCCGCACAGTGCGCACCCCGGGTCGGGGCTCGCCTCCCCGGAGGCGGGCCCCGACCGCTTTCCGCCCTTCCGGCTTCCGCCCTTCCGTGTCGACGTGGCGCCGGGACCTGCCGCCCGCTGCCGCTACTGATGGCGGCGGGCTCCGTCGGTGCGGGGTCAGGCGACGGTGACGGTGAGGAGGCCGTCGGGGGCGGCGGTGACGGTGACGGTGGTGAGGGTGGCGGCGTGGGCGTCCGGGTGGTGGGGGAGGGCGCGCGGGCCGATGCCGATGACGCGGGTGCCGGCGGCCCTGGCGGCGGCGATGCCGGCGCCGGAGTCCTCGAAGGCGAGGCAGTCGGCGGGGGCGAAGCCGAGGGCGGCGGCGCCCTTGAGGAAGCCCTCGGGGTCGGGCTTGCTGGCGCCGACGGATTCGGCGGTGATCAGGACGGGCGGCAGCGGCAGGCCTGCGGCGGTCATCCGGACCCGGGCGAGCGGCTGGTCGGCGGAGGTGACCAGGGCGTGCGGGAGGCCGGCCAGCGAGGCGAGGAAGGCGGCGGCGCCGGGCACCGGGACGACGCCCTCGGTGTCGGCGCGCTCCTCGTCGAGGATCCGCGCGTTGTCGGCCAGGTTGAGCTCGGCCGGGCGGTCCGGCAGGAAGTGGGCCATGGTCGCGTGGCCCTGGCGGCCGTGCGCGAAGGCGAGCACCTCGGCGGGATCCAGGCCGTTCCGCTCGGCCCAGCGGGTGAAGCACCGCTCGACCACGGCGTCGGAGTTGACCAGGGTGCCGTCCATGTCCAGGAGGACGGCTCGGGCGGTCAGCCGGACGGGGGTGGCGGGCATGGGGCGGCTCCTCGGGGAACGGGACGGCGAGCTTTTGTTCCTTGATGATACAAAAGATCACTCGCGCCCGAGCAGGTGGGCGTTGACCGCGCGGGCCTCCTCGGCCAGTTCCGGCAGCTCCACCACCTCGATGCCGGCCGCCGTCAGCAGCGCGGTGCCCTGGCAGTCGGTGACGAACAGGTCCGGCTCGCGCCAGGCGACCACCACCCGCGGCACGCCCGCCGCGACGAGCAGCCGGGCGCACGGCACCGGCCGGGAGGCGCGCTGCCCGCAGGGCTCCAGCGAGCTGTAGACGGTCGCCCCGCGCAGCCGCGGGTCGCCCGCCGGAAGCTTGGCCAGCGCCGCCTCCTCGGCGTGGTCGTGCGGGTCCGTCTCCCGGCTGTAGCCCTCCGCCAGCACCGCGCCGTCGGCGCCGACGATCACCGCGCCGACCGAGAAGGCCGTCGCGGACGGCGGGCAGTGGCGGGAGAGCTCGACGGCCCGGCGCAGGTGAGCGAGGTCGGTGGACGCGGACGGGGTCACGGTGCGGGCTCCTTCGGGGCGTACCTGAGCAGGACGACGTCGCCCACGGTACGTGCCTCCAGTAGTCGCATCCGCCGGGCCGGCCCGCCGGGGAACGCGGCCGGGCGGACGAACCTGGGCGCCTCGGCCTGGCCGACCAGCAGCGGGGCGACGGCCAGCTGGAGCTCGTCCGCCAGCCCCCCGGCCAGGAACTGGGTGTGCACGCCCCCGCCGCCCTCGACCATCAGCCGGCGCACCCCGCGGGCGCCCAGGTCGTCCAGCACCGCGCCGAGGTCCACCGCCTCGCCCAGCGCGACCACCTCGGCCAGCCCGTCCAGCCGGGGGCGCAGCACCGCCGCCCCGGCGTCCGTGGTGTAGGCGAGCTTGGCGCCGCCGGTGTGCCAGAACCGCAGGTCGGCGTCGAGTTCGCCGCTCGCGCTGAGCGTCACCTTCAGCGGGTGCTCGGGCCGGCCGGCCGCCAGTCGGGCGGCCCGGCGTCCGGGGTCGTTGACCAGCAGCCGGGGATTGTCGGCGCGCAGGGTGTTGCCGCCCACGAGGATCGCGTCGGCGGCGGCGCGCTCCTCGTCGACCCGGTCGAAGTCGGCGGCGTTGGAGAGCAGCAGCCGGTCGGGGGAGGCGTCGTCGAGGTGGCCGTCGAGCGAGACGGCGGCGCTCAGCAGGACGTAGGGGCGCGGGCCGGGCATGGGCGGGGACCGTTCTGTCGGGGGCGCCTCCACGGTACGGCGGCCGGATGCCGCCCGGGCCCGCCCCGACCGGCATGCGAGACGGTTCTTCTCGGCATGCGGAACGGCGAGTAGCGTCGGGGGTGCCGTGGAGCACCGCGGCCGACCGCATCCAGTCGACCGCCCAGGGGGACCCCATGACCGGACCGCAGCCCGCCGCCGTCTACACCCACGGCCACCAGGAGGCCGTGCTGCGCTCGCACCGCTCCCGCACCGCCGCCGACTCGGCCGGCTACCTGCTGCCCGAACTGCGGCCCGGGCAGGCCCTGCTGGACGTCGGCTGCGGGCCCGGCACGATCACCGCGGACCTGGCCGGACTGGTCGGCCCGCGGGGACGGGTGGTCGCGGTGGACGCCTCCGCCGAGGTGCTGGACCAGGCCGCCGGGCACATCGCCGGGCGGGGTCTGTCCAACGTCGCCTTCGAATGCGCCGACATTCACCGACTGCCGTACCGGGACGGCGAGTTCGACGTGGTGCACGCCCACCAGGTGCTCCAGCACGTGGCCGACCCGGTGGCCGCGCTGCGCGAGCTGCGGCGGGTGACGGCGCCGGGCGGCGTGGTCGCGGTCCGCGACGTCGACTACGCCTCGATGACCTGGTTCCCGGAGGTGCCCGCGCTGGACCGGTGGCTGGAGCTGTACCGGCGGACCGCCCGGGCCAACGGCGGCGAGCCGGACGCCGGCCGGCGGCTGCTGTCCTGGGCCCGTGCGGCCGGCTTCACCGAGGTCACCGCGAGCGCCGGCACCTGGACGTACGCGACGCCCGAGCAGCGCGCCTGGTGGGGCGGGATGTGGGCGGACCGGGTGACGGGCACCGCGCTGGGCCGGACGGCGGTCGAGCGGGGCCTCGCGGACCAGGACGAGCTGGGCCGGATCGCGGACGGCTGGCGGGAGTGGAGCGCCGCCGGGGACGGCTGGTTCTCGATGCTGCACGGCGAGATCCTGGCCCGCGGCTGAGTCGGCTGAGTCGGCTGAGTCGGCTGAGGCGGTGGAGGGCGGGCCCGGCGGGCGGGCCGGGAATGGCGGGCAGGTGTTCGGAAAGATCGGGTAAAGTCGCGCGACCGTTCAGATCGGGCCCGTTCGGGTCCGAGCCATGGTGCCGAGTGCCGAGCCGATGCCGTTGCGGTGGTTGGGGGAGTCCACGTGTCCAAGCCTGAGTCCGAGCCGCTCGTTCCGGGGCCGGAGTCGCCCGCGGCCACGGGGGCCGACGCGGACGCGGGCACCGGCACGGGGACGGGGACCGGGACGGCCGCGGACCAGGCGGAAGCGCCGACGGCCGGTCAGGACCCCCGGGTGGACTTCCGCAAGGACACCGCGCGGCCCGCCGCAGCCGACGAGCCGGAACAGGCCGAGCCGGAGCCCGCCCCGCGCGCCCCCGCCGACCCCTGGGCCGCACCCGACCTCTCCGCCGGCCCGCCCGCCGCCCGCCCCGCCGCCCCGCCCCCGCAGGCCGCGCCGCCGCAGGCCGTCCCGCCGTCGGCCGCCCCGCCCCAGCCGCCGTACCCGCTGCCCGCCGGTGGCTGGGCCTCCGTCACGCCGCCCGCCCAGTCCGGCTTCCCGCCCGGCCACCCGTACGCCCAGGCCCCCGACCCGGGGCAGGGTCCGGCCGCCCCCGTGCCCGGGTACGTCCCCGGCCCCGAGTACGGCCCCGGGTACGTCCCCGCGCGCGTCCCCGCCCCCACCAACGGCTTCGCCGTCGGCTCCCTGGTCACCGGCCTGCTCCTGGTGGCCCCGCTGGCCCTGGTGTTCGGCATCCTCGCGCTGGTGCAGATCAACCGCCGCAAGGAGCGCGGCTCCGGCATGGCGGTGACCGGCCTGGTGCTCGGCACGATCGGCACGGTGCTGCTGGCCATCGGGCTCGGCGCGGCCGACTTCAGCTCGGCGCGGGCCGGCCGTTTCGGCCAGGCCCCGAAGGCGCCGGCCGGCTCGGTGCACTGGTCCGACCTCAAGGTCGGCGACTGCTACGACTCCCCCGACGGGGGTTCGACGGAGGACGGGAGCGGCGACGAGACGGTGTACTGGGTGCACCGGGTGGCCTGCGCCGAGCCGCACCACGGCGAGGTGGCGGGCACCGCCATGATCCCGAGCGGCAACGGCCTCTACCCGGGCGAGAGCGCGGCCCGCGAGGAGGCCGGCCGGCTGTGCCGCGGGGTGCTGGGCGGCTACGCGCTCGACCAGTGGGCCGTCCCGGACGGCATGGACGACGTCTACCTCTACCCGACCGCGAAGAACTGGGCGTCCGGCGCACGGTACGTCACCTGCGCCTACGAGGACCGCGAGGACCGGCACCGGGGAACGGTCCGCACCGACCGGAGCCGTCTGACGGCACCCCAGCTGGCCTACCTGGAGGCCGCCCGGAGCTTCAACGACGACTACCTGGAGCAGCCGGACGGGGACGTCTCCGAGGCCGAGGCCGACTACCGGGCCTGGGCCCGGCGGGTGGCCTCCGCCTCCCGGACCGAGGCGGCGGTGCTGGGCAGGGCGGGGGTGCCCTGGCCGGCCGACGTCCAGCCGAAGATCGCCAAGCTGGCCGAGGCCAAGGCGCAGGCCGCCGCCGCCTGGGACGCCGCGGCCTCCGGCACCGACCTGGCGGGAGACCTCCGCAAGGCCAGGGCGATGGAGGCCAGGACGACGCCGACGATCCTGGAGATCCGCCGCGGGCTGAACCTGTCCACCGGCGAGCAGGCGCCCGACCTGCGGGTCTGAGCGGCCCGCGCCCGCCCCGGTTACCGGCCGTTGACCGCGACCGTACCTGCCGGTAACGCGCCGGCCGTACCGTCGTGGTCGCGTCCCCGGCCCGACCCCCACGCGAGCCGGGGACTCGACCTCCCCGGCCCGGAGCGCGGCCCGGAGCGGCCCAGGGGACCCGGAGCGGCCCTCGGCGGGAGGCCCCGGGTACCCTCCCGTGCCATGGGCACCTACCGGGTGATGCGGCAGGACGACAACGGCAACCGCTTCCTGGTCGCCGAGGACCTCGACCGGGCCGAGGCCCGGCGGCTGGCCGCCGAGTTCGAGGCCCGCGGCCACAAGCAGATGTACTGGGTCGAGGCGGACGGGCCGGACCGGCCGGAACCGGCGGACGGAACGGTCCGCAACGCCTGAACCCGTAGGGTCGGCCCCATGGACGCCACGACGGGAACGCCCGACTCCGACACCGCCGCCGCCCCGGACACCCGCGCCACTCCCGACGCCCCCCGGATCGTGGTCGGCGGCGCGCTGGTCCGCGACGGCCGGGTGCTCGCCGCCCGGCGCAGCGCGCCCGAGGCGGTGGCCGGCCGCTGGGAGTTCCCCGGGGGGAAGGCCGAGCCCGGGGAGACGGAGGCGCAGGCGCTGGAGCGGGAGCTGCTGGAGGAGCTCGGCGTACGGGCGCGCGCGCTGACCCGGCTGCCGGGCGCGTGGGCCGTGCGCCCCGGCCTGGAGCTGCGCTTCTGGGCCGCCGAATTGCTGGAGGGCGAGCCCCGCGCGCTGGAGGACCACGACGCGCTGCGCTGGCTGGGCCCGGACGAGCTGGACACCGTGGACTGGATCGACCACGACCGTGAGGTGCTGCCGCACGTCGCCCGGCTGCTCACGGAACGCGGGACGGAACGCCGGACGGAGGGCGGGACGGAACGCCGGACGGAACGTGGCACGGAGCGCGGGACGGAGGACGGGACGGCGGCCGCGGAGGGCGTCCCGCCGGCGGGCGACGCGCAGTCCGCCGGGTAGGTCAATCGGACAAGACGACCCAGGGGCCGGGATAGCCTGGAGGCTGCTGGGTATGTCACTTTTCGGCACTATTCGTCACCATCGGTGAGCCGTCCCCAGCCGGCGACGCCGATCCCGACCAGAGCCGGAGGCCCCGTCGGTGTCGACTACCGGGAACGGCGGCGGGGGAGAGCGGCGGGCAGGCTCCACGGGGAGCGCCGCCGCCCGCGCCCGACTGCGCCGCGCCGCCCGTCCGGCCGCCTCCCAGCCACCGGTCGGCCGTCGTCGCGGCGGCACCGGCGCGCACCCCGACGCCACGCACCCCGACGCCGCGCGCCCCGACACTGCGCATCCCGACGCCGCGCGCCCCGACCGGTCGGCGCCCGCCCCGGGGGTGCCCGGTCCCGGCACCCGGTCCGACCTGCGCGGCCGCCCCGGCCGTCCGTTCCCCGGTGGACCCGCCGACACCCCGGGCGGCCCCGGCCGTCCCGGTGGCCCCGGCAGCCCGGGCGCGCCCGCCGAGGGCAGCCTGCTGGACATGCTCAAGGTCGCCATCGCGATCCTGGACACCGCGGGCCGGGTGGTGCTCTGGAGCCCGGCCGCCGAGGAGCTGCTCGGCTGGCCGAACGAGCTGCTGGTCGGCCGCCGGATCGACGAGATGATCCCCGACCGGGAGCAGATCGCCCGGATCCGGGGCGCGATCCAGGACACCCTGCGGCACGGCCGCTGGACCGGCCGCGCCGAGCTGCGCGACCGGGACGGCTCCCCGGTCGCCGTGGACGCCCGGATCTCCCTCCTGGTGGACGGCGACGGCACCCCGTTCCTCCAGGTCAGCATGGCCGAGGCGGCCGCCGTCCAGGCCGTCGAGCGGGACCTCGCGGTGCGCGACGCGCTGTTCGAGCAGTCGCCGCTGGGCATCGCCATCATGGACACCGACCTGCGCTACACCGCGGTCAACCAGACCCTCGCCGAGATGAACGGCGTCGCCCTGGACGACCACGTCGGCCGCACCACCGGCGAGACCCTGCCGGAGCGGGCCGCCGACGAGATCACCGCCATCCAGCGCCAGGTGCTCGCCACCGGCGAGCCGGTCATCGACGTCACCCTGGCCTCCCCGGTCACCACCCGGGCCGGCTACCGCTCGATCTCCTACAGCCGGATGACCGACCGCTCCGGCCGGGTGCTTGGCATCTCCGGCACCGTGATGGACGTGACCGAGCGCTACCGGGCGGTCGCCAAGGTCGAGCACGCCCGGCGCCGGTTGTCGCTGCTCAACGAGTTCGGCTCCCGGGTCGGCGACCTGCTGGACGCCTCCCGGATCGCCCAGGAGCTGGCCGGGTCCGTCGTCCCCCGGCTGACCGACCACTCGGCGGTGATCCTGCTCCAGGCCGTCGCGCACGGCGACGACCTGCCCCGGCACGGCCACGACCGGCGCACCTCGCTGCTCCAGCTCGGCACGGCCTCCGTCCAGGACGGCCCCGAGGTGGACGTGATGCTGCGCCGCGGCGCCCGGATCACCTTCGCCGAGGACTCCGTCTGCGGCCGGGTGCTGCGCACCGGCGTGCCCGAGCTGCTGTCCGGCGCCGACCAGCTGGACGAGGTGACCTACCCCGGGGACCCCAAGATGCAGGCCGCCCGGGACCTCGGCGTGCACTCGATGCTGGTCGTGCCGCTGCGCGCCCGCGGCATCGTGATCGGCCTGCTGCTGGTCAGCCGGGCCGGCTACCGCGAGGGCTTCGACCGGGACGACCTGGCCTTCACCGTCGAGCTGGCCGACCGGGCCGGCAGCTCGCTGGACAACGCCCGCCTCTACGCCCGCGAACGCACCGCCGCGCTCACCCTCCAGCGGACCCTGCTCCCGCAGCAGGTCCCGCAGCCCACCGGCGTCGAGGTCGCCTACCGGTACGTGCCCGGCAGCAGCGGCACCGAGGTCGGCGGCGACTGGTTCGACGTCATCCCGCTGCCCGGCGACCGCACCGCGCTGGTGGTCGGCGACGTGATGGGCCACGGCCTGCGGGCCGCCGCCACCATGGGACGGCTGCGCACCGCCGTCCGGGTGCTGGCCGCCCTCGACCTGCCGCCGGACGTCCTGCTGCGGCACGTCCACGAGCTGGCCGACGACCTCGCCCAGGGGCCGGACGAGGCCCTACTGGCCACCTGCGTCTACGCGGTCTTCGACCCGACGACGGCCCGGCTCACCGTCGCCAAGGCCGGGCACATCCCGCCGGTGCTGGTGGTGCCGGGACAGGCCGGCGCGGAGCCGACCCGCGACGGCGGCCCGCTGCCCGGCGGCGCCGGCCGCATCCTCGACCTGCCCTCGGGCACCCCGCTCGGGGTGGGCGGAGTTCCGTTCGAATCGGTCGAACTGAAGATCCCCGAGGGCAGCCTGCTGGCGCTGTGCACCGACGGCCTGGTCGAGTCCCGGGACAAGGACCTGGACGTCGGCCTCGGCCGGCTGATCACCGTGCTCCAGGAGTCGCACGCCTCCATCCAGGCCGCCTGCGAGGCGGTGCTGGACACCATGGAGCAGGGCCGGGAGCCGGACGACGTGGCGCTGCTGCTGGCCCGGCTCGGCCACGGCCAGGCCGGCACCCCGACGGCAGGCTGGACCCTGCCGGCCGAGCCCACCGCCGTCTCCCGGGCGCGCCGGCTGGTCCGCGCCACGCTCGCCGAGTGGGGCGTCGAGGAGCTCACCGACATCGCCGAGCTGCTGGTCAGCGAGCTGGTCACGAACGCCATCCGGTACGCCAGCGCCCCCATCGGGGTACGGCTGACGCTCGGCGAGACGCTGCTGGTCGAGATCTCAGACCCGCTGCCCGACCCGCCCCGGGAGCGGCACGCCGCCGAGGCCGACGAGGGCGGGCGCGGCCTGGAGCTGGTCCACCGGCTGGCGCTGCGCTGGGGCGCCCGGGCCGAGGGGATCGGCAAGGTGGTCTGGTTCGAGCAGGCGCTGCCGGGTCATGAGCCGGACGGATCGTGAGCGGAGCACACAGCGAGGGAGCGGTGCCGCATATGCCATCGGGCGCTCAGGGGGAGCGCGCGCTCCGGAAGGGGGCGCGAGCGTGGCATTGTGGTTGCGCGGGCGGTAGGACAAAAACCTTCGCCCGATCTGATGTTGTGATGTTGAGGGCGTGTGAACGTACCCCTCGATGATGAATACTCGGTCTTCTCGACATCCGGACGGTCGCGGGTTGGAGGGGTCGGTCCGTTGAACAGCACTCCGGCGCGGAGCGTGTCGCCGAGGAGCAGCGGTCATGCCGCTGTACCCGGGCAGGCCGGCTCCTCGCACCTTCCCGTACCGGACGGCGCGGTCGCCGGCCGCGGCCACCACCCCGCCGCCGAGGACCGGCCCTGGGGCGCCGGCGATCCCGGCTCGATCTACGACTACATCCGGGTCGCCACCTTCGCGATCGGCCCCGACGGGCGGATCAGCCAGTGGAGCGAGCGCGCCGCCGAGTTCTTCGGGGTCCCGGCCGCCGAGGCCGTCGGCGCCGACCCGATCGCCACCTTCGTCCCCCGCGAGCTCTGGCAGCGCGGCCGGGCCCGGCTGGAACGCACCCTGGCGGGCGAGGAATGGGTCGGCACCACCCCGTACCGGGACGCCGACGGCGGCGAGGGCCTCGCCGAGCTCTACCTGATGCCCGACAGCTCCCTGCCCACCGCGGGCGCCACCTGCCTGGCCGTCGACCTCGGCCGGCTGCGCCGGATCGAGACCGACCTGGCCGCCTCCGAGGCCGTCTTCGGGCAGACGCCCACCGGCTTCGTGCTGTTCGACGACCGGCTGCGGCTGCAGCGGGTCAACGACGCCTTCGCCTCCGGCATGGGCCTGGTCCCCACCGACCTGGAGGGCCTCACCCCGCACGACCTCTTCCCGCCGTCCGAGGCCGACCGGCTCAGCGCCGCCCTGCGCAAGGTCCTGGCCACCGGCGAGCCCGTCTTCGACCTGCGCTTCCACGGCGCCGTCCCGACCCGCGAGGGCAACCGGCTCTGGGCCGTGTCGCTGTACCGCCTGAACGGTTCCGCCGGGCAGACCATGGGCGTCGCCGGGCAGGTCTCCGACGTCACCAGCCGGCACGTCGCCGAGCGCGAGGCCGACGGCGTGCGCCGCAACCTGGCCCTGCTCAACGAGGCCAGCGCCCACATCGGCTCCACGCTCGACCTGGAGACCACCGCCAAGGAACTGCTGGACGTCGTCGTCCCGCCGTTCTGCGACCTCGCCACCGTCGACCTGTACACCGCGCTGCTCTCCGGCGAGACCGTGCCCAGCGCCGGCCGGCTCGGCGACACCGTGCTCACCGACGGCAGCGGCGAACTGCGCCGGGTCGCCGTCTCCAGCGTGGTCGGCGGCGCCTCCTCGGTGCTCGGCTCGGTCACCGGCCTGCCGATCGCCGAGGCCGGCGGCACCCTCTGCTTCCCGCGCCGCTCCCCGCACGCCCGGGCGCTGCGCACCGGCCGCAGCGTCGTCCCCGAGCCCGGGCGCGACCCGCTGCTGCGCTCCACCCTGATCGTCCCGCTGGTCGCCCGCGACCAGGTGCTCGGCCTGGTCCAGCTCTCCCGGGCGATCGGCAGCGAGCCCTTCGACGCCCGCGACGTCGCGATCGCCGAGGAGCTCGTCGCCCGCGCCGCCGTCTGCATCGACAACGCCCGGCTCTACCGGCGCGAGCACGAGCGGGCGCTGATCCTCCAGCGCAGCCTGCTGCCCCCGGGCAACCCGGCCGCCAGCGGCCTGGAGATCGCCTGCCGCTACCTGCCCAGCAACAACAACACCGAGGTCGGCGGCGACTGGTTCGACGTCATCCCGCTGCCCGGCAACCGCACCGCCCTGGTCATCGGCGACGTGATGGGCCGCGGTCTGCGCGCCGCCGTCGCGATGGGCCAGCTGCGCACCGCCGTCCGCACCCTGGCGATGCTCGACCTGGAGCCGGGCGAGGTGCTCACCGCCCTCGACGAGATCGCCCGCGGCCTCGGCGACGACTCCGTGCCCGCCGGACCGCCCACCCCGTACGGGCGGCTCACCTCGACCGCCGACGAGGAGGCCCGCGAGGTCTACCTGGCGACCTGCGTCTACGCGGTCTACGACGCCGTCACCCGGCGCTGCTGGATCGCCAACGCCGGCCACCTGCCGCCCGTCCTGCTCAGCCCCGGCGAGGGCGCCCGGATGCTCGACGTGCCGCCCGGCCTGCCGCTCGGCGTCGGCGGCGAGCCCTTCGAGGAGGTCGAGCTGACCCTCCCGGACGGCGCCGTGCTCGCCCTCTACACCGACGGCCTGGTGGAGAGCCGCAAGCACCAGCTGGACGAGGGCCTGCGGGCCTTCCGCGTCGCGCTCTCCGACGAGGGCAAGGGGCTGGAGGACCTCTGCGACCACGTCCTCGGCGAGCTCAACCCGCACCACGGCGAGGACGACATCGCCCTGCTGATGGCCAAGGTGCACGCCTTCCCCGACGACGCCATCGGCAACTGGTTCCTGCCGCCCGAGCCCACCTCGGTGGCCAAGGCCCGGGAGCTGGCGTGCAGCTGGCTGCTCTCCCGGGGGCTGGAGGAGCTGGTCGACACCACCGAGCTGCTGGTCAGCGAGCTGGTCACCAACGCGCTCAAGCACGGGCGGGGCGAGATCCGGCTGCGGCTGCTGCGTGAGCGCAGCCTGGTCTGCGAGGTCTGGGACGACGGCTACGCGCAGCCCCGGCAGCGGCGCGCGCAGGAGACCGACGAGGGCGGGCGCGGCCTGCAGCTGGTCAGTCTGCTGGCCGAGCGCTGGGGCAGCCGGCGCACCCCCAAGGGCAAGATCGTCTGGTTCGAGCTGGCCCTGTAGCCGCTCGCGGCGGTGGGCCGGACGGGTGCAGTCGCCCGGCGGCCCGCCGTGTCGGAGCGGGCCGGGCGCCCGCGGCGGCGTTCGATGGCGGCCATGCGCGTCCGCCAGCTCACCGCCGCAGCCGCCGCGCTGCTGCTCGCCGCCGGCCTCGGCGGCTGCTCCGACGACCCGGGCCCCGCCCGCACCCCCGCCCCCGTGCCGGTCCCGGCCGCGCCCACCGCCACCACCGGGGACGTCGGGCCCGCCGACCGTGCCGCCGTGCGGGACGGCGGCACGCTGCGCTGGGCGCTGGACGGCGTCCCGGCCACGCTGAACGTCTACCAGGGCGCGGCGAGCGCCGACTCGGCGCTGCTCGCCCACGCGCTGTACCCCTCGCTGTTCCGGCCCGACGAGCACGACCGGCTCCTCCCCGACCCCGACTACCTGGCGGGCGTCGAGTCCTCCCCGCCCGGGCAGCAGCCGCAGGTGGTGACGTACCGGCTCAACCCGCGCGCCGTCTGGAGCGACGGCACCCCGATCTCGGCCGCCGACCTCGACGCCCAGCGGATCGCGCTGTCCGGCCCGGACCAGGCCCACCGGAGCGGGAAGGCGGCCGGGTACGACGCCATCGACTCGGTCGCCCCGGGCGCCGACCCGCACGAGGTCCGGGTGACCTTCCGGCGGCCGTACGCCGAGTGGCGCTCCCTGTTCGGCCCGCTCTACCCGGCCGCCGAGACCGCCGACCCGGCCGTGTTCGGCCGGCCGCTGACCGATGGCGGCCGTCCGAGCGCCGGGCCGTACGCCCTCTCCCGGTACGACGCCGCGGGCGGGGAGGTCACCCTGGTGCGCAGTCCGCTCTGGTGGGGCGACCGGCCGAAGGCCGACCGGATCGACTTCCTCGCCACGCCGCCCGAGCGCCGGCTGGACGCGCTGGACCAGGACCGGCTGGACATCGCCCCGCTCACCGCGGCGGTGGACCAGGCCGTGCCGGCCGCTCCCGCCGGGGCCTCCGCCTCCGCCTCCGCGTCCGCCTCCGCCTCCGCCTCTGCCTCCGCGTCCGCCACCGCCTCCGCCACCGCCACCGCCTCCGCCTCTGCCTCCGCCTCCGCGTCTGCCGACGCCGCGCCGCCGCCCGCGGCCGCGCCCGAGGCGGCGGCACTGGCGCTGCGGCGGGCCGAGTCGCTGCCCGGCGTCACCGTGCACCGGGCCGCCGCGGCCTCGCTCACCCAGCTCACCCTCAACGCCGCGCGCGGCCCGCTGACCGACCCGCTGGTGCGCCGGGCCCTCGTCCGGGCCGTCGACCGGCGGCGGATCGCCGACGCCGCGCTCACCCCGCTCGGCCTGCCCGCCGCTCCGCTGGGCAGCCACCTGTTCGCGGGCGACCAGGAGGGCTACCGGGACAACAGCGCCGCGGCCGGACCGGCCGACCCGGGCCGACTGCTGGACGAGGCGGGCTGGATGCGGCCCACCGGCGGGGGAACCCGGACCAAGGGCGGCGAGCCGCTCGCCCTCTCGCTGCTCGTCCCGGCTGGCTCGGCGACCGCCGAGCGCACCGCCGAGGCGCTCGCCGCGGGCTTCGCGGAGTCCGGGATCGCGGTGCGGCGGGTGCCCGCGGCCGCCGGGTCCTTCGTCGGGGAACACCTGGCGGCCGGGGACTACGACCTCGTGCTGCTCTCCTGGCCGGCCGGCCCCGGCCCGGCGGTCGAACAGCGCTCCGCCTACGCCAAGCCCCGGCCGGACCCGGACGGCGTGCCCGAGCCGGGCGGCAACTTCGCCCGCGTCGGCACCGAGGAGATCGACCGGCTGTTCGATCGCGCGGCCGCCGAACCGGACCGGGCGGCTCGGCTGGGCCTGCTCCAGGACGCGGACGCACGGCTCTGGCAGCTCGGCCACTCGGTGCCGCTCTACCAGCGGCCGGAGCTGGTCGGCGTCCGGACCGGAGTGCTCGGCGCCGGCGCGTACGGCTTCGGCTGGCCCCGCTTCCAGGACGTCGGCTGGAGTCGCTAGCGGTACCGGAAGGCGGCCGCAGGGTGAAGAGTGTGTGACCCACCTGTGATCTTGATCCCGTGCGACCAGCTCGTTTCTGCTCCCCTGGGCGCTTCCCCGTACGATAGGAGGAAGCCGAGGCATGTCCATATGCCCGGCGGGTGGACCGGTAGTAGCAGGCGGAACGGGCGGCGGCGATCAACAGGGATCGCCGGCCGGCGTCTCGCGGCCGGGCGCCGCAACCCACGATTCCGGGAGAATCAGCTAGGCATGCCCACGCGCAACGACATCCGTAACGTCGCCATCGTCGCCCACGTCGACCACGGCAAGACCACCCTCGTCGACGCCATGCTGAAGCAGGCCGGCGCCTTCGCCGCCCACCAGCACCTCGACGACCGGATGATGGACTCCAACGACCTGGAGCGCGAGAAGGGCATCACCATTCTCGCGAAGAACACCGCGGTCAAGTACCACCCCAAGGACGGTGGCGCGCCGATCACCATCAACATCATCGACACCCCGGGCCACGCCGACTTCGGTGGCGAGGTCGAGCGCGGTCTGTCGATGGTGGACGCGGTCGTCCTGCTGGTCGACGCCTCCGAGGGCCCGCTGCCGCAGACCCGCTTCGTGCTCCGCAAGGCGCTCACGGCCCGGCTGCCCGTCATCCTCTGCATCAACAAGACGGACCGCCCGGACTCCCGGATCGACGAGGTCATCAACGAGACCTACGACCTGTTCCTGGACCTGGACGCGGACGAGGACCAGATCGAGTTCCCGATCGTCTACGCCTGTGCCCGTGACGGCGTCGCCTCGCTGACCAAGCCGGAGAACGGCACCGTCCCGGCCGACAGCACCAGCCTGGAGCCGTTCTTCTCCACCCTGCTGGAGCACGTCCCGGCCCCGAGCTACGACGAGGACGCTCCGCTCCAGGCCCACGTCACCAACCTGGACGCCGACAACTTCCTCGGCCGCATCGCGCTGCTGCGCGTCGAGCAGGGCGAGCTGCGCAAGGGCCAGACCGTGGCCTGGATCAAGCGCGACGGCTCGATCCAGAACGTCCGCATCTCCGAGCTGCTGATGACCGAGGCGCTCACCCGCAAGCCGGCCGAGGTGGCGGGCCCCGGTGACATCTGCGCCGTCGCCGGCATCGGCGAGATCATGATCGGCGAGACCCTGGCCGACCCGGAGAACCCGGTCGCGCTGCCGCTGATCACGGTGGACGAGCCGGCCATCTCGATGACCATCGGCACCAACACCTCCCCGCTGGTCGGCCGTGGTGGCAGCGGCAAGGGCGCGGACGCCAAGGCCGCCGGCAAGGTGGACCGCAAGGTCACCGCCCGCCAGGTGAAGGACCGCCTGGACCGCGAGCTGATCGGTAACGTCTCGCTGCGCGTGCTGGACACCGAGCGTCCGGACGCCTGGGAGGTGCAGGGCCGCGGTGAGCTGGCGCTGGCCATCCTGATCGAGACCATGCGCCGCGAGGGCTTCGAGCTGACCGTCGGCAAGCCGCAGGTGGTCACCAAGGAGGTCAACGGCAAGACCCACGAGCCGGTCGAGCGCCTCACCGTGGACGTGCCGGAGGAGCACATGGGCGCGGTCACGCAGCTCATGGGCATCCGCAAGGGCCGGATGGACAACATGTCCAACCACGGCTCGGGCTGGGTCCGGATGGAGTTCGTCGTGCCGTCCCGCGGCCTGATCGGCTTCCGGACCGAGTTCCTCACCAACACCCGCGGCACCGGCATCGCCCACTCGATCCACGAGGGCCACGAGCCGTGGTTCGGCAACCTGACCACCCGCAACAACGGCTCCCTGGTCGCCGACCGGGCCGGCGTGGTGACCGCCTTCGCGATGACCAACCTCCAGGAGCGCGGCGTGCTCTTCTGCGAGCCGGGCACCGAGGTGTACGAGGGCATGATCGTCGGTGAGAACTCGCGCGCCGACGACATGGACGTGAACATCACCAAGGAGAAGAAGCTCACCAACATGCGGTCCGCGAACGCCGACGTGGCCGAGTCGATCGTCCCGCCGCGCAAGCTCTCGCTGGAGCAGTCGCTGGAGTTCTGCCGCGAGGACGAGTGCATCGAGGTGACCCCGGAGACGGTTCGCATCCGTAAGGTCGTCCTTGACCAGAAGGACCGCGGACGCACCGCCTCGCGCGCCAAGAAGGCGTGATCCGGACGCACTGAACGGCCATTGGCCGGAATGATTCGCCCCCCTTTCCCATGGAGAGGGGGGCGAACTTTTTCAACTACTCCAAGTTGTCGGGGCCGCTATTCACGGAATAGCGCTCATCACACCCAGGTGTCCGCTGAGCGGACGTGACAGTTCGTCATCCGTGACGACTGTCCGTTTGGTGCCTGTCTGGCTATGTCTCAAATGTCCGGTTTTCGAAACTTACCGACTGTTCATGTGACCTAATTGAGATCGTCACTGGTCACTTTCGTGTCCGTGCGTGACGGATAGTGGGTGCAGTCAGGCTCGGGTCAAGGGTGAACGCGCAGGGGTGCGCGCCGAAACCACGAGCGCGGACGGCACGGCGGGTCCGGTGAACAACCGTTCCGCAGTGCCCTCCTCGTTGCAACGTCGAATTCAGGAGGCACACCGATGCGCGGTGCGAGCCAGGCCAAGTGGGTTGTCGCAGCTGTTGCTGTCGCCCTCGCCGCGACTGCGTGCGGCAGCAGCGACTCCTCCGGGGGTAGCTCCGACAGCGCTGCGGTCGACCCGCAGGGCAAGTTCAGCTACCAGAGCGCGGAGCCGCAGCGCCCGCTCCAGCCGGCGAACGCCATGGAGAACCAGGGCGGCCGTATCGTCAAGCAGCTCTTCAAGGGCCTCGTCGACTACGACCCCGCGACCGGTGCCCTGCGCAACCAGGTGGCCGAGAAGATCGAGACCACCGACGCCAAGAACTACACCGTCACGCTGAAGTCCGGCTGGACCTTCCACGACGGCACCCCGGTCACCGCCAAGTCCTTCGTGAGCTCCTGGAACTGGTCGGCCAACCCGAAGAACAACCAGATCAACTCGGACTGGTTCTCGGACATCGTCGGCTACGACGCCGTCCACCCGGACAAGGACAAGGGCGACCCGACCGCCACCGAGATGTCCGGTCTGAAGGTCGTCGACGACACCCACTTCACGATCGAACTCTCCAGCCCCGTCTCGTACTTCACGTACAAGCTCGGCTACTCGGCCTTCTTCCCGCTGCCCGAGGGCTTCTTCGCCGACCCGGCCGGCTACGGCCAGAAGCCGGTCGGCAACGGCCCCTACAAGTTCGTCTCGTGGGAGCACAACAAGGCCATCACCCTGGCCGCCTACGACAAGTACACGGGCATCGACAAGCCGAAGAACGGCGGCGTCGTCTTCCGCAACTACACCGCCGGCGAGGCCGCGTACAAGGACCTGATGTCCGACACGCTGGACGTGCTGGACCAGGTCGACCCGACCGACCTGCCGAAGTACAAGGACGACCTGGGCAAGCGCGCGGTCGACCAGCCGCAGGGCGCCATCCAGAACATCTCCTTCGCGCTGTACCAGGCCGGCTGGGACGCCCCGGGCAAGGAGAAGGTCCGTCAGGGCCTCTCGATGGCGATCGACCGCGAGACCATCACCAAGACCGTGCTGAACGGCAACCGCATCCCCGCCGACTCGTTCGTGGCGCCCGGCGTCATGGGCTACAAGGCCGGCACCTGCGGCGACGCCTGCAAGTTCAACCCGGAGAAGGCCAAGCAGCTGATCACCGAGGGCGGCGGCGTCCCCGGCGGCAAGGTCCTCATCCAGTACAACTCCGACGGTGGCCACAAGGAGTGGGTGGACGCGGTCTGCAACTCGATCCGCCAGTCGACCGGCGTCGAGTGCCTCGGTGACCCGAAGCCGGACTTCAAGACCTCGCGTGACCTGGTCACCAACAAGCAGGTCCAGAGCATGATGCGTACCGGCTGGGTCCAGGACTACCCGCTGAACGCCAACTTCCTGCGCGACGTCTACGGCACCGGTGCCGCCGCCAACGACGGCAGCTACTCCAGCCCCGAGTTCGACAAGCTGTCGAAGGAGGCGGACGCCGCCACCACGGTCGAGAAGACCGCGGAGCTCTACCAGCAGGCCGAGACCGTGCTGGCCAAGGACATGCCGGCCATCCCGCTCTGGTACTACAAGACCAGCTCCGGCTACTCCAAGAACGTCCAGAACGTGAAGTTCAACTCCTTCGGCGACCCGGTCTACACCGACGTCGAGGTCAAGAAGAAGTAATCGGTCGGCACCGCCTGACCCGGTGACAACGGCCGGTGCCCGTCCATCCCCACAAGGGCGAGGACTGGCACCGGCCGTTGGCACGCCGACTTATCTCTTGCCGGGTTGACGGGCCCGGCAGAGCCATACATGGAGGCACGATGGGGCGCTTTGTCGCGAGGCGACTGCTCCAGATGATTCCGGTGTTCTTCGGAACGACCGCACTCATCTTTTTCATGGTGCACGCGCTGCCGGGTGACCCGGTGGCAGCGATGTGGGGCGACAAGGCACCGGACCCGGTGCAGGTCGCAGCCCTGAGGCACCAGATGGGCTTCGACAAGCCGATGGTCCAGCAGTACTTCGACTACATGGGGAAGCTGCTCACCGGCGACTTCGGGACCGGCCTGGACCAGCGCCCGGTCATCGACAAGATCACCGAGGCTCTGCCGGTCACCATCCGGCTCGCGCTGTTCGCGTTCGCCATCGAGATCGTGCTCGGCGTCGCCATCGGCCTGTTCGCCGGTCTGCGTCGTGGCAAGGCGTTCGACAAGGGCGCCCTGGTCATGACCCTGCTGCTGATCTCGATCCCGGTCCCGGTGCTCGGCTTCATCTTCCAGACGGTCTTCGGGCAGAACCTGAAGTGGGTCACCCCGACCGTCCAGGACAGCAACGACATCACCCAGCTGGTGCTGCCGGCCATCGTGCTCGGCTCGCTCTCGCTGGCCTACGTCGCGCGCCTCACCCGTACCTCCATAGCCGAGAACATCAAGGCGGACTACGTCCGCACCGCGGTGGCCAAGGGCCTGCCGCGGCGCAAGGTGATCGGCACCCACCTGCTCCGCAACTCGATGATCCCGGTCGTCACCTTCCTCGGTACCGACCTCGGTGCCCTGATGGGCGGCGCGATCGTCACCGAAGGCATCTTCAACGTCACGGGTGTCGGCAACGCGCTGTTCAAAGCGATCAACATGAAGGAGGGCTCGACGGTCTCCGGCTTCGTCGCCTTCCTGGTGCTCGTGTACCTGGCCGCCGGCCTGATCGTCGACCTGCTTTACGCGGTCCTGGACCCGAGGATCCGTTATGCCTGACCTGACCGAGAAGAAGACCACCGCGGAGATCCCGGAGCAGCGCACCGCCACCGCGGCCGCCAAGCCCGAGAAGCCCCGCAGCCTCGGCTCCGACGCCTGGCACGACCTGCGCCGCAAGCCGATCTTCGTGATCTCCGCGCTGCTGATCCTGCTGTTGGTCGTCATCGCGATCGCCCCCGGGCTGTTCACCTCGGTGGACCCGCGGGCCGGCGACCTGCGCAACCACTACCTGACGAAGCCGAACTACAGCCACCTCTTCCAGGCGGACTGGTTCGGCTACGACCTCCAGGGCCGCAGCATCTACGCCCGCGTCGTCTACGGCGCCCGCGCCTCGATCATCGTCGGCATCTGCGTCACCGTCGGCGTGACCGTCCTCGGCGGCATCGCCGGCATGGTGGCCGGCTACTTCGGCGGCTGGGTCGACACGATCATCTCCCGCATCACCGACATCTTCTTCGGCATCCCGCTGCTGCTCGGCTCGCTGGTGGTCCTGAACGCCTTCACCTCGCGCACCGTGTGGAGCGTGGTCTTCGCGCTGGTCGCCCTGGGCTGGACCCAGATGACCCGTGTCATGCGCGGCTCGGTGATCACGGTCAAGCAGGCCGACTTCGTGACGGCCGCCAAGGCGCTCGGCGCCGGCACCGGCCGGATCATGTTCAAGCACATCCTGCCGAACGCGATCGCCCCGGTGATCGTCGTCGCCACCATCGCGCTCGGCGGCTACATCGCCACCGAGGCGACGCTGAGCTTCCTCGGCATCGGTCTGCAGGACCCGACCATCTCCTGGGGCATCGACATCAACTCGGCCCAGAAGGTGATCCGTACGGCTCCGTTCGCCCTGTTCTTCCCCGCCGGAATGCTGAGCCTTACCGTGCTCGCGTTCATCATGCTCGGCGACGCGGTGCGCGACGCCCTCGACCCGAAGCTCCGCTGAGAGAAGAGGTGACGACCCGATGACCACCGTGATCGAGAACAACCAGAAGAACGAGCGGCTCGAAGTCGGAACCCCGCTCCTGGAGGTCAAGGACCTCCACGTGGAGTTCCACACCCGGGACGGCGTCGCCAAGGCCGTGAACGGCGTCAACTACTCCGTCGCGGCCGGCGAGACCCTCGCCGTGCTCGGCGAGTCCGGCTCCGGCAAGTCCGTGACGGCACAGACCATCATGGGCATCCTGGACATGCCCCCGGGCAAGGTGACCCAGGGCGAGATCCTGTACCGCGGCCAGGACATGCTCAAGATGAGCAACGAGGAGCGGCGGCGGATCCGCGGCCGGAAGATCGCGATGATCTTCCAGGACGCGCTGTCCGCCCTGAACCCGGTGCTCAGCGTCGGCTACCAGCTCGGCGAGATGTTCCGCGTGCACCAGGGCGCCTCCAAGAAGGAGGCGAAGGAGAAGGCCATCGAGCTGATGGACCGGGTGCGCATCCCCGCCGCCCGGCAGCGGGTGAACGACTACCCGCACCAGTTCTCCGGCGGCATGCGCCAGCGCATCATGATCGCCATGGCGCTGTCGCTCGAGCCCGACCTGATCATCGCGGACGAGCCCACCACCGCCCTGGACGTCACCGTCCAGGCCCAGGTGATGGACCTGCTGGCCGAGCTCCAGGCCGAGTACAACATGGGCCTGATCCTGATCACCCACGACCTCGGCGTGGTCGCCGACGTCGCGGACAAGATCGCCGTGATGTACGCGGGCCGGATCGTGGAGACCGCCCCGGTGCACGACCTGTACGCGAACCCCGCGCACCCGTACACCAAGGGCCTGCTCCGCTCCATCCCGCGCCTGGACCAGAAGGGCCAGGAGCTGTACGCGATCAAGGGCCTGCCCCCGAACCTGCTCAAGGTTCCGGCCGGCTGCGCGTTCAACCCCCGCTGCGACGTCGCCACCGACCTGTGCCGCACCGAGATCCCGGCGCTGCACCACGTGACGGACAAGGACGGCAAGGAGCTCACCGGCCGCCGCAGCGCGTGCCACCTCTGGAAGGAGACCCTCCATGGCTGAGAACATCCTGGAGGTCAAGGACCTGGTCAAGCACTACCCGCTGAGCCAGGGCATCCTCTTCAAGAAGCAGGTCGGCGCCGTCAAGGCGGTCGACGGCATCTCCTTCGAGCTGAAGAAGGGCGAGACGCTCGGGATCGTCGGCGAGTCCGGCTGTGGCAAGTCCACGCTGGCCAAGGTGCTGATGAACCTGGAGCGGGCCACCTCCGGCCAGGTGCTGTTCAAGGGCGAGGACATCTCCACGCTCCAGGGCGCGGCCCTCAAGGCCGTCCGCCGGAACATCCAGATGGTGTTCCAGGACCCGTACACCTCGCTCAACCCGCGCATGACGGTCGGCGACATCATCGGCGAGCCGTTCGAGATCCACCCCGAGGTGGCGCCCAAGGGCGACCGCCGCAAGGCCGTCCAGGACCTGCTGGACGTCGTGGGTCTGAACCCGGAGTACATCAACCGGTACCCGCACCAGTTCTCCGGCGGCCAGCGCCAGCGCATCGGCATCGCCCGCGGTCTCGCGCTCAAGCCCGAGATCATCATCTGCGACGAGCCGGTCTCCGCGCTGGACGTGTCCGTCCAGGCGCAGGTGATCAACCTGCTGGAGCAGCTGCAGGGCGAGTTCGGCCTCTCCTACATGTTCATCGCCCACGACCTCTCCATCGTCCGGCACATCTCCGACCGCGTCGGCGTGATGTACCTGGGCAAGATGGTCGAGATCGGCTCGGACGAGGAGATCTACGAGAACGCCACCCACCCGTACACCCAGGCGCTGCTCTCCGCGGTGCCGGTGCCGGACCCGGCGGCGCGCGAGTCCCGCGAGCGGATCATCCTGACCGGTGACATCCCCTCGCCGGCCAACCCGCCGTCCGGCTGCCGCTTCCGCACCCGCTGCTGGAAGGCGGAGGAGCGGTGCTCCGAGGAGATCCCGCTGCTCGCGGTCCCCTCGCTGCTGGAGGGCCCGGCCGCGCACGAGTCGGCCTGCCACTTCCCCGAGGTCCGGGAGCAGGCCGCGGCCTGATCCCCTGCTGGTTCCCGGAAGGGCCCGTGGCGTTCGCGCCGCGGGCCCTTCCGCCGTTCCGGCCGAGCGGGCACCGCGCGGATCCGGCACCGTGCCGGTCCGGTGCTGCGTCAACTCGGTGCCGCGTCAACCCGGCAGGGGGTCACCGCACCCGTCCGGGTGCACCTGACTCGCGCCGTCGCCGGGGCGCGCTTCTCATGGGGTGTGATGCGACACACACCCTGAGGAGGGACCTCCATGCCCGTAGCCGCCCGTGCTCGTTGGGTCCTCGCCGTTGCGACGTCCGTGGCCCTGGTGGCCACCGGGTGCAGCAGCAACGGCAGCGGAGGAAGCAGCGGCTCGTCGGACGCCAGCAAGACCTTCAGCTACCAGAGCAACGAGCCGCAGAACCCGTTGCAGCCCGCCAACGCGAACGAGACCGGCGGCGGTCGCATCATCCAGAACCTCTTCAAAGGGCTGGTCGACTACGACCCCAGCAACGCCAGCATCCGGATGCAGGTCGCCGAGAAGATCGACACCAGTGACTCGCAGACCTTCACCGTCACGCTGAAGGACGGCTGGAAGTTCCACGACGGCACCCCGGTGCACGCCCAGAACTTCGTCGACGCCTGGAACTGGGGCGCCAGCCCGGCCAACAACCAGATCAACAGCTCCTGGTTCTCCGACATCGAGGGCTACGAGGACGTCCACCCGGCCACCGGCCAGCCGACCGCGGACAAGATGTCCGGACTGACCGTCACCGACGACCTGCACTTCACCGTCAAGCTGAACCACAAGGTCTCGTACTTCGAGTACAAGCTCGGCTACATCGCCTTCTCGCCGCTGCCCGAGGGCTTCTTCAAGGATCCGGCCGGGTACGGGCAGAAGCCGGTGGGCAACGGCCCGTACCAGTTCGTCAGCTGGGCGCACAACAGCCAGGTGGTCACCAAGGCCTTCCCGGACTACCAGGGCGTGGACAAGCCGAAGAACGGCGGCGTCGTCTTCAAGATGTACACCACCTCCGAGGCCGCCTACGCCGACCTCCAGTCCAACAACCTCGACGTGATGGACCAGGTGCCGCCGTCCGCCCTGGCCACGTACAAGAGCGACCTCGGCGACCGCGCGGTGGACGCGCCGCAGGGCGCCATCCAGAACATCGGCTTCACGCTCTACCAGGCCGACTGGGCCGCCCCGGAGAAGGCCCAGGTGCGCCAGGGCCTGTCGATGGCGATCGACCGCGACACCATCACCAAGACGGTGCTGCAGGGTTCCCGCGCGCCGGCCAGCGCCTGGGTGGCGGAGGGCGTCCAGGGCTACAAGGCCGGCGCCTGCGGGCAGTTCTGCACCTTCGACCCCGCCAAGGCCAAGCAGCTGATCCAGCAGGGCGGCGGCGTCCCCGGCAACAAGGTGCTGATCACCTACAACGCGGACGGCGGCCACAAGGAGTGGGTCGACGCGGTCTGCAACTCGATCCGGCAGAACACCGGCGTCGACTGTCTCGGCGACCCGAAGCCCGACTTCAAGACCGCCCGCCAGGCCATCACCACCCACCAGCTCAACGGCGCCTTCCGGACCGGCTGGGTGCAGGACTACCCGCTGAACGCCAACTTCCTGGCCGACGTCTACCGCACCGGTGCCGCCTCCAACGACACCGGGTACAGCAGCCCGCAGTTCGACCAGGCGGCGACCCAGGCCGACGAGGCCCCCAGCGTCGCCGACACGGTGACCGGCTACCAGCAGGCCGAGACGGTGCTGGTGAGCGGCATGCCGGCCATCCCGCTCTGGTACTACCGCACCAACTCGGGCTACTCGACCAAGGTGCAGAACGTGAAGTTCGACTCCTTCGGCAACCCGGCCTGGACGCAGGTCGAGGTCAAGGGCTGATCCCCGGACCCTGATCCCCGCGCGCCGGCCCCGCCCTCCCCGCACGGAGGGCGGGGCGCGGTCTCCCACCCGACCGGCCCGGCCGGTCGGGCCCACAGGAAGGAGGCTCGGATGGGCAGTTACGTGCTGCGGCGGGTGCTGCAGATGATCCCGGTGTTCTTCGGCACCACGCTGCTGATCTTCGTGATGGTCTACACGCTGCCGGGCGACCCGGTGGTCGCGCTGTTCGGCGAGAAGGCCGCCGACCCGTCGGTGGTCGCGAGCATCAAGCACACGTACTACCTGGACCAGCCGCTGTGGAAGCAGTACCTGCACTACATGGGGAACCTCTTCCAGGGGGACTTCGGGACCAGCTTCACCGGCCGCCCGGTCTCCGACATCATGGCGGACGCCTTCCCGGTCACCATCCGGCTGGCGCTGATGGCCTTCGTCTTCGAGATGGTCGTGGGCCTCGCCTTCGGCGTGCTCTCCGGACTGAAGCGCGGCAGCATCGCGGACACCCTGGTACTGGTCCTGACCCTGGTGGTGATCTCGATCCCGGTCTTCGTGCTGGCGTACATCGCGCAGACCGTGTTCGCCACCAACCTCGGCTGGGTCACGCCGACGGTGCAGGACAGCTACGACCTCTCCCAGCTGATCCTGCCGGCGATCGTCCTGGGCTCGCTCTCGCTCGCGTACGTCGCCCGGCTCACCCGGACGTCCATCGGCGAGAACCTGCGGGCCGACTACATCCGGACCGCGACCGCCAAGGGCCTGCCCCGGCGCACCATCATCCCCCGCCACCTGCTGCGCAACTCGCTCATCCCGGTGGTCACCTTCCTCGGCACCGACCTCGGCGCCCTGATGGGAGGGGCGATCGTCACCGAGGGCATCTTCAACGTCCAGGGCATCGGCAACGTCCTGTACCGGGCGATCAACCAGAAGGAAGGCCCGACCGTGGTCGGCATCGTGACCGTCCTGGTGATCATCTACCTGGTCGCCAGCCTGCTCGTCGACCTGCTCTACGCGGTCCTGGACCCGAGGATCCGCTATGCCTGACATCCACGACGAGGACTCGTTCGAACCCCACCCCAAGCCGGGCGTCGCCCGTCTCGACTACGCGGGGGAACAGGGCATGGCGGTGGAGCAGGAGACCCTGGTCGAACCCGACGTGCAGAAGCGGGAGGAGGCCCGCAGCCTCTGGGGCGACGCCTGGCGGGACCTGCGCCGGCGGCCGATCTTCCTGATCTCGGTCGTGCTGATCGTGCTGCTGGTGCTCGTCGCGATCTTCCCCTGGGCCTTCACCGACGCCAACCCGCGCAAGGCCGACCTGGTGCACGACTACCTCAGGCGGCCGGACTGGACGGACTTCTTCGGCGCCGGCTGGTTCGGCTACGACGCGCAGGGCCGCTCCATCTACGCCCGGGTCATCTACGGCGCCCGGGCCTCGATCACCGTCGGCATCTTCGTGACCGCCGCGGTCACCCTGCTCGGCGGGCTGACCGGGATGGTGGCCGGATACTACGGAGGGGCCGTCGACGCGGTGATCTCCCGGATCGTCGACATCTTCTTCGGCATCCCGCTGCTGCTCGGCGCCCTGGTGCTGCTGAACGCGTTCACCGTCCGCACGGTGTGGACCGTGGTGGTCGCGCTGGCCGTCCTCGGCTGGACCCAGATCGCCCGCGTCATGCGCGGCGCGGTGCTGACCGTCAAACAGTCCGACTTCGTGGTGGCGGGCCGGGCCCTGGGGGCCGGGACCGGACGGCTGATGTTCCGGCACATCCTGCCGAACGCCCTCGCGCCGGTGATCGTGGTGGCGACCATCGCGCTCGGCGGCTACATCGCGACCGAGGCGACGCTGAGCTTCCTCGGCATCGGCCTCCAGGAGCCGACCATCTCCTGGGGCATCGACATCTCCTCGGCCCAGAAGGTGATCCGGACCGCGCCGTACGTGATGTTCTTCCCGGCCGCCGCCCTGTCCATCACCGTGCTGGCCTTCATCATGATGGGCGACGCGGTCCGCGACGCCCTCGATCCGAAGCTTCGCTGAGCGAGGGAGCGCATCGTGAGTACAGCGGTGACAGCCACCGGGCGCGAGCAGGAGGCGCCCTACCAGGGGCCGCTGCTCGACGTCCGGGACCTGCACGTCGAGTTCGTCACCCGGGACGGCGTCGCCCGGGCCGTGAACGGCGTCAACTACTCCGTCGCGGCGGGGGAGACGCTGGCGGTGCTGGGGGAGTCCGGTTCGGGCAAGTCGGTGACGGCGCAGGCGATCATGGGCATCCTGGACATGCCGCCGGCCCGGATCCCGCGCGGCGAGATCCTGTACCGGGGCCGGGACATGCTCAGGTTGAGCAAGGAGGAGCGGCGGAAGATCCGCGGCCGGAAGATCGCGATGATCTTCCAGGACGCGCTGTCCGCGCTGAACCCGGTGCTCAGCGTCGGCTACCAGCTGGGCGAGATGTTCCGGGCGCACCGGGGGGTCTCCCGGAAGGAGGCCCGGGAGAAGGCCATCGAGCTGATGGAGCGGGTGCGCATCCCGGCCGCCCGGCAGCGGGTGAACGACTACCCGCACCAGTTCTCCGGCGGCATGCGCCAGCGGATCATGATCGCGATGGCGCTGGCCCTGGAGCCGGACCTGATCATCGCGGACGAGCCCACCACCGCCCTGGACGTGACGGTGCAGGCCCAGGTGATGGACCTGCTGGCCGAGCTCCAGGCCGAGTACAACATGGGCCTGATCCTGATCACCCACGACCTCGGCGTGGTCGCCGACGTCGCGGACAAGATCGCCGTGATGTACGCGGGCCGGATCGTCGAGACCGCCCCCGTGCACGAGCTGTACGCCCGGCCCGCGCACCCGTACACCAGGGGACTGCTGGACTCCATCCCCCGCCTCGACCAGAAGGGCCAGGAGCTCTACGCGATCAAGGGCCTGCCGCCCAACCTCCTGCGCATCCCCGAGGGCTGCGCCTTCAACCCGCGCTGCCCGCGCGCCCAGGACGTCTGCCGGAGCGAGGTGCCGGAGCTGTTCCCGGTCACCGAGGAGGACGGGACGCCGCTGGAAGGCCGCGGCAGCGCCTGCTTCTTCTGGAAGGAGACCCTCCATGACCGTTGACGGGGCCAGTGCGCTGGGCGCGGTGATGCCGGAGGAGGTCGCCTTCGAACAGGAGGTGCCGCGCGGCGAACCGATCCTCGAAGTCCGGGAGCTGGTCAAGCACTTCCCGCTCACCAAGGGCGTCCTGTTCAAGAAGCAGGTCGGCGCGGTGAAGGCGGTCGACGGGGTCAGCTTCGACCTGATGCAGGGTGAGACGCTCGGGATCGTCGGCGAGTCCGGCTGCGGGAAGTCCACGCTGGCCAAGGTGCTGATGAACCTGGAGCCGGCCACCTCGGGATCGGTCCGGTACAAGGGGGAGGAGATCTCCCGGCTCTCCGGGGCGGGGCTGAAGGCCGTCCGCCGGAACATCCAGATGGTGTTCCAGGACCCGTACACCTCGCTCAACCCGCGCATGACGGTCGGCGACATCATCGGCGAGCCGTTCGAGATCCACCCCGAGGTGGCGCCCAGGGGGGACCGGCGCAAGGCGGTCCGGGACCTGCTGGACGTGGTCGGGCTCAACCCGGAGTACATCAACCGGTACCCGCACCAGTTCTCCGGCGGCCAGCGCCAGCGCATCGGCATCGCCCGCGGTCTCGCGCTCAAGCCCGAGATCATCATCTGCGACGAGCCGGTCTCCGCGCTGGACGTGTCCGTCCAGGCGCAGGTGATCAACCTGCTGGAGCAGCTGCAGGGCGAGTTCAACCTGTCGTACATGTTCATCGCGCACGACCTCTCCATCGTCCGGCACATCTCCGACCGGGTCGGGGTGATGTACCTGGGGAAGCTGGTCGAGATCGGCAGCGACGCGGAGATCTACGACCACGCCACGCACCCGTACACCCAGGCGCTGCTCTCCGCGGTGCCGGTGCCGGACCCGAGGGCGCGGGAGACCCGGGACCGGATCGTGCTCACCGGCGACGTGCCCTCGCCGGCCAACCCGCCGTCCGGCTGCCGCTTCCGCACCCGCTGCTGGAAGGCGCAGCACCGGTGCGAGGTCGAGGAGCCGCTGCTGGCCCCGCCGTCCTGGCTGGGCGGGGCGGCGCGGCACGACTCGGCGTGCCACTTCGCGGCGGAGCGCGAGATCGAGCAGAGCGCGGCGGAGCGCGAGATCGAGCAGAGCGCGGCGGAGCGCGAGAACGGGCCGGGCGCGCCGGAGCGCGAGAACGAGCAGGACTCCGGCTGAGGCGGGTCCGGCACCAGGGCGCGTCCCCGCAGGTGGGGGCGCGCCCTGTGCCGTGACGGAAAAGAGATCTGCCGCGGGCTCGCCAAGTGCCCTCCGCTCCTTGATAGTTGCTCTGCGCCCTGCGGTGGGTGCCGCGGCGCCGAGGAGGGCTGCTCTGATGGACGCGGTGGAGGTGATCGGCGGCGGCCGGGGGAACGTGGAGCCCGGGACGCCGCTGCTGGAGGTCGACGACCTGCACGTGGAGTTCCACACCCGGGACGGTGTCGCCCGGGCCGTCAACGGGGTGAGCTACTCCGTCGCGGCGGGGGAGACGCTGGCGGTGCTGGGGGAGTCCGGTTCGGGCAAGTCGGTGACGGCGCAGGCGATCATGGGCATCCTGGACATGCAGCCGGGGCGGATCACCTCGGGGCGGATCCTGTTCCGCGGCGAGGACCTGCTGACGATGAGGGCCGACGCGCGGCGCTCCATCCGGGGCGGGCACATCGCGATGATCTTCCAGGACGCGCTGTCCGCGCTGAACCCGGTGCTCAGCGTGGGCTACCAGCTGGGGGAGATGTTCCGGGCGCACCGGGGGGTCTCCCGCAAGGAGGCCCGGGAGAAGGCCATCGAGCTGATGGAGCGGGTGCGCATCCCGGCCGCCCGGCAGCGGGTGAACGACTACCCGCACCAGTTCTCCGGCGGCATGCGCCAGCGGATCATGATCGCGATGGCGCTGGCCCTGGAGCCGGACCTGATCATCGCGGACGAGCCCACCACCGCTCTGGACGTGACGGTGCAGGCCCAGGTGATGGACCTGCTGGCCGACTTGCAGGCCGAGTACAACATGGGCCTGATCCTGATCACCCACGACCTCGGCGTGGTCGCCGACGTCGCGGACAAGATCGCCGTGATGTACGCGGGCCGGATCGTCGAGACCGCCCCCGTGCACGAGCTGTACGCCCGGCCCGCGCACCCGTACACCAGGGGACTGCTGGACTCCATCCCCCGCCTCGACCAGAAGGGCCGGAACCTGCACGCCATCAGGGGCCTGCCGCCGAGCCTGCTGAGCCTTCCGCAGGGCTGCGCCTTCAGCCCCCGCTGCGACCGCGCGCAGGACCGCTGCCGTACCGAACTCCCGCCGCTGGCACCGGTGACCAGCGAGTACGGGACGGAGCTGGCGGGCCGCCGCAGTGCCTGCCACTACTGGCGCGAGACGCTGCACGGCTGAGGCTGAGGCTGAGGCTGAGGCCGGGCCCGGCCCCGGTCGCAGCCTCGGCGGGCGGCTACTTCACGAAGCCGACGTTCTCCCAGACGATGTCGGACAGGCCCTGCGCGCCGATGTTGGCGAGTTCGGCGCGGGCCCCGTACAGCTGCGGGCGCTGGTAGAGCGGCAGGACGCCGGCCACCTTCCAGAGCTCGCCGTCGGCCTGGTTGATCGCCTCGGAGGCGGTGGCGGCGTCGGCCGCGGCGGCCGCCCGGTCGAGCGCGGCGTCCACCGCGGGGCTGCCCGCGCCGACGTGGTTGGTGCCGCCGCTCTGGACGAAGTTGGCGCGGTTGCCGCTGGCCGGGAAGGGGGTGCCGATCAGCGAGTAGGCGGCGATGTCGAAGTCGTTGCGGTTGACGTACTTGTCGAAGAACTCGTTGGCGGGGGCGGTCACGGTGGTGACCTTGATGCCGACGTCCTTGAGCATCCTGGTGGTGTTGGCGGCCTCGGCCTGGGCCGGGGTGACGCCGGCCGGGACGACCATCCGCAGGTTCAGCTCGCGGCCGTCCTTCTTCCGGACGTCGCCGTCCGGCTTCCAGCCGGCCGCGTCCAGCTTGCGGGCGGCCTCGGCGGGGTCGTAGCGGGCCAGGCCCAGGGAGTTGTCGCGGTAGCCGTTCTGGTTGGTGACCAGCAGGTGGTTGTTGAGCGGGACGGCCGGCCAGTCCAGGCCGCTGAGGTCGGAGCGGATCACCACGTCCCGGTTGATCGCCTGGAAGACGGCCTGGCGCACGGTCGCGTCGGCGAGCGCGGGGGTGCGGGCGTTCAGGGTGAGCTGGCGGAAGTCGGGCCCGCCGGCCCGGCGCACCACGGCGCCCTTGGTGTTCTTGACGACCTGGTAACCGGCCACGTCCGGGCCGATGTTGACGAGGTCGAGCTGCCCCTTGGCGAAGGCCGCGGGCATCGCGTCGGGCAGCATCGCGTGGAAGACGATCCGGTCCAGCATCGGCTTGTCGCCCCACCAGGAGGGGTCGGCGACGAGCGTGACGGTCTGGGCGGCGCGGTCCAGCTGCTCGACCTTGAACGGGCCGGCGGTGACCGGGAAGCCGTCCAGGTAGGAGGAGTTGAACAGCTCGGGGGTGGAGATCCTGCCGGCGGGCAGCAGCGGGGCGTTGCCGGCGCTGTTGAACATCGACTGCCACTCGGAGAACGGGTGGTCGAAGGTCATCACGGCCTGGAAGTCGTCCTTGCCGCGCTCCACCGCGGAGACCAGCTCGAAGCCGGTGCTGCTGGAGGACTTGTAGGCCGGGTCCTTCCCGTTCAGGGCACGCCAGTTGGCCTCGATGTCGCGCCAGGTGATCGGGGTGCCGTCGGACCAGTGGGCCTTCGGGTTGAGCGTCCAGGTGACCACCTGCCGGCCGTCCCTGAGTTCGGCGTGCGCCTCCTGGAGGTAGGCCGGGTTGGGGGTCTGGGTGCCGGCCGCGTCCGAGCGGAAGAAGGTCGGCAGCAGCGACTTGCTGACCATGACGGTCGAGGACTCGCTGCCGTCGGTGTGGATCGGCGACCACTGGCGGGAGAACTGGGCGATCGCCAGGTTCACGGTGCCGCCCTGGCGCAGCTGGGCCCGGTCGCGCGGGTTGATGTCGACGGAGGTGAGCTTGGGCGTCGCGAGGGCGGACGGCGCGGCGTCGGCGCCGCCCTGGCCGGCGGTGCAGGAGCAGAGCGCCAGCGAGAGGGTGAGGGCGGTGAGACCGGCGAGCAGGGCCGTCCCGTGGTGCTGGAGGCGGCGGCGCATCGGCGGGCTCCCGGGGTGGATGTGGCGGGTGGTGTGGCGTCACATCTTGCTGACCGGGACGGGTGTTGTCGAGGGGCGGGCCCGGATGGGCCCGCCCCTCGTGCGGCGCGGGTTCGGCGGAGGCGAACGCGCCGGACGCCGGCGGCCTCAGACCGCGAACTTGAAGGTGCGGTCCTTGTCGCCGGTCTTGTCGAACACCGAGGTGATGCCGTCCGCGACGTCCTGCGGGGTGATCGCGGCGACCTGGCCGTTCTTCTTGACCTTCACCTTGTCGAACACGGTGCCCAGCTGGGCGGCGAGCGCGTCGACGTCCCACTTGGGCACGATCTTGCCGGAGGCGTCCGGAACCAGGGTGAGCACCTTGGCGGCCGTCTTCGGGCCGAAGTCCCAGGACTTGGTACCGGCGACGACGTGCACCTTGCCGGAGGCCACCTGCTTGCCGAGGGTGTCGGCGGCGCCCTGGAGGGCCTGGGTGGAGATCTTCGGCTGGGCGGCCGTGACGGCCAGGGCGATCGGCTGCTCCGGCTTGCCGTCGGCGCGGTCGCGGTAGGCCTGCGCGATCACGTCCAGGGCGCTCGCCGAGTCCACCGCCTGGCCGGCCCGGCCGGGGACGACGATCGGCTCGCCGTTGTCGCCGAACTTGACGTAGCCCTCCTGGAGGCCCTGGCCGGAGCCGGCCGCGAGGGTGTCGAGAGCGGCCTTGAGCTTGGCCTTGTCGACCTTGACCTCGGGGGCGACGGTCTTGGTGCCGCCCTTGAGCGACTTGAAGACGTCCATCGGGTTGTAGCTGTGCTGGGCCAGGCCGTCCACGGTGGCGGTGGTGTCGAAGCTCAGGCCGGCGACCGCCGGGTCGAGGTCCACGGCCTGGTCGCCGATCTTCAGCTTGAGCGGCTGCTGGCCGGCCTTGCCGACCGACTCGTCCAGCTGGTGGATCGCCTGGTCGCGGCTGCTGCCGCCGATCTCGGTGCCGAGCACCACGGTGCCCTTGGGGACGTCGGACTGGTTGAGCATCAGGCCGGTGCCGTACGCGGCGGCGCCGAGGAACAGCACCGCGCCGATGCCGTAGACGCCCAGCTTGACCAGCTTCTTGCCGGCCCCGCCGCGCTTGGCCTTGGCGGGGGCGGCCGGCTCGGTCTTCGTCTCGGCGGGGGCCGGGGACGGCGCCGGGGCGGGGGCGGGCTTGGCGGCGGCCTTGCCGCCCTTCTCGCCCTTGGCACCCTTGCCGCCCTTGGGGCTTTTGGTGGTCTCGGCGCCGTCGGGCCGGGGGCCGGGGGCCGGGGCCGGCAGCGGGGTGACGGCGGTGGCCTCCGGGTCGCCGCCGGGCAGCGGGGCGGTGCCGGGCGCGCCCGGGAAGAGGGCGCCGGGGCCCGCCGGAGCGGCGGGGACGTCCTGGCCGTGGCCGGGAGCGGCCGGGCGCTGGGCGGCGAACGGGTCGGTGCCGGTCGGGGCCGAGGCGAACAGGCCCGGCTGCGGACGGCCGTCGGCGCCGTGCGGAGCGCCGTTCCGGGGCAGGCCGGGTATCGCGGCGGGCGGCGGGGTGGTGTCGCGGATCGGCGCGAAGCCGTCGACGGAGGTGTCCTCCGGGTTCGGCTCGGCGACCGGGACGGCCTGCGGGTGCGGTGCGGGCACCGGGTGGCCGTTCGGCTGGAAGCCGTTCTGCGGGCCGGGCTGCTGCGGCCCGCCCGGCCGGTTCCCGCGCTGCCGGCCGTTCTGCTGCTGCCCGTCCTGCTGTCCGCCGTTGCGCTGTCCGCCGTTGCGCTGCCCGCCGTTGCGCCGGGGCAGGCCCTGGGCGCCGGCGTCGGGCACGGAGGTGCCGAACGGGTCGGTGACCGGCGCGAACGGGTCCGCGGCCTCGTACACGCCGGGCTCCTCCACCGGGGCCTCGACGTGCGGCGGCGCGGCGGCCGGGTTCGGCTGCTTGCCCTGGGCGGGCACCGGACGGCCGTTCGGGGCGGCGCCGTCGGCACGGGCGCCCCGGCCCGCGGCCGGACGGGCACCCTGCGGGCGCGGCTCGGCGGCGGTGACGGGTGCGGCCGAGGCCTCCGTCGCGCCCACGGCGCCGACCGGCACGGCGGCCGGCACGGGCTCGGCGGTCGCGGCCTTCTTCTGGCGCGGACGGAACCAGGCGCCGGTGGACTCCGACTCCGAGGTCGCCGGCGGGATCGGCGGGATCTGCCACTCCGGCGGGAGGTGCGGCGGGGCGGCCTGGCGGCCGCCGTCGTCCATCACGCCGAGGACGGGCGAGGCCGGCGCGGAGCGGTGCCGCGGGGCGCCCGGGTCGGCGGCGGCGGCCGGGGCGTCATCGCCCGGGCCGTCCTCGTTCTTGACGGTGCTGCGGACGACGACCGGCGGGATCGGACGCGAGCCGGGGATGTTGATCCGGACCCGGGTGGTCAGGGTGGTCTCGGTCTTCGGACCGTCGTCCTCGCCGCCCGACGCGGTGCCCGGTCCGGCGTCGGCCCGGTCGCCGCCGGGGCCCGGCGTGCCGTAGGGCGGAGTGCCCGACGGGTAGGCGTCCGGACCCGTGCGCCGCGGCGTCGGGTGGGCGTTGTCAGATTCGCGGCTGCTCAATGCTGCTCTGCTCCGGGTTCGCGGGCGGGCCGTGCGGCGCGACCGCGGTTCGTGGTCGCCGGGCCTTGACTGGGGCGGGCGGCGGTCGGGTACGGCGTTCTGCGGGACCACCATACTGGGAAGAACTGAGCGGCGAACGGCTTCGGACAGATCCTGATACGTCCGGTTCCTCCGGTATGAGAGTAAGGCCGTACGCTCCTGACTGCTCGTCGTACGCGGTACCGTACGCCGTGCGCGACCCCGGTCAGCGCGGAGGGCCGGGCACCCCGGGGAACCAGCCGGTACGGGTGGGCAGGGTGGCGCAGATCACGCCCAGCACCGAGCCGCCGAACAGCCACGCCAGCGAGGTGGCGTTGGACCACAGCACGTTGTCGCCCTCGGGCCGGGGCACGATCAGCAGCAGCATCGCCAGGAACCAGCCGGCCGCGGGTACGCCCGCGCCGAGCCGGGTGCCGGTGACCCGCAGGCCGCCGTAGAAGGTGGCGGCGGTCGCGGCGAGCGCCAGCAGGACCCCCACCGGCGGCCACAGGGCCTGCACAAAGGATCCGCAGACCGACACCGCGGCACCCAGCAGGAAGAACAGGACATAGGTCGCGATCCGGGCGGCGCGCGGGGGCTGGGACTCCGCCAGCCGCTCCTCGCGGGTGCCGAGGACGGCGGCGGCGAGGGTGCGGCGCGGCGGCGCGGCGACGGGCTTGCTCATCGGGTGCCCTCCTCGGCGTGGGCGGCGTCGAGCGGAAGGCCGGCGAACAGGTCGTCCTCCGGCTCGCCAGGCCCGGCCTGGCCGTGCGCCAACTGGTAGTACTCGGTGGTGAACAGCGGCTGGGCGAGGTCGTTGGACAGCGCGAAGAAGGCGCCGTCCACGGTGATCTGGGTGGCGTGGGCGGCCATCGCGTCGGCCTTGCGCCCCGCGTGCGCGGCGCCGTCCAGCACGGTGGTGACCACCCCGTCGTCGACCACGCCGGGGACGTCGGAGGGCTGCGCGACACCCGGGAAGGACGCCTTGGCGGCGGCCTCGGCGAGCCCGGCCTCGATCACCGAGCGGGGCATCCGGTTCCAGTACACCTTGGCGATCCGCCAGGCCGCGCCCAGCTCCGGCCGGTGCGCCGGGTCGGCGGCCAGCTCGTACGCCCGGGTCGCGACCCGGTGCGCCTGGATGTGGTCCGGGTGTCCGTAGCCGCCGTCCGGGTCGTACGTGACCAGGACCTGCGGGCGCACCTCGCGGATCACCGCGACCAGATGACCGGCCGCCTCCTCGACGTCCGCCCGCCAGAAGCAGCCGGGCACGTCGTTCTCGGGCACGCCCATCATCCCGGAGTCGCGGTAGCGCCCCGGGCCGCCGAGGAAGCGGAAGTCGCTCACGCCGAGGGCGCGCATCGCCTCGGTCAGCTCGCCGACCCGGTACGCGCCGAGGGTGTCGTCCCGATCGGCCGTCAGGTGGGCCAGCTCCGGGGGGATCACCTCGCCGCCCTCGCCGAGGGTGCAGGTCACCAGCGTGACCCGGGCGCCCTCGGCGGCGTACCGGGCCATGGTGGCGCCGTTGCCGATCGACTCGTCGTCGGGGTGCGCGTGCACCAGGAGGAGGCGGCGGCCGGTAGTCGCGGTCATGGGAGGAAGCCTAACCACCGGCCGGATGGCGTCAGAGCCTCAGGCCGTTGATCATTCCGGCGAGGTTGCTGGTGACCTGGCTGATCGACGGGGCGATCGAGCTGGACGCCAGGTAGAAGCCCAGCAGCGCGCAGACGATCGCGTGGGCCAGCTTCAGGCCGGACCGGCGGATCAGGATCACCACGATGACCAGCATCAGCACGGCGGCGGAGATGTTCATGGCCATGTCGGCTCACACCCCTTCTCGGGCACGCCGCCCGCGGAGGGCGGCGAGGGACGGTGCGGGACTGGGGGCTGCGGGCGACCGCGGTCCGGGACGGGGCCGGGCGACCGCTCGCGCGACAAGTCATACCCGATGGGTGAGGGGGGCATTACCCTCGGTGAGTCCCCGCGCGCCGGGGCATCGTGGCATTCGAGGGGCGCGTGGGCCGGTCGGAGGCGGTTTGGACCTCTTTGGGGCGTACTTGGTGACGATGCTCCGAACGAGTGATCAACGGACGCCCGGGGGTGGTGGTCCGGCGTCATAAGGTCTGGTGCCATGACCTCCCACACCTCTGCGGACACCTTCCCGAGGCAGTACGCGCGGACCCTGCGCTACACCGTCGGCGCGCCCCGCTCCTTCTCCGTCGCGCCGGACGGCTCGCGGGTCGTCTTCCTCCGCTCGCGATCCGGCCGCGACCGGGCCAACCTGCTCTGGACCCTCGACACCGCCACCGGCGAGGAGCGGATCGCCGCCGACCCGGCCGCGCTGCTCGGCGGCGACGAGGAGGACCTCTCGCCCGCCGAGAAGGCCCGCCGCGAGCGCAGCCGCGAGGGCTCGGCCGGCATCGTCGGCTACGCCCTGGACGCGGCCGGGAAGCTGGCCGCCTTCGCGCTCTCCGGCCGCCTGTTCACCGCGGACCTGGCCACCGGCGCCACCGCCGAACTGCCCGCCGAAGGACCGCTGCTGGACCCGCGCCCGTCCCCGGACGGCGCCCACGTCGCGTACGCCAACACCGCCGGCGAGCTGCGGCTGACCCGCACCGACGGCGGCGGCGACCGGGTGCTCGCCGAGCCGGACGGCCCGAACGTCACCTGGGGCCAGGCCGAGTTCATCGCGCAGGAGGAGATGGACCGCGACCGCGGCTTCTGGTGGTCCCCGGACGGCGACCGGCTGCTGGTCGAGCGCGCCGACGACAGCCCGGTGCGCCGCTGGTGGATCGCCGACCCGGCGAACCCGGACCGCGAGCCCGCCGAGGTCGCCTACCCGGCGGCCGGCGGCGCCAACGCCGAGGTCGGCCTCTGGCTGCTCGACCTGCACGGCGGACGCACCGAGGTGGTCTGGGACCGCGAGGCCTACCCGTACCTGGGCCGGGTGCACTGGTCGAAGGGCGGCGTGCCGCTGCTCCTGGTCCAGAGCCGCGACCAGCGCGCCCAGCGGATCCTCGCACTGGACGCCGCCACCGGCGCCACCGAGGTGCTGCACGAGGAGAAGGACGGCGTCTGGCTGGAGCTGTTCCCGGGCGCACCGGCCTGGACCCCGGACGGCAAGCTGGTCCGGATCTCCGACATCGAGGAGGTGGGCGAAGCCCCTCAGAAGGGTGGTGGCGGGCGACGGGAGGGCGTGCGGGCACTGGTGATCGGCGACCGCGCCGTGACCGGGGCCGACCTGCACGTCCGCTCGGTCGTCGCGGTCACCGAGCGGGAGGTGTTCTTCAGCGCCTCCGGCGGTGCCGAGGAGACCGACCCCGAGCCGGGCTGGATCGGCGTCGGCCGGATCAGCCACGACGGCACCCGCCTGGGCTGGGAGTCGGCCAACGGGCGGCCGTTCACCTCCGTCACCAGCGCGGTGCACGGCGGCGGGATCACCGTCCGGGCCACCGCCGAGCCCGACCTGCCCGGCGCCCTGGTCCAGGTCGCCCGGGACCTGCCCGAGGGCCTGGCGGTCGACGACGTCGCCACCATCGCCTCGTACGCCGAGACCCCGGTCATCACCGCCCGCCCGGTCTTCCGCTTCGCCGGCGAGCGCCGCATCCCGGCCGCCGTCTTCCTGCCCACCGGCTACGACCGCGAGCGGGACGGCCTGCTGCCCGTCCTGATGGACCCGTACGGCGGCCCGCACGGCCAGCGCGTCGTCCAGGCGCACAACCCGCACCTCAACTCGCAGTGGTTCGCCGACCAGGGCTTCGCGGTGGTCGTCGCCGACGGGCGCGGCACCCCCGGGCGCGGGCCGGCCTGGGAGAAGTCGATCGCCTTCGACTTCGCCGGGGCCACCCTGGACGACCAGGTGGAGGCCGTGCGGGCGCTCGCCGACGAGTTCCCGCTGGACCTCGACCGGGTGGCCATCCGCGGCTGGTCGTACGGCGGCTACCTCGCCGCGCTCGCCGTGCTGCGCCGCCCGGACGTCTTCCACGCGGCGGTGGCCGGTGCGCCGGTGACCGACTGGGAGCTGTACGACACCCACTACGCCGAGCGCTACCTGGGCGACCCGGCCGAGCGGCCCGAGGTGTACGCCGCCAACTCGCTGAGCGGGTACGCGGCCGGCCTGGAGCGCCCGCTGATGATCATCCACGGGCTGGCGGACGACAACGTGGTGGCCGCCCACACCCTGCGGCTGTCCTCGGCGCTGCTCGCCGCCGGGCGCCCGCACACCGTGCTGCCGCTGTCCGGCGTCACCCACATGACCCCGCAGGAGGAGGTCGCGGAGAACCTGCTGCTGCTCCAGGTCGACTTCGTGAAGCGCTCGCTGGGGCTGTGACGACCGTCTGACCAGCCCCTTCCGGGCCGGTACCCGGTGACACGGGTACCGGCCCGCGGCATGACATCCGTCATGCCGAAGGCACGACGGCGGACACTGCCGCCGCCACCCGCCCGCGCGGGACTCTGAGGTGGTGCGAACAGCACCGACCGTGACACCACGGGCGTGACACCATCAGAGGAGAGGAGCGGGGCGATGGCAACCGAGGTGGCCGCCTTCCGCGGCGTGGGCAAGAGCTACGGGCGGGTGCGCGCCGTGGACGGACTGGACCTCGTGCTCCGGCCGGGCGAGACCGTCGCCCTGCTCGGGCCGAACGGCGCCGGGAAGTCCACCAGCCTGGACCTGCTGCTCGGCCTGCGCGAGCCCGACCGGGGCAGCGTGACCCTGTTCGGCGGCGCCCCGCGGGCGGCGATCGAGGCCGGCCGGGTCGGCGCGATGCTGCAGAGCGGCGGGCTGATGACCGACGTCAAGGTGCGCGAACTGGTGCGGCTGGCCTGTGACGTGCATCCGCGCGGTCGGCCGGTCACGGGGGTGCTGGCCGACGCGGGGATCACCGAACTGGCGGAGCGGCGGGTCGACAAGCTGTCCGGAGGCCAGGAGCAGCGGGTCCGCTTCGCCCTGGCCATCGCCGGCGACAACGACCTGATCGTGCTGGACGAGCCCACCACCGGCATGGACGTCGGCGTGCGGCAGTCGTTCTGGGCGAGCATGCGCGCCCAGGCCGACGCCGGGCGCACGGTGCTGTTCGCCACCCACTACCTGGAGGAGGCCGACTCGATCGCCGACCGCGTCCTGGTGCTGCACCGGGGCCGGCTGATCGCCGACGGCACCTCGGCGGAGATCAAGGCGCGGGCCGGCGCCCGCCGGATCGCCTTCGAACTCCACGACGCGGACGGCGGGTTCGAGGACTCCGTGCTGCGCACCCTGCCGGGGGTGTCCTCGCTGGACGTCACCGCGAGGGTCCCGGGGGCGCGGACGGTGCGGATCCGCACCGCGGACGCCGACGCCACCGTGGCCGGGATCTACCGGGCGGGGCTGTACCCGCGCGGGCTGGAGGTCACCGGCGTGGGCCTGGAGCAGGCCTTCCTGACCATCACCGGCGAGCTGGACCGCGAGGACGGCAACGAGAGCGCCGGCACCGAGACCGGCACCGAGAGCGCCGACGTCGCGGGCACGTACGTCGCGGGCGCGGAGAAGGAGAGCGTGCGATGACCACCCTGATCAGGCTGGAGATCCTGCGGACCCTGCGCAACCGGCGCTACCTGCTCTTCACCATCGCCTACCCGGCGCTGATGTACGTCTTCTTCATCAACGCCTACGGCACCACCGGCCTCGCCGGCGGCCTGCCGGTGAAGACCTACTTCATGGTCTCGATGGCCACCTTCGGCGCGGTCGGCGCGGTGCTGACCGGCAGCGCGCAGCGGATCTCGCTGGAGCGCAAGAGCGGCTGGGTGCGCCAGCTGCGGCTGACCGCGCTGCCCGGCCGGGCGTACACCGTCGGCAAGATCGCGGCGACCGCCGTCACCACGCTGCCGGCGATCCTGGTGGTCTTCGCGGTCGGCGCGAGCCAGGGCGTCTCGCTGAGCGCGCCGCAGTGGCTCGGGCTGGCGGCCGCGCTCTGGCTGGGCAGCTTCGTCTTCGCCGCGCTCGGGGTGGCGCTCGGGTACGCGGCGGCGCCGGACGCGGTGCAGCCGATCGTGATGATCACCTACATGGCGATGGCCCTGCTCGGCGGCACCTGGTTCCCGGTGAGCGGCTCGCTGGAGAGGTTCGCCCGCTTCAACCCGGTGTACCTGTACAACGAGCTGGCCACCTTCACCCGGCCCGGGCACTCCCTGGACACCGTCGCGGTCGCCGGGCTGGCCGCCTTCCTCGTGGTGTTCACCGCCGCCGCGGCGGCCCTGTACCGCCGCGACACCCGCCAGGCATGATGATCGACATGAGCGACGCGCGCCAGGCCCACCGCACCGACGAACAGCCGGAGGTGGGCGTGGCGCGCACGTCCTTCATGAACGTGCCCGGCTCCCCGGTGGAGAGCAGGCGCCAGCTGCTGGTCAAGGTCGCCTGGATGATGCTGTGGATGCTCTACCTGGCCTACCCGGCGGGCGACCTGCTGAACGGCGGCCACACCACGGCCGGGACGGTGCTCGGCTGGTGCTGCCTGGCCGGGTTCATGGCCGCCTACGTGCTGCTGGTGGTCTTCCGCTCGCAGGCCGGGATGCGGCCGCGGGCCTGCCTGGTGATCGTCACGACGATGATCGGGCTCGCCGTCGCCGCCTCGGCCGTCCTCGGCGCCGCGTTCCTGACCCTGTTCATCTACGCCTCGGTCTGCGTCGCGATCATCGTGCCGGCCCGGTACGCGCTGCGCGCCCTGGTCGCCATGGCCCTGCTCACCGCCGCCGTCGGGGTGGGCGTCGGGGCCGGGGTCGACAACGTCTCCACCTTCGCGCTCAGCGCCTTCCTCTCCGGCGTCGCGATGACCGGTCTGCAGCGGCTGGTCGCCACCATGAAGGAGCTGCGCGAGGCCCGGGCCGCGGTCGCCCACCTGGCCGCCTCCGAGGAGCGGCTGCGGCTGGCCCGCGACCTGCACGACCTGCTCGGGCACTCGCTGTCCCTGATCACCCTGAAGAGCGAGCTGGCCGGACGGTTCATGGACGCCGGCAAGGACGAGGCGGCGCGGGCGCAGGTCGCCGACATCGAGCAGGTCGCCCGGCAGTCGCTGATCGACGTCCGGGAGGCGGTGACCGGCTTCCGCCGCCCGACCCTGCCGGTCGAACTGGCCGCCGCCCGTACCGCGCTGGCCGCCGCGCAGGTCCGGCTGGAGGCCGCGCCGGAACTGGTGGACGCCTGGCCGTCGCTGGCCGGCGAGGAGACCGGCGCGCTGGCCTGGGCGCTGCGCGAGGCCGTCACCAACGTGGTCCGGCACGGCGAGGGGGCCACCGTCTGCACCGTGACGGCGGACGAGAGCTGGGAGGCGAGCGGCGAGCGCTACGCCGTCCTGGAGATCACCGACGACGGGCGCGGGCCGGGCAAGTCCCAGCCGGGCAACGGCCTGTCCGGGCTGGAGGAGCGGCTGGCCCTGGTCGGCGGGCGGCTGGAGACCGGGCCGGGGGAGCGGGGGAGGGGCTTTCGGCTGCGGGCCTCGGTGCCCCTGCGGACGGTGTCCGCCGGAGCTTCGAACTCCCGCTAGGCAGGCGGCGGTTCCGGCACGAAGCGGGCGCCGCCCGCTTCCTCCGCGGGGAACCCGGGCGGCCGAAGCGGGACGTCGGTTCGGCCGACGTCCCGTGCGCGAGGAGCGGCGCATTGCCTGCTCCCGGGGCGTGCTGTCAGCGGAGGTCGGCCAGGTCGCGGCGGTAGGCGAGGGCGGGGCGGTCGTCGAGGAGGAACTCGTGGTCGAGCCCGAAGCCGTTGCGCAGCAGGACGGCCTGGGAGGCGGGGTTGTCGACGGTGGTGACGGCGGTGAGGGCGGTCAGGCCGTAGACGGTGGCGGCGAGGCGGCAGGCCTCGGCCACGGCGGCCCTGGCGACGCCCCGGCCGGCGGCGGACTCGGCCACCCGGTAGCCGAGTTCGGCGCCGCCGCCGGCGAGGTCGACCAGGTTGACGCGGCCGACCAGCAGGCCGGCCGCGTCGAGCACCACGTGGAACCGGCAGGTGCCCTCGGCCTGTTCGGCGAGGAGGGCGGCGTGGCGGTCCGCGAAGGCGGCGAAGTAGGCGTCGCCGCGGTCCGGGACGGTGCGGGCGAAGTAGGCGCGGTTGGCGCGTTCGAAGGCCAGCACGGCCTCGGCGTGGTCGGGGCGCAGCGGCTCCAGGGTGATCATCCCGACAGTCTGGCCCGCAGGGCCTCGGTGAACCACTGGAATACCTCCCGCAGGCTCTGCGGTACGGGCCAGCCGTTGACGACCGCCAGCAGGTGCCAGTAGCGCTCGGCGCGCGGGTCGGCGGCGGTCTCCAGGCGGGCGAGGAGCCAGCGGCGCAGGGCCTCGTCGTCGGGGCGGCCGTAGGCCTCGGCGTAGGCGGCGGTGAGGCTGTCGAGGACCGGCTCCGCCTCGGCGGAGGCGGGGTCGGTGCCCGCCGAGACGGCGCCGCCGACCAGCGATCGCACGGCCTCGGTGAGTGCGTGCTGAAGCCCGCCGCGGTCGCCTTCGGCCCGTTCGGCGGCCTGCTGTTCGGCCATCCTCCGCACCGCCGCGCGGAAGTCCGGGTCCTGGACGAGTTCGCCCAGTTCGACCCAGGCCTCGACCTGCTCCGCCCGCGGCTCGTCGGGCAGTTCGGGCATGGCCGAGCGCATCATGGCGACGAACTCCGGGTCGGCGTCCAGGCCGCCGAAGGCCTCGTCGATGAAGTCGTGGACCAGGCGCCGGCGTTCGGCGTCGGAGAGCTTGGCGAGCTTGTGCATCAGTCTCATCTCCTCGGGTGTGGAACCGCGTTGGGCGACGGCGAGCAGCACCGCCCGTCGCAGCCGGAGCGTGCGGATCTGCACCTCCAGCGCCTCGGCGTGCGCGGCGGCGACCTCCCGCAACGGGGCCTCCCGCTCCAGCACCCGGCGGATCGCGGGCAGGTCGAGCCCGAGCTCGCGCAGGGTGCGGACGAGGTCCAGCCGGGCGAGCGCGTGGACGTCGTAGCGCCGGTAGCCGGCGGCGGTGCGGTCGGTGGGCGGCACCAGGCCGGTGTCGGCGTAGAACCGGATGGCCTTGACGGTGAGTCCGGTGCGCCGGGCGAGGTCGCCGATCGAGTAGAGGGGGTCGCTGCCGTCCATGCGGTCCACTGTGGCGTCTCCCCCGGGGGGAGACTCAACCCCGCCCTCTAAGGTCGTGCCATGAACGACACTGACAGCGGGGCCTCGATCCGCGTGCTGCTCGCCGAGGACCAGGGGATGGTCCGGGAGGCGCTGGCCGCGCTGCTCGGGCTGGAGGGGGACATCGACGTCGTCGCGCAGGTCGGCCGCGGGGACGAGGTGGTGGCGGCGGTGCTCGCGAACGACGTGCAGGTCGCCGTGCTGGACATCGAGATGCCGGGGATGACGGGCATCGAGGCGGCCGCCGAGCTGCGCGGCCGGGCGCCCGGGACGAAGGTGGTGATCGCGACGACCTTCGGCCGGCCCGGTTACCTGCGCCGGGCGATGGAGTCGGGCGCGGACGCCTTCCTGGTGAAGGACGCGCCGGCCGCCGAGCTGGCGGAGGCGATCCGCCGGGTGTTGCGCGGCGAGCGGGTGATCGACCCGGCGCTGGCCGCCGCCGCGCTGGCCGAGGGCGCCGACCCGCTGACCCCGCGCGAGCGGGACGTGCTGGGCGCGGCCGCCGACGGCGCGGTGAACGCGGACATCGCCCGGCGGCTGCACCTGTCCGAGGGGACGGTGCGCAACTACCTGTCGATGGCGATCCAGAAGACCGGGGCCCGCAACCGCACCGAGGCGGTCCGGATCGCCCGCGAGAAGGGCTGGCTGTAGCCGGCCGGGTCAGTTGAGCCGGTGCCGGGCGGCCCGGGCCTCCTGGCGGACCTTGGCGGCGGTGTCCGGGTCGAAGGTGTCCAGGATCCGCGCGTAGGCGTCCATCTCCGCCGAGCCGCCGAGGAAGTCCCCGGTGCGGACGAGGAGTTCGGCCCGTTCCAGGCGCAGCTGGGCCGGGTGCCGGGGCAGCAGCAGGGCGAGCTCGGTGGCCCACAGCTGGGTGCGGGCGTGCTCGGGTCGGTCGGCGGCCCAGACCCGGATGTTGCCGAGCACCCGCAGCACGATGTCCAGCGGCTGGGCCGGGGTGAGCATGGCGGGGGTGAACTCCTGCCCGGCGGCGGCGACCAGCCGTTCGACGTCCTCCGGGTCGAGCAGCCGCCCGCCGTGGAAGGGGTCTGCCAGAACGTACTCGTCGCCACCGGCCGGGCCGCCCACCGCGACGATGAAGTGGCCGGGCAGCGCGACGCCGTGGACGGTCAGCCCGGCCCGCCGCCCGACCGCCGTCCACACCAGGGAGAGCATGATCGGCAGTCCGCGCCGCCGCCGCAGCACCTCGGGCAGCAGCGAGGACTCCAGGCGCCGGTAGTCCGACTGCCGCCCGTGGAAGCGCTCCCGCCCGCCGAGCACCGCGGCGAGCAGGGCGGCGGTCTCCTCCGGCCCGGTGGGCGCCCGCTCGGCGACGGCCTGCCGGACGGCCGCCGCGTGCCGTTCCAGCGCGGCCTCGCAGGCGGCGAGCAGCGCGTCCACGCCGGGCGGTTCACCGGGGTCGCCGGGGTCGGGCACCATGCCGTGCTCGGCGGCGGCGAGCAGGCACAGCAGCACCGGGTCGGGGTGCTCGGCGCGGGCGGCGGTCCGGAAGCGGTCTCTGCTCTGCTCGGTCACGGTGACGGCGACGGCTTTCGTACGGCGGACGGACAAGGCGGCGGACGGACAAGGCGGCGGACGAACGGGCGGACGGAGGGCGGGCGGACGGGAGGGCGGACGGACGGGCGAATGCACGGACGGTACGCCCTGGCGGCTACCCCTGGGGAAGAAGCGCGTAGTGGTAAGTGTGACTGGTCGTGAAGCCGAGTCCGTCATAGAGCGCGATCGCCCCCGCGTTCTCCGCCTCGACCTGGAGGTACCCGCCGCTCGCCCCCTCCTCGGCCGCGCGCGAGGCGAGCACCGCCATGACCGCCGTCGCCAGCCCGGCCCGCCGCGCGTACGGCTGGACCTCGATCGCGCCGAAGCAGGCCCAGTCCCCCTCGATGACGCAGCGTCCGATCGCCGCCGGCGGCTGCCCGGGGGCGCCCGGCACGGTGGCGAACCAGACGGAGGGCCCGCCGTGCAGCACCCGCCGGGCCGCCTCCTCCACCGCCGGGTCGTCGCCCACCCGCCGGTACACCGACAGCCACCCGTCGTCCGCGCTCCGCGCGAGCCGCACCCTCTCCGTTCCGGTGCCGGCCCGGGCGAGTCCGGCCAGCGGGGCGGTGCGGACCAGGGTGGGCGCGTACCCGGCCCCGAGCCGGTCGAGTTCGGCGACCAGCGCCGCCGGGGAGCCGGGGGAGATCACCTCGACGAACGCGGGCAGCCCGCGCGCCGCGTACCAGGTCCGGACGGCCGCCAGCGCCTCGGGCAGCGGCAGCCCCGGGTCCCCGAGCGCCTGGACGGAGTTGGCCCGCCGGGTGAACCCGGCCGAGGCACGCAGCGTCCACCCGCCGAGCGGCTCCTGTTCGACGGCCGGCCAGCCGCGCCCCGCGATCCGCTGGAGCTCGACCGGCGCGGTGACCGGCAACGGGGCGCGCCGGGCCGGAAACAGCGGCACGACCTTGCCCGCGACCAGCAACTTCTCCGGCAGGACCACCGGATCGCCGGATCGCGGGACGACCGTCAATCCATGATCGTCCCACGATGTGAGCACGCCGATCGAATCCCGGAACACCGGCCGCTCGTCCACGAACTCCGCAAGGCGCCGGACGGACACACGTCGTCCCACGTCAGAGCGGTCTATCCGGACCTCCGGACGGTCGCCGACCGGGTTGACCGTCGCCATCTGGCCACCTCCTGTGCATTTGCGGTCTCCGACCCGCGATACTAGGGGCGGGCATCGACGACGCCGCGCTCACACCGCGCACGGCAGCAGAACAGAACGGGCCACCAGGCCCTTCCGAGGAGGAACGACAGCGTGACCTACGTCATCGCGCAGCCTTGTGTCGACGTGAAGGACAAGGCGTGCATCGAAGAGTGCCCGGTTGACTGCATCTACGAGGGCGAGCGATCGCTCTACATCCACCCGGATGAGTGTGTCGACTGTGGCGCGTGCGAGCCGGTCTGCCCGGTCGAGGCGATCTTCTACGAGGACGACACTCCGGAGGAGTGGAAGGACTACTACAAGGCGAACGTCGAGTTCTTCGACGACCTTGGTTCGCCCGGTGGCGCCTCGAAGCTGGGCCTGATCGAGCGTGACCACCCGTTCATCGCCGCTCTGCCGCCGCAGAACGCCGACCACTGACGATCGGTGGAAGAACAGCTGTGAGCACCAACAGCACGCGCGCGCCGTTCCCGGGTCACCCGGGGGCGGCGCGTCGCGTTTCGGACAAGCTTCCCGTCTTCCCCTGGGACAAGCTGGAGCCTTACAAGGCGACCGCGCTCGCCCACCCGGGCGGGCTCTGCGACTTCTCCGTCGGCACCCCGGTGGACCCGGTCCCCGAGGTGATCCAGAAGGCGCTGGCCGCGCACACCGACACGCCCGGCTACCCGACCGTCTGGGGCCCGCTGGAGCTGCGCGAGGCGATCGCCGGCTGGCTGCACCGCCGGCTCGGCGCGCGGATCGGCGCGCAGGCCGTGCTGCCGACCGTCGGCTCCAAGGAGCTGGTGGCCTGGCTGCCGACCCAGCTCGGCCTCGGCCCCGGCGACCAGGTCGCCTACCCGCGCCTGGCCTACCCGACCTACGAGGTCGGCGCCCGGCTGTGCGGCGCCGAGCCGGTCGAGTACGACTCGGTGGACGAGCTGGACGGTTCCCGGGTGCGCCTGCTCTGGGTGAACTCGCCGTCCAACCCGACCGGCCGGGTGCTGGGCGCGGACGAGCTGCGCCGCGCCGTCGAGTGGGCCCGGGAGCACCGGGCCCTGCTGGTCAGCGACGAGTGCTACCTGGAGCTGGGCTGGGAGGCCGACCCGGTCTCCGTCCTGCACCCGGACGTCTGCGGCGACGGCCACGAGGGCCTGCTGGCCGTCCACTCGCTCTCCAAGCGCTCCAACCTGGCCGGCTACCGCGCCTCCTTCGTGGCGGGCGACCCGGTGGTGGTCAAGGAGCTGCTGGAGGTGCGCAAGCACGGCGGCATGATCGTGCCGGCGCCGGTCCAGGCGGCCACGGTCGCCGCGCTCGCGGACGACGCGCACGTGGCCGAGCAGCGCGAGCGGTACGCGGCCCGGCGCTCGGCGCTGCGGGCGGCGCTGGAGGCGTACGGCTTCCGGATCGAGCACTCCGAGGCGAGCCTCTACCTGTGGGCGACCCAGGACCGCCCGTGCTGGGAGACGGTGGCCGAACTGGCGGGGCTGGGCATCCTGGTGGCGCCCGGCGACTTCTACGGGCCGGCCGGCGACCGCTTCGTGCGGGTCGCGTTCACGGCGACCGACGAGCGGGTCGCCGCGGCCGTGGAGCGGCTGGGCGCGGCGCGCTGACCGCACCCGCAGGACGGTACGGCGAAGGGGGCCGGTGTCACGGACACCGGCCCCCTTCGGGTTCCTCCGCGCGGACGGCGGTTACAGCGGCAGGCCGTTGAGGTTGCCGCCGTTGAGGCCGCCCAGCAGGCCGCCGAGCGGGCCGAGCGCGCCGGTCAGGCCGGACAGCGGGCTGTTCGAGCCGAGGTCGGCACCGCCGAGGCGGTTGGCCGAGCCGTGCTCGGCCAGGCCGAGGACGTCGGTGGCGGGCAGGTCGGCCGGCAGGGCGCGCTCGACCGAGCCGAGCGGCAGCGCGCGCTGCACCGCGCCCACGGGCAGCGCGTCGGCGACGGCGGTGCCGCCGGGGACGGCGCCGGTGACCGTCTCGGCGCCCGGCAGGGCCTGGGTGACGGAGCCGGTCTGGGTGAGTCCGTCGAGCGGGCCGGTGCCGGCGGTGGCGCTGCGGGTCTCCGCGCTCTTGCCGGTGACGGCCTCGCCGAGCTTGCCGGCCAGGGACGAGGCGACCTTCGGGGTGACCGAGGAGAGCTGGCCGGCCGTCGCCGCGGTCTGGTCGACCGGGGCGGTCAGCGAGCCCGCCTTCTCGTTGGCCTCGGGCAGCTGCTGGGCGACGATGTTCCCGGCGGCGTCGGCGGAGGCCGGTACGCCCGCGGCGACGGTGGCCGCGCCGGTGGAGCCGGCGGCCTGGCCGAGCTGGTGGGTGGTGTGCTGGAGGGTGGAACCGGTGTCGGTGTTGGTCAGCTGGCCCAGCGGTGCCGCGAGGTCGCTCTTGGGCAGCAGGGCGTCCCCGCCCAGGGCGGACGCGGAGCCGGCGGCGAGCAGCGGGGTCGCTCCTGCGGCCACGACGAGCGCGGCCTGGGCGATCCGGCGCGTGAGGGGGTGAGACATGGGGCTCCTCGAAGGGGTCTGGGTCCGTCCCGTCCGCCCAGGGACCGGGCGTGGCCGACCGGGCGGACGACGTTGTTACCGCTTGAGAAGCCAGAAGGTTTCGGCCGGTGCAAGGAAGCTTCCTGACCGACCATCGGATCGTAGGACCGCAAGAGGGTGTCCGCCGGGCCCGGTAGGACGCCGTCGAACCGGCCCCGGCCAAGGGGAGTGACGGTTCTCCAGCCCGGGTCGCCGGAACGGGGGGCCGGTCCACCGGGGTTGACCCGATTCACCCGTCCGGCGGCAACCCGAACGTCTGTGCGTCAGCCCTTGTCGGCCGGGGCCAGAGTGACCTGGACGAGCTTGGTCGAGGTGCCCGAGGTCTGGGTCTGCCAGCCGTCCTCGGACTTGGACTTGCGCCAGATCTTCCCGTCGTAGGCGACCGTCGCGATGCCCAGCTGCTGGGCCTGGGCGACCGCCCAGTGGGCGACCTCCCAGCCGCTCGCCCGCTCGGCGCCCACCCCGCCGTCCGCCCCCGGGTCCGAGGAGGAGGTCAGCGCGGCGGTGGCCGGGTCCGGGGTCAGCGAGACCGCGTTCTCGGCGCCCTTGATGGTCGAGGTGTAGCCGGTCGCCGGGGACACCGTGCGGCCGAACTCCCGGCGCACCCGGTCGGACAGCACCTGGGCCCGGTCCGCGGCCGGAGCGGCGGTGGCGCCCGGGGTCGCACCGGCGGAGGCGGAGGGGGAGTCCGCCGGGTCCGGCTTGGCGTAGTCGTGCACCACGCAGGAGAACGAGGCGGGCTCCCGGCCCGCCAGCGCCGAGGTGAGCAGCGTCGCCTTGGTCTCGTGCTTGGCGTAGGCCTGCGGGTAGCCGCTCTTCTGCACCGTCTGCGCGGCGTCGGTCAGCGGCATCCGGGTGTAGCCGGGGACCTTGACCAGACCGTCCAGGAACTTGTTGGTCGCGTACACCGGGTCCGAGATCTGCGCCGGGGTGCCCCAGCCCATCGACGGCCGCTGCTGGAAGAGGCCGATCGAATCCCGGTCGCCGCCCGCCAGGTTGCGCAGCTTGGACTCCTGCATGGCGGTCGCCAGCGAGATCGTGGTGGCCCGGTCCGGCAGCCCGCGCGAGCGCGCCACCGCGGCGATCGTCGCGGCGTTGGCGGCCTGCGGCAGCTCCAGCGTGCCGCTGCCGGCCGCGGTCTTCACCGAGCACTCCTCGGAGACGCCCGGCTTGAAGCCGAACCACCAGATCCCGACCACGGCCAGACCGGCGACCAGGGCCAGCCCGAGCAGCCCGACGATCACCATCAGCAGGGCGCGCAGCGGCCCGCGGCGGCGAGTGGGCTCCTCTTCGTCGCCCAGCTCCTCGCTGCTCCTTCTCCTGGCCACCGTCGCCCCTCTCGCGCCTGCTCCTTGATCCGACACCGTACCCACTCGGACGGATGTGCGGCGCCCCCCGGTTGCCGAACCGAGCCGGATCCGTGTCCCGGACCACCGCCCGGACCACCGCCCGGACCACCGCCCGGGCGGACCGGGCCGCCGACCGGGCCGCGCACTACGCTGGCGTCCATGAGCAGCCCGAACCCGACGCCCCTGGACCTCACTCTCGACGGCGGCACGCTGACCGCCCGCCTCGTCGACTTCCCCTCGGTGAGCGGCGACGAGCAGGCGCTCGCCGACGCCGTGGAGGCCGCGCTGCGCGGCTACCCGCACCTCACCGTGGACCGCCAAGGCAACAACGTGGTCGCCCGGACGAACCTGGGCCGGGCCGAGCGCGTCGTCCTGGCCGGCCACCTGGACACCGTGCCGATCGCCGACAACGTCCCCTCGTACGTCGAGGGCGACCTGCTCTACGGCTGCGGCACCTCGGACATGAAGTCCGGCGTGGCCGTCCAGCTGCGCCTGGCCGCCACGCTCACCGAGCCCAACCGCGACCTCACCTTCGTCTTCTACGACTGCGAGGAGGTGGAGGCCCACCGCAACGGCCTCGGCCACCTCGCCAAGGACCACCCGCAGTGGCTGGCCGGCGACTTCGCGGTGCTGATGGAGCCCAGCGGCGGCGTGGTCGAGGGCGGCTGCCAGGGCACCCTGCGGGCGCAGGTGCGGCTCACCGGCGTGCGCGCCCACGCGGCCCGCAGCTGGCTCGGCGACAACGCCATCCACCACGCCGCGGAGGTGCTCACCCGGCTCGCGAACTACGAGGCGCGCAAGGTGGAGATCGACGGCCTGGAGTACCGCGAGGGCCTGAACGCCGTCCGGATCGACGGCGGCGTGGCCGGCAACGTGATCCCGGACGAGTGCGTCGTCACGGTCAACTTCCGCTACGCGCCGGACCGCAGCGAGGCCGACGCGGAGAAGCACGTGCGCGAGGTCTTCGACGGCTTCGAGCTGACCGTCACCGACTTCGCCGCGGGCGCCCTGCCCGGACTCTCCCAGCCGGCCGCCCAGGCCTTCCTGGCGGCCACCGGCGGCCAGGCCCGGGCCAAGTTCGGCTGGACCGACGTCGCCCGGTTCAGCGCCCTCGGCGTCCCGGCCGTCAACTACGGCCCCGGGGACCCGAACCTGGCGCACAAGCGCGAGGAGCACTGCTCGCTGAGCGTCATCGCCGAGGTCGAGGAACGGCTGCGCGCCTGGCTGACCAGCTGAGCCGTGCGCGGCGCCGCCCGTACGTCCGGCGGCCGAACGCCATCTTCCGGATGCTCAACCGACCTTCCCCCGTTGCCTGAAAACGGGGGAGGGCGGGCGTAGGGTTTCGTCATGACAGGCACAGGAGACGAGAAGCACTACGGTCACGGCCCCGAGCAGGTCGGGGTGCCGCGGAAGAAGAAGGCCTGGCCCGAGAAGCAGAAGGGCCCGGTGCTGGTGCGCCGGGACCAGGTCGGCACGAGCACCACGGACCAGCGCCTGCTGGACACCACCGGTCCCACCGACTGGCTGCACACCGACCCGTGGCGGGTGCTGCGGATCACCTCCGAGTTCGTCGAGGGCTTCGGCGCGCTCGCCGAACTCCCGCCCGCGATCAGCGTCTTCGGCTCCGCGCGGACCCCGGTCGACTCGCCCGAGTACCAGGCGGGCGTGGACATCGGCCGGGCCCTCGCCGAGGCCGGCTACGCGGTGATCACCGGCGGCGGCCCGGGCGCGATGGAGGCCGCCAACCGCGGCGCCTCGGAGGCCGGCGGCCTCAGCGTCGGGCTCGGCATCGAGCTGCCCTTCGAGCAGGGCCTCAACGAGTTCGTCGACCTCGGACTGAACTTCCGCTACTTCTTCGTCCGCAAGACGATGTTCGTGAAGTACGCGCAGGGTTTCGTGGTCCTCCCCGGCGGCCTCGGCACGCTGGACGAGCTGTTCGAGGCGCTCACCCTGGTGCAGACGAAGAAGGTCACCCGCTTCCCGGTGATCCTCTACGGCAGCGCCTACTGGGGCGGCCTCTACGAGTGGCTGAAGAACACCCTGGTCGAGCAGGGCAAGGCGGCCCCGCACGACCTGGAGCTGTTCCACATCACCGACGAGATCGACGAGGTCATGAAGATCCTCGCCGACGCCCGCCGGCCCGCCGGCGAGATCTGATCCCGGCCGGACGGCGGCGGGGTCACGCCAGCCCCCGGCGGGCGACCGCCGGGGCGCGGGTGCCCCGGATCGAGGCGACCATGTCCAGCACCTGGCGGGTCTCCTCGACCTGGTGCACCCGGTAGACCCGCGCGCCCAGCCAGGCCGAGACCGCGGTGGTGGCCAGGGTGCCGAGCAGCCGCTCGTTCACCGGCTTGTCCAGGGTCTCGCCGACGAAGTCCTTGTTGGAGAGCGAGACCAGCACCGGGAAGCCGGTCGCGGTCATCTCCGGCAGCCGCCGGGTGGCCTCCAGCGAGTGCCGGGTGTTCTTGCCGAAGTCGTGCCCCGGGTCGATGATCACCGCGTCCCGCCGCACGCCCAGCTCCACCGCGCGCTCGGCCAGTCCCACGGTCACCCGCAGGATGTCCGCCATCACGTCCTCGTACCCGATCCGGTGCGGCCGGGTACGGGGCTCGGCGCCGCCGGCGTGGGTGCAGACCAGCCCCGCGTCGTACCGGGCGGCCACCTCGGCGAGCTTCGGGTCCACCCCGCCCCAGGCGTCGTTCAGCAGGTCCGCGCCCACCTCGCAGACCGCCTCGCCGACCTCGTGCCGCCAGGTGTCCACGCTGATCACCGCCTCGGGGTGGCGCTTGCGCAGCTCGGCCACGAAGGGCACGGTGCGCCGCAGCTCCTCCTCGACCGTGACCTCGTCGCCCGGCCCGGCCTTCACCCCGCCGATGTCCAGGATCGCCGCGCCCTCGGCCATCGCCCGGTCGGCGGCGGCGAAGGCGGCCTCGTCGGCGAAGGTCGCGCCCTTGTCGAAGAACGAGTCCGGCGTCCGGTTGACGATCGCCATGATCACCAGCTCGTCGTCACCGAATTCCCGCGGTCCCAGGCGCAGTGCCACCGATGTCTCCTCCACAGCTCCTGCGGGTGCGATGATGGCCCCCGGCCTCACTAAGGGACCATGCTGTCATGATCAGTGTGGTTACCTGCCACCACTTAGCGGACCGGCCGGGAGTTCGGGAGGACAGCTCGTGTTCTGGGTGATCGTGGTCGCCATGGCCGTGGTGGTCGGTGGTGCCGCCCTGGTGGCGCTCGGCGGGGGCGGATCGATGCCGGAGGCGGTACCGGACCGGATCTCCGCGCGACTGCCGCAGGACCGCCCGCTGGGCAAGGCGGACGTGGACGAGCTGCGCCTGCCGATGGCCCTGCGCGGCTACCGGATGGACGAGGTCGACGACGTCCTGGACCGCCTCGGCGCCGAACTCGCCTACCGCGACGCGCGGATCGCCGAGCTGGAGGCCGCCACCCACCTGCGCGGCACGGTCGAGGCGACCACCGCCCCCGACCCGGCGGCCGAACCGCTGCCCGGCCTGGAGGAGTTCGCCCAGGTGGTCGAGCCGGCCGTGGTGCTCGCCAAGCAGCCGGCGGCCGGGGACCGGGCCCCCGAGGACGCGAAGCCGGGGACGGACGCGTGACGGAGCCGGTCGAGGGCGCGGTGCTCGGCGCGGACGGGCTGCGCCGCTGCGGCTGGGGCGACTCCACCGACGACTACCGGGTCTACCACGACACCGAGTGGGGCCGCCCGGTGCACGGCGACGACGCGCTGTTCGAGCGGGTCTGCCTGGAGGCCTTCCAGTCCGGCCTGTCCTGGCTGACCATCCTGCGCCGCCGCGAGGGCTTCCGGGCCGCGTTCGCGGGCTTCGAGATCGCCAGGGTCGCCGAGTTCGGCGAGGCGGACAAGGAGCGGCTGCTCGCCGACGCCGGCATCATCCGCAACCGGGCCAAGATCGAGGCGGCGATCGCCAACGCGCGGGTCGCCCGCGGTCTGGAGGGCGGCCTGGACGCGCTGATCTGGCGGTTCGCCGCCGATCCGGACCGGCCGGCCCCCCGCACGATGAGCGAGGTGCCGGCCGTCACGCCGGAGTCGACGGCGCTGGCGAAGGAGCTGAAGAAGGCGGGCTTCCGCTTCGTCGGCCCGACCACCGCCTACGCCCTGATGCAGGCCTGCGGACTGGTCGACGACCACCTGGCGGACTGCCACGTCCGCACCGGCGCCAAGGGCTGACCGCCGGCGCCGAAGGCATCCGACGGCCCGCCCCCGACCGCCCGCGGGCGGGTCCGGCCCGCCCTGGCCACGCCTAGCGGCCCAGGTACTTCGGCTTCTCCTTGGCGATGAAGGCGCGCACCGCGATCCGGTGGTCCTCGCTCTCACCCGCCAGCGTCTGCAACTCGTCCTCCTTGTCGAGGAGTTCGTCCAGCGAGTGGGAGGCGCCGTACGCCAGCGACTCCTTGATGGCGCCGTAGGCGACGGTCGGGCCCTCGGCCAGCTCGCGGGCGAAGGCCCGGGCGGTGGCGGCGAGTTCCCCGGCCGGCACCACCTTGGTGGCCAGGCCCAGCTCCATCGCCTCGGCGGCCTTGACCGTCCGGGGGAGCATCAGCAGCTCGGTGGCCCTGGCGTGCCCGACCAGCCGGGGCAGCGTCCAGGAGGCGCCCGAGTCGGCGGTCAGCCCGATCCCGGCGAAGGCGGTGTTGAAGCCGGCCCGCTCGGACAGGAAGCGGAAGTCGCAGGCGAAGGCGAGCGAGGCGCCGGCGCCGGCCGCCACCCCGCCGACCGCGGCGACGGTCGGCTTGCGCATCCCGGCCAGCGCCCGCACCAGCGGGTTGTAGTGCTCGGCGACGGTCCGCAGCGCGCCCTCGCCGGTCTCCTCCGCCCGCTTCAGCATGGCCAGGTGCTCGTTCAGGTCCTGGCCGACGCAGAAGGCCCGCTCGCCCGCCCCGGTCAGCAGGACGGCCCGCACGGCCGGGTCCGCGGCCGCGGCGGTCACGGCGTCGCGCAGCGCGATCTTGGTGGCGACGTCGAGCGCGTTCATCGCCTCCGGACGGTTGACGGTGATGACGGCCAGGCCGCCGTCCAGCTCGTACAGCACGGAATCGGACATGGGTGAGGGCTCCCGGGGTCGTGGCGGTGTCAGTCGTGTGTGTCAGGATGCCGGAGCACGCGGGGGCCTGGGGAGTGTGAGGTATCGCACCTTCCGGTGGCGTCCGTGCCGCCGCCACGCCGGGGCTTATGACGCGGTTTGCGGCGGTTGGGGGCGGTCCGGCCGTGGTTGCACCGAGAGTGATGTTGGTCATCAGCCCGTGGCATGCGGGATAATGGCTTCCGATCAATGCGTTCGATACCGGCGGTGGACGGACTGCCGGTGCGTAGCTGAGCGGTTGCAGGAAGGGGAACGAGCATGGCGGCCATGAAGCCGCGGACGGGTGACGGCCCGCTCGAAGTCACCAAAGAGGGGCGGGGCATCATCATGCGCGTTCCGCTCGAAGGCGGCGGACGCCTTGTGGTGGAGCTCACGCCTGACGAGGCCGACGCCCTCGGCGAGGCCCTGAAGAAGGCCTGCGGCTGACCGCAGCAGGTGCTCGCCATCTCCTGGAGATGTGCTGCCGGGCCCGGGTACGACGTCATGTCGGCCCGGGTCCGCACGTTTTCCGGGCCCCGGGCCCCGGCCTGACGGGCGCCGGGCTCAGCGCTTGATGGCGCAGAGCAGCCCGTCCGACACCGGCAGCAGCGCCGGCAGCAGGGCATCGCTCTCCCGCACGTCCCGGACCAGGTCCCGGACGGCCCCGGTCTGCGGGTCCTGGAGGTCCGGCTCGGCCAGCCTGCCCTCCTGGAAGACCCCCTCGAAGCAGACCATCCCGCCCGGCCGCAGCAGCCGGAGCGCCTCCAGCAGGTACTCGCAGGACTCGGCCGGATCGCCGTCGCAGAACACCAGGTCGTACTGGCCGTCGGCGAGCCGGGGCAGCACCTCCAGCGCCCGGCCCGGTATGAACCGGGAGCGGTTGGCCGCGAACCCGGCCGCCTGGTACGCCTCGCGGGCCAGCTGCTGGCGCACCGGCTCCGAGTCGACCGTGGTGAGCACGCCGTCCGGCCGCATCCCGCGCAGCAGGTAGACCCCGGACACCCCGGTGCCGGTGCCGATCTCGGCCACCGCCTTGGCGTCCAGCGCGGCCGCCAGCAGCCGCAGGCAGGCCCCGCCGCTCGGCCCGATCGCCCGTATCCCGGTCCGCGCGGACTGTGCCCGGGCGTAGGTCAGCACCGCGTCCTCGCCCACGTAGGTGTCGGCGAGGGCCGCACGTGCGGGCCCGAACTCGCTGATGGCTGCCTCTTTCGGAGCCCCGGGCGGCGGCCCGGTGCCGGAGGATGTCGATATTTCCTGGCACAGATTACTGGCCGACCGGGAACCGCGTACGGCGGCGGGCCGTTGTCGGGACAGACCGGGTGCGGAAGACCTCCCGGGCACTTTTATCCGGGCTTGACGGGTGAGGTGGATATGGTGGTGGCCCTGCTGGGCAGAAGAGCCGACCGAGGAGGTGTGGCCGAGGGCGACGTCCCTGTGCGGCGGCACTCCCGCGGCACCGCGTCGACCCGTACGCCGAAGCCCGTGATGAACCAGCCTGCGCACTCCGACCTGGACCAGCCCGTGGCCGCCACGCCGGCCGCCGGTGCCACCGAGGCCCCCGCCCTCGCGACCTTCACCGAGGGTCCCGACGCGCAGACCTGGACTCCGCCCACGTGGGAGGAGATCGTCGAGGCGCACAGCGCCCGCGTCTACCGGCTGGCCTACCGTCTGACGGGCAACCAGCACGACGCCGAGGACCTCACCCAGGAGGTCTTCGTCCGGGTGTTCCGTTCGCTGTCGACCTACACCCCCGGCACGTTCGAGGGCTGGCTGCACCGGATCACCACCAACCTCTTCCTGGACATGGTCCGCCGCCGCCAGCGCATCCGCTTCGACGCGCTCGGCGAGGACGCGGCCGAGCGGCTCGCCTCCCGCGAGCCCAGCCCGGCCCAGCACTTCAGCGACACCCACTTCGACGCCGACGTGCAGCACGCCCTGGACACCCTCGCGCCGGAGTTCCGCGCCGCCGTGGTGCTCTGCGACATCGAGGGCCTGTCCTACGAGGAGATCGCCGCCACGCTGGGCGTCAAGCTCGGCACCGTCCGCAGCCGCATCCACCGCGGCCGCTCGCACCTGCGCGCCGCGCTCAAGCACCGCGCCCCCGGCTCGGCCCCCGGCCGTGAGCGCCGCGGCGGCTCGGAGGAGCCGGTGGCGGTCGGCGTCGGCGCGGTCGAGGCCGCGGTCGCGCCCGGTGGGCGCGGACGGAGGCGATCGTGAGCGGAACCAGCCGGTCCGGCTCGGACCGTTCGGATGCGTCCGACCGGTCCCTGAGCCGACGGGGCTGGGCCCTGCCGGGCCGTCGCGGAGGCGACGAACCCGGTGAGCCCGTGCTGCCCGCGGTGGCACTGCCCGCGGACACGGCGCTGCACGCGCTTCCCGTCCGCCCCGCCGCACCCGCCGCCGAGGAGCACCACCTCGGCGAGCGCCTCTCCGCCTTCCTGGACGGCGAACTCGGCCACGACGCGCGCGACCGCGTCCAGGCCCACCTGGCGACCTGCCCGCAGTGCCTCGCCGAGGCCGACGAGGGCCGCGCCGTCAAGCACATGCTGACCCGCACCGGCACGCCCGGCCCCTCGTCCGCGCTGATGGCCCGCCTGATGGCGGTCGGCAACCTCCCCGAGGACGCCCCGGCGGACCGCGACTGGCCGGCCGGGCGCGGGCGCCGCGATGACGACGACGACCTGCCCGGTGGCGGGGTCGCGGCCACCGGCACGCTCGGCGGCAGCCGGCTCGACGGCGGCTCCTTCGGCCGCGGCGCCGGGGCCTCCTTCGGCGCGGGCGCGCTCGGCGCCGACTCCCCGCTGCCCGGGGTGGACCCGCGCGCCTTCGGGCGCGGCGCGGGGCTGCGGCCGCTGATGGGCCGGCGCTCCGCCCGGCCCGAGCCCGCCGCCGCCCCGGCCCGTCCGCAGTCCTCCGCGGGCATCGTGCGCCCCGCCGCGCGGGGCCGCCGGCTGGTGTTCGCCGCCGCGGGCGCCTTCTCCGTCGCCGCGGTGACGCTCGGCGGCGTCGGCGGGCTCAGCACCCAGGGCGAGGAGCGCCACGGCACCACCGTCAGCCCGCCCGGCGCCGGCACCGGCCGGGGCGGCGGACTCGTCCCGATGAACGCGCAGGTCCCGGTGGACTTCCCGGCCCGCCCGGTCGCCGCGACCCGCGACGCGACCCCGCCGGGCTCCCCGGACCGCTACCCCGGGGGCGCCGCCGCACTGCGCCAGCAGACCCGCTAGGCCCCGCCGGCGACGCCCTCGACGGACACCGGTGCTCCGGTCCGGACGGCCTCGGCCACCGGCAGGTCTTTACCACGGCTTCATCCCAGCGTGGACCAGGGACTCGCCGGTGGCCATTACCCTGTAGGAACCGTCGTCCGACGAGCTAGGGAGCAAAGGTGTTCAGCGACGTGAGTGGGCTGGAAGTCCTGACCCTGGTCGTGATGGCGATCATCATCTTCGGTCCGGACAAGCTGCCGAAGCTGATCCAGGACACCATGGGCTTCATCCGGAAGATCCGTTCCTTCGCCGACAACGCGAAGGAGGACATCCGCACCGAGCTGGGCCCCGAGTTCCAGGACTTCGAGTTCGAGGACCTGAACCCCAAGAACTTCGTGCGCAAGCAGCTCATGGGCGGCCAGGACGACCCGCTGGGCCTCAAGGAGATGAAGGACACGCTGGACATCCGCTCCGTCCTGGACGACAAGCCCTCGGCGCCGGTCAACGGCCGCAGCGGCGGCGTCAGCTTCGAGAAGTCCGCGCCGGCCGCCGCCTCCACCGGCGCCCCGCTGGCGCCCGGCGAGCGCCCCCCGTTCGACCCCGACGCCACCTGAGCACACCGCGTACGCCCGCCGGCAACGCCGCGTACGCCCCCCGATGACGCCGCGTACGCCCGCCGCCGCGCACCGCGTACGGCACCCCCGGCTGCGCGCCACCGCCCCGCCCGGCCACCGGCTGAGCGGGGCGGCGGCGTGTGCGCCGCTATTGTGCTGATTGTTCCCGTGAGCCGTCCGTCACAACGCGCCCCGTCGCGGACCCGGAACGGCCCCGGCGAGCGCCGCGGTACGCCACCATGGGAGCGCGCCACGGCAGGCAAACGTGTGTTTGAGGAGGCCCGGGGATGGACGCGACGAGTCAGGCGGGAGGGGCGACGGTCACGGCCGGCGGCCCGGTGGTCGGCGGACAGGCCGGCCCGGCGGACCCGCTGGTGCCCTACCTGTCCGCCGACTTCCCCTGGTACGGGCTGGACGAGGGCTGGACCGGCCGTCGCTTCCTGCTGCAGGCCGGCGCCGGCCCCCGCACCGCGGGCAGCGTCGACTACGGCTCGCTCGGCCACGGGGACGAGCCGGCCAAGCAGTACGAGCCGCGCGACGTGCGGAAGTTCGCCGTCGTGGTCACCATGGCCCGCCGGGACAGCCGGCGCAGCGCCGACAACACCGGCACCCTGGAGGCGACCTCCGCCTCCTCCGCCGCCTGGCTGGCCGGCTCCGGCCTGCTCGCCGCGACCTGGCCCGGGCAGCTGGACCGGGCGCTGCGCCAGGACTGGCTGGACCAGCAGAGCAGCCTCGCCTGGGACCTCGCCGACGATCTGGCGGGCCAGGGCTGGTCCACCCTCAGCCTGCCGGTCAACGGCCTGCCGCAGCCCTTCCGCTACCGCGAGTCCGAGTACGGCTGGGTGCTGGCCGGCGAGGCCCCCGGCGTCCTGCTCGGCGCCTATGGCCGCGGCGTCAGCGCGTACGGCGTCGGCTTCTCCAGCGTCCCGGACCTGACCGCCTACACCCGGCCGTAGGGCCCGCGGCGGTACCGCGACGGCACGACGAAGGGGCGGGTGGTCCGGCCACCCGGCCCTTCGTCCGTCACGGTGTCAGAACTTGTTCTTCGGCGTCAGACCCAGCGACATGCCGGACAGGCCGCGCTGGCGGCCGCCGAGCTTGCCGGCCACGGCGCGCAGGGCGGCGCCGGCCGGGGAGTCGGGCGCGGCGAGCACGACCGGGCGGCCGTCGTCGCCGCCCTCGCGCAGGCGCACGTCGATCGGGATCGAGCCGAGCACCGGGACGGTCGCGCCGACGGTGCGGGTGAGCGCGTCCGCGACGGTCTGGCCGCCGCCGGTGCCGAAGACGTCGATCATCTCGTCGCAGTGCGGGCACGGCATGCCGGACATGTTCTCGATCACGCCGACGATCTTCTGGTGGGTCTGCACCGCGATGGTGCCGGCCCGCTCGGCCACCTCGGCGGCGGCCATCTGCGGGGTGGTGACGATCAGGATCTCCGCGTTGGGGACCAGCTGGGCCACCGAGATCGCGATGTCGCCGGTGCCGGGCGGCAGGTCCAGCAGCAGCACGTCCAGGTCGCCCCAGTACACGTCGGCGAGGAACTGCTGGAGCGCGCGGTGCAGCATCGGGCCGCGCCAGACCACCGGGGCGTTGCCCGGGGTGAACATGCCGATCGAGATGACCTTCACGCCGTTCGCCTGCGGCGGCATGATCATGTCCTGGACCTGGGTCGGCCGGCCCTCGACGCCCAGCATGCGCGGCACGCTGTGGCCGTAGATGTCGGCGTCCACCACCGCGACCTTCAGGCCGTCGGCGGCCATCGCGGCCGCCAGGTTGACGGTCACCGAGGACTTGCCGACGCCGCCCTTGCCGGAGGCGACCGCGTAGACGCGGGTCAGCGTGCCCGGCTTGGCGAACGGGATCTCCCGCTCGGGGGCGCCACCGCGCAGCAGCTGGGACAGCTCCTTGCGCTGCTCGTCGCTCATCACGTCGAGCTCGACCTCGACGCCGGTCACACCGGGGACCTTCCCGACCGCCTCGCGCACCCGGGTGACGATGGTGTCGCGCATCGGACAGCCGGAGACCGTCAGGTAGACCGCGACGCTCACCGCGCCGCCCTCGGCGATCCCGACCGATTTCACCATGCCGATCTCGGTGATCGGGCGGTTGATCTCCGGGTCGTTGACGGTCGCCAGCGCCTGGCGTACGGACTCCTCCGTGACGCCGGCCGCGACCTCTGTCTCGTTGGCCATGCCTTGATGGTACGGCGCCGACGGATGCCCTTGACCCGCCGGTAACGTGCCACGGGTCACAGCGACCCGCCGGCCTCCCGGCGCTCGTCGATCTCCTTGAGCAGGGACTGGAGTTCGGACCGGACGAAGTCGCGGGTGGCGACCTCGCCGAGCCCGTGCCGCAGGGCGGCGACCTCGCGGGTCAGGTACTCGGTGTCGGCGATGTTGCGGTCGCTGCGGGAGCGGTCCTGCTCCATGTTGACCCGGTCCCGGTTGTCCTGGCGGTTCTGCGCCAGCAGGATCAGCGGGGCCGCGTACGAGGCCTGCAGGGACAGCGCCAGGGTCAGGAAGATGAACGGGTACTCGTCGAAGCGCGCGCTCGCCGGCAGCAGGGTGTTCCACGCTATCCAGACGACCACCACCACCGTCATCCAGACGATGAACCGCCCGGTGCCGAGGAAGCGGGCGATCCGTTCGGACAGGACGCCGAAGGCCTCCGGGTCGTAGGAGGGCAGCGAGAGCAGGCCGGGCCGCGCGGTGCGCGGCTGGTCGAGCCGGACGCGGCCGGTGCCGGTGATCGGGACGGTGTCCGAGCGCCGGTCCCGGCCGCCCTCGCGGGTGCGCAGCTCGCGCAGCTGACGCAGCTGGCGCAGCTCGCCCTGGAGGCGTCGGCGCGCGGAGTCGTCCGGCCGTCCGCCGCGGTCACCGTCCACCGGTCACCCCTTCGTTCTCGTCGTCGCGGTCCTCGTCGTGGGCGTGCAGTGCGGCGTCGCGCCAGTCGTCCGGGAGCAGGTGGTCGAGCACGTCGTCGACGGTCACCGCGCCGAGCAGGTGGTCCGCCTCGTCGACGACCGGTGCGGCGACCAGGTTGTAGGTCGCCAGGTAGCTGGTGATCAGCGACAGCGGGGTGTCCGGCGGCAGCGGGTCCAGGTCGTCGTCCACCAGCGAGCCGACCAGGACGTACGGGGGTTCGCGCAGCAGCCGCTGGAAGTGCACCGTGCCCAGGTAGCGGCCGGTCGGGGTCTCGTTCGGCGGGCGGCAGACGAAGACCTGCGCGGCCAGCGCGGGCTTGTGGTCGCTGACCCGGATCCTGGCCAGCGCCTCGGCGACCGTCGCGTCCGGCTCCAGCACGACCGGCTCGGTGGTCATCAGACCGCCGGCGGTGTCCTCCTCGTAGGTCAGCAGGCGGCGCACCGGCGCGGCCTCGTCCGGCTCCATCAGCTGGAGCAGCCGCTCGGCCTCGTCACCGGGCAGCTCGGAGAGCAGGTCGGCGGCGTCGTCCGGGTCCATCGCCTCCAGGACGTCCGCGGCGCGCTCCTCCTGGAGCTTGCCGATGATCTCGACCTGGTCGTCCTCGGGCAGCTCCTCCAGGACGTCGGCCAGCCGCTCGTCGTCGAGGGCGGCGGCGACCTCGGCCCGGCGCTTGGCGGACAGGTGGTGCAGCACGCTGGCGAGGTCGGCGGGGCGCAGCTGCTCGAAGGTGGCGAGCAGGTTGGCCGCGCCCTGGTCCTGCTCGGGCAGCGAGAAGCCGGTGACGTCCTGCCAGTCCAGGGTGAGCCGTTCGCCCTTGCCCTTGCGCAGCCGGCCGGCCCGGCCGACCTGGACGAAGACCTTGCTGATCTCCCACTCGCGCAGCCGGGTCTGCACCATGCCGACGTCCAGCACGGTGACCTCCTCACCGGTCTTGGACCAGGTGACGGTGCGGTCCAGCAGCTCGGCGAGCACCAGGGTCTCGGAGGGGCGCTGCTCGAAGCGGCGCAGGTTGATCACGCCGGTGGTGAGCACCTGGCCGGACTCCAGGCTGGTCACCCGGGTCATCGGCAGGAAGATCCGGCGCCGGCCGACCACCTCGACCACCAGGCCGAGCACGCGCGGCGGGCGGCCGCCGAGCCGCAGCGACACGACCACGTCCCGGACCCGCCCGACCTGGTCGCCGTTCGGGTCGAAGACCGCGATGGCGGACAGATGGGAGATGAAGACCCGGGTGCCTGGCCCTGCCATGGACTCCCTCGACTCGCTCGACGCCGTACCGGGTGCGCCGGGGGCGCACTCGCGGCCAAGGCTACCCGCGTGTCCGGGGCCCGGCCGGGAGGCACGGTAGCCGTCGGACGAGTCCTGGGCGCAAATGTTTGGGGGGGCTTTAACGGCGCTTGAACAGCAGCTTGGGCAGGCCGGCCGGGATCGGGCGGCGGGTGGTGGCCGGGGTGGGGAGGGGCTCGGCGGCGTGCGAGCCGTCCGGCATCGCCCCGGGGCGCTCGGTGAGCGGGCCGGCCGGCTCCAGCCGCAGCACCCGGCACTCGCGGGCCCAGCGGTCGGTGATGGCGTCGGTGTCGGGCGCGTTCAGCCGCTTCCCCTTGAGCTCCTCGACGGCGCCCAGCCAGGCCTCGCTGCCCGGGGCCGGTTCGACCACCCGGGCGATCCAGCCGGTCAGCCGGCCGCCCTTGTCCTTGCTGCGGACGGTGACCACGGCCCCGGCGCCGGGCTCCAGGCCGTGCAGCGGCTGCTCGCCGCCCCCGCCGACCACCACGACCGCGCCGTCGTGCCAGGCGTGCCACAGCGGCCGGGCGTGCTCCTGGCCGTCCGCGCGCACCCAGAGCAGGCCGGACTTCTTCGCGGCCTCCTCCAGCAGGGCCTGGTCGAGGAAGTCGTCGGCGGTCGAGGCGGCGGGCGTACGGTCCATGGCGGACAGCGTACGGCTTTCGGCGTCCAGCGGGTGTCTCAGTCTCCGGGCGACAGTTCCATTACGCCGCCACGGGCCTTACCGTATGACCGCCCCACCCCCGCGAACCAGCAAGGAGCGCCGTGTCCGCCGCCCGGCCCGCGACCGCCCCCGCCGCCACGTCCCCCGCCACCCCCGCCCCTGCCGCCGCCGTCGCTCCCGGGACCGCCGGCCACGGACCGGCGCACCCGCTCCCCACCCTCGACCTGCTGCTGCTCGCCGTCTCGATCGGCGGCATCTCGCTGTCAGGCCCACTCATCAGCGCCACCGCCGCGCCCGCGCTGGCGATCGCCCTCTGGCGCAACGTCATGTCGGTCGGCGTCCTCGGCCCCTACGCGCTGCTGCGCCACCGCGCCGAGCTGCGCGGGATCGGCCGGCGGGCGCTGCTGCTCGCGGTGGCCGCCGGGGCGCTGCTCGCCGTGCACTTCGCGCTCTGGATGCCCAGCCTGCGGATGACCTCGGTGGCCTCGGCCACCGCCCTGGTCACCACCACCCCGCTGTGGACCATCCTGCTGATGCGGCTGATGGGCGTCCGAGCACCGAGGCTGGTCTGGCTCGGCACGGTCGTCGCCTTCGCCGGCGTGCTGGTGCTGACCGGCGTCGACCTCTCGCTCTCCCCGCGCGCGCTGCTCGGCGACGCGCTCGCGCTCGGCGCCGGCCTGGCCGGGGCCGGGTACATGCTGCTGGGCGCCGAGGTCCGCAAGACCGTCAGCACCACCGCGTACACCCTGGTCTGCTACGCCACCACGGCGGCGGCGCTGCTGGGGATCTGCCTGGTCGCCGGGACGCCGCTGACCGGCTGGCCGGCCGGGGTGTGGTGGCAGATCGTGCTGCTGATGGTCGTCGCCCAGCTGCTCGGCCACTCGCTGAGCAACCGGGTGGTGCGCAACCTCGGGCCGTCGATCACCTCCACCGCGATCCTGCTGGAGACCCCGGGCGCGGCGCTGATCGCCGCCGTCTGGCTCGGCCAGTGGCCCCCGGCGGCCGCCTACCCGGCGGTGGTGCTGATCCTGCTCGGCCTGGTCCTGGTCGCCCGCGGCGGGCGGCGCTGACCGACGGCGCGGACGCTGACCGGCGCTGACCGGCGGCGCGGACGGAGCCGTCCCCGCCGCCGTCAGAGCCAGCCGTTGCGGCGGAAGCCCCGGTACATCCCGACGCAGATCAGCACGATCGCGCCGAGCACCATCGGATAGCCGTACTCGTGGTGCAGCTCGGGCATGTAGTCGAAGTTCATGCCGTACACGCCGGTGATCATGGTGGGCACCGCGAAGATCGCCGCCCAGGCGGTGATCTTGCGCATGTCCTCGTTCTGCGCCACCGAGACCTGCGCCAGGTTCGCCTGCAGCAGCGAGTTCAGCAGCTCGTCGAAGCCCTGCACCTGCTCGGCGACCCGGGCCAGGTGGTCGGCGACGTCCCGGAAGTACTTCTGGATGTCCGGGTCGACCAGCCGCTGGAGCGGCTCGGACAGCTGCTGCATCGGGCGCAGCAGCGGCACCACGGCGCGCTTGAACTCCAGCACCTCGCGCTTGAGTTGGTAGACCCGGCCGACGTCGGCGCTGCGCCCGCCCTTGGCCGAGAAGACGCCGTACTCGATCTCCTCCACGTCGCTCTGGAGCCGCTCGGCGACCAGCAGGTAGTTGTCCACCACGTGGTCGGCGATCGCGTGCAGCACCGCCGCCGGGCCCTTGGCGAGCAGCCCGGCCTCGTCCGCGTCGGCCTCCAGCCGGTGGCGCAGCTCCTGCAGCGAGCCGTGGCCGCCGTGCCGGACGGTGATCACGAAGTCCCGGCCGGCGAAGACCATCAGCTCACCGGTCTCCACCACCTCGCTGGTGGGCGTCAGCTGGTCGTGCTCCACGTAGCGGATGGTCTTGAAGACGGCGAACAGCACGTCGTCGTAGCGCTCGACCTTGGGCCGCTGGTGCGCGTGCACCGCGTCCTCCACCGCGAGCGGGTGCAGACCGAAGCGCTGGGCGATCCCCTCGAACTCGGCCTCGGTCGGCTCGTGCAGCCCGATCCAGCTGAACGAGCCCTCGCCCTCGGGGAGTTGGTGGGCGGCCTTGACCCGCCGGGCGGCCTCGCGCGGGCTGCACGTCTCGCCCCTGCGCTTGCCCTGCTGGTAGACCGCGCAGTCCACGACCGCCGAACCGGCGTCCTCGGGCAGGACGGCGAAGACACCGGACGCACCGCGGCGGCGGTTGGTGCGGACGGCGGCGCGCAGGGTGTTGATCATCGACATGGCAGGCTCCCAGAGGCAGGAACCGTCGCGCGGCGGCGCGGAAGCGAGAACGTTCGGCCGCGGTACGACGGCGGAGAACACCGGTGAAACGGGGGATGAAAGTGCTCTCCCGGCCGGTCCGTCCGCCGTGGGGTCCGCGCCCGGGGCTACCGCGGCTGATTCAGCCGATTGGGCCTGCGGGGCGCGGGGTACGGGGGAGTCGGGGCCGGGCAGAGCTGCCGGTACTGCATGGTCGGCCGGTATCCACCGCAACCACCTCCTTCGCGCCGCCGCCCCGGGACGAAACGATCCCGGTGGCCAGTCGCTCACCCTAACATCTGACCGGGCGTCGAAGCCGGGGGGTTTCCCGGAGGTTTCCGAAGCCTTTACGGGATCCTTGTGCGGCCCCCGCCGTGGCCCCCCGCCGTGGCCCCCGCGGCGACCGCCTCCGCACCCGCCCGCACGCGGCCCGCGAACCCCCGGGGGTTACGCTCACCGGCATGGCGCACGACTTCCCGCCCTTCGGCGACCCCCACGGCGGCACCTCCCCGGAGCTCTCCCGGGAGGCGGTGCTGGCAGCCGTCGAGGCCCGGCTGATCTCCACCTTCGGCGAGCCGGGCGGCCGCGCCGCGGTCACCTTCCTCGGCGCCGACCGGATCGAGGTGCTGCGCTTCGGCCCCGACGCCGAGGGCCTCGTCCGGTACGCCACGCTCGGCATGTCGGCCGCGCCGATGGCCGACCCGACCGCGCCGGTCGCCGACCAGGTGCGCGGCCCGCGCGCCGAACTGGTGCTGACCGTCCGGGGCGGGCGCGACAGCGTGCTGCGCACCCTGGCCACCTTCGCCGCCACCCCGCAGGTCGAGGGCCTGGTGGTGGCCCCGGGCGGCTCGCTGGACCTCGGCTCCCCGCTCTGGGACGGCGCGCCCTTCACCTCGGTGCTCGCGGCCGAACCGGGCGGCCTGGTCGAGGACCTGGAGCTGGCCGAACCGGCCGATCCGGTCCGCTTCCTGCCGCTGCTGCCGATGACGCCCAACGAGGCGGGCTGGAAGCGGGTGCACGGCGCGGCCGCGCTCCAGGAGCGCTGGCTCGACCAGGGCGCCGACCTGCGCGACCCGGGCCGGCGCGGCGTCCGGCTGGACTGACCGACGCGCGGTCAGGCGCGGCGTGCACCCGGGCCCGTGAGCCCGCCGCGCGCTCCGGAGCGCCGGAGCGCCGGAGCGCGGACCAGGGGACTCACGATCTCCTGGTCCGGGCCGCGGCTCGGTTCAGCGTCCGATCGGCTTCGCGCCGGTGGCCTGCGCCAGCAGCGCCTCGTACACCTCCGGGTCGGTGGTGTGCTCGCCGAGCCGGACGGTCTTGCGGGTGCCGTGGTAGTCGCTGGAGCCCGTGACCAGCAGGCCGAGCTCGCCGGCCAGGCCGCGCAGCCGCACCCTGGTCTCCTCGTCGTGGTCGGTGTGGTCGACCTCCAGCCCGGCCAGCCCGGCCGCCGCGAGCTCGGCGATCACCTGGTCGGAGACCGTCCGGCCGCGCTTGACCGCGCCCGGGTGGGCGAACACCGGCACCCCGCCGGCCGCCCGGACCAACCGCACCGCGACGACCGGGTCGGTCTCGTGCTTGCGGACGTCCGCCCGCCCGCCGTTGGCCAGCCAGTCGGCGGTGAAGGCGTCCGAGACGGTGGCCACCACGCCCGCCTCGACCAGCGCGCTGGCGATGTGCGGCCGGCCGACCGAGCCGGCCCCGGCGATCCGCTGCACCTGCTCCCAGCTGATGTCCGCGCCGAGCTCCCGGCAGCGCTCCACGATCGCCCGCCCGCGCCGGAACCGGTCGGTGCGCACCAGGTCCCGCTCGCGCGCGAACTCCGGCTCCTGAGGGTCGAACAGGTAGGCCAGCAGGTGCATGCTGATGCCGTCCACGGCGCAGGACAGCTCGGCGCCCGGGACGACGGTCAGCCGGCTGCCGGCGGGCAGCGCGGCCACCGCCTCGGCGGCCGCGGCGTGGCCGGACACGGTGTCGTGGTCGGTCAGCGCCACCACGTCGAGGTCCGCGGCGACGGCCGCCGCGACCAGCTCGGCCGGGCTGTCGGTGCCGTCGGAGGCGTTGCTGTGGGCGTGCAGGTCGATGCGCACGGATCGGACTCCCGGGGGCTCGTGGATGCCGCCCAGGATAGGCCAGTTGTCAGCCGAGCAGCCGGGGGGAGAGCGCCCCGCAGGGCAGCAGGTCCAGTTCGGCGCCCGCCTCGCGCAGGTCGGTCAGCACCAGCTCGTCGTACATCACCAGCGCGGACTGCTCGGGCCAGGCGACCGCCCAGAGCCAGAGCCCGCGGGCCTCGCCGGCGAACACCGCGCGGTCGGCCGGGGCGTCCGGGACGTGGAACATCGGGGTGGGGCGTCCGGCGGCCAGCAGCTTGGCGTCGGCGGGCTTGTAGAGGCCGACGGAGTCGCCCGGGTCCGGCCCGGGCAGGCCCGCGTAGCGGGCACCGAGGCCGACGCCCAGCTCCTCGGCGATCAGCACCAGCTCGCCGAAGCCGCCGAGCGGGGCCGGGCCGGAGCAGGCGACGGCGGTGGCGCGGGCGCCCGAGACGTCGTCGCCGACGTGGGCGATGCCGGTGTAGAGCCAGCCGACCGGGAGCGGCCAGGGCAGCCAGACCGGGACCTGGGAGCGGGCGACGGCGACGCCGAGGGCCTCCACACTCGGCGGCAGCACGGGCTGCATCGGGTGCACGGCTCCGTGCCGGTCGCACTGCCAGGTGTCTGAGAACAGACCGGGGGCGCGGACCCGACCGGCGCACCTCGGGCAGCTTGGCTCGCCCCTCATAGCCGTCAACGCTCCTCCCTCCGGACCGCCGCGTCAAGGACGATCACCCGTACGGAGGGCTCGGCGGTACCTGTCGGTGGCGGACGCCCGAACCGGCGCCGGGTGGGCGCGGCGCGGGCGGTTCCCGTTGGGGGATGTCCCGTCCCGGGTGGCGGCAAACGTCCGGTGCTCCGGCCCCTGACACACTGACGCCCCGTCATCGGCGAATGCGGTGACGGGGCGTCAGTCGGGTATCGGAACGTCCGGATCGGACGCTCCCGGCTCGTCGGCGGCGGGTGAGGGCTCCGGTGCGGAGGCGCCGCGCAGGGTCAGACGGTCGGGCACGGGCGGATGAGCAGGCGCTCGCCGGTGCGGGCGGCGGCGTCGACGACCTCGCGCACGGTGGCGGCGTCGGCGATCAGGCGGTCGGCGGCGGAGCCGTTGGTGTCGTCGAGCCGGACGATCTCGAAGCGCATGGTCTTCGTCATGGGCGTCTCCTTTCCTGGCCCCGCGGGGCGGGGCGGTCGCGGCTGAGTCGGTATCAGCCCTTTCGGGGTCCTGCGGATCCGGCGGTGAGACCGGACCGGGCGGTTCGTAGTCGCGGATGCGGCGGTCTGCTGCGGCAAGGGCCCCCCTTGCTTGCCTGGTGCGTCCAGTGCCTCGTGAACCACGGTGAGGTGGCGGTGCTACCGGGCCGTTGCCCGCCCGTGAAGTCCAGGTTTCGGGTGATCGGGGCCGAGCGGAGGCCGGCGATGATTCCCGGACAGAATCAAAGATTACCGTAACTAACGAATTTTGTCCTGTGTTGAAGCCGATCGAAGTCCGAGAAGTGGTACAGACCACTTTCGGCGGACCGGGGGAACCGGACCGGACCGGCGGGCGTCGGCGCCGGCCGCGTCAGCCCCAGAACGCGGTCAGCGCCTCCGCCGTGGCGGCCGGCCGCTCGGCGTTGGGGGAGTGGCCGGCGTCCGCGACCACCACCCGGCGGGCACCCAGCCGCTCGGCCATCGCGGTCTGCTCCGGCACCGGCCAGGCGTAGTCCTGAACCCCGGACAGCACCAGCAGCGGCAGCCCGGCGGTGGCGGCGGCCAGCTCCGCCACCCGGTCCGGCGCGGCCACCAGGTGGCCGCCGGTGACGGACAGCGACCGCGGCACGTTGGCCAGCCAGCGCCGGTGCAGGAACTCCGCGACGGCCGGCTCCAGGCTCGGCCGCGGCTGCCCGCTCTCCGCCTCCAGCTGCCGCATGACCTGCCAGATCTGCTCCAGGTCCATGCCCTGCAGGGCGTCCAGCAGCAGCTTGGTGCGGGCCGCCTCGGCCGGGTCGATCGCGCCCGGTCCGGTGGACATCAGGGTCAGCGACCGCCAGGGCAGCGGGCCCTCGGCGGCCGCGGCGAGCACCGCCTCGCGCACCACCTGGCCGCCGAAGGAGTGCCCCAGCAGGTGCAGGGGGGCGCCGTCGACGGCCAACGCCTCGGTCAGCGCCCGTACGTCGGCGCCGAGCGCCCCGACGCCGTACGCCGCCGGGTCGTCCGGGCCGCCGGTCTCGTACTGCCCGCGCTGGTCCGCGGCCGTCACCCGGTACCCGGCGGACGCCAGCGGCTCCAGCAGCGCGATGAAGTCCTCCTTGCTGCCGGTGAACCCCGGGACCAGCAGCGCCGAGCCGCGCACCGGCCCGGCCGGTTCCGCCCGCAGCGCCGCGAACTCCCCGCGCCCGGTCACCACCCGCTCGGCCCGCGCGCACGTGGGAAGCGTCAGGAACGGCGGCGTGCTCATCGGCTGTTCTCCCTGCTGTCCTACCGGCGGCCTGCCGGCCCGTCGGTGACTCCTCGACGCCCCGAGCCTAGGGCGTGTCCCGTCGCACGGTCCCGGCGAGGTCGCGGCGAGGTCCCGGCGAGGTCGCGGCGTCGGGAAACGCCGAGGGGGCGGGCCCGGCCGGGTGGCCAGGCCCGCCCCCTCGGGGGAGACACGGGGTGTCAGCTCTCCGGGGTGGCCTCCACCGGCGCGGCGACCTTGCGGGCGCGGGTGCGCTTGCGCGGAGCCGGGACCTCGCCGGCGGCCTCGGCGGCCGGGGCCTCCGGGGCGGTCTCGGCGACGGCCTTCGGCTTGCGGGCCCGGGTGGCCTTCTTGGCCGGGGCCGGGGCCTCGGTGGCGACGGCCTCGGCGGCCGGAGCCGCCTCGACGGCCTCCGCCTTCGGCTTGCGGGCCCGGGTGGCCTTCTTCACCGGGGCCGGGGCCTCGGCGACCGCCTCGACGGCGGCCTCGACGACCGCGACGGCCTCGGCGGCGGCCTCGGTGGTCTCGGCCTTGGGCTTGCGGGTCCGGGTGCGGGTGGCCTTCTTGGCCGGAGCCGGGGCCTCGGCGACCGCCTCGACGGCGGCCTCGACGACCGCGACGGCCTCGGTGGCCGCCTCGGTGGTCTCGGCCTTGGGCTTGCGGGTCCGGGTGCGGGTGGCCTTCTTGGCCGGAGCCGGAGCCTCGGCGACCGCCTCGACGGCGGCCTCGACCACCGCGACGGCCTCGGCCACGACGGCCTCGGCGGCCGGAGTCGCCTCGACCGCCGTCTCGACCGCGGCCACGGCCTCGGCGGCACCGCCGCGCGAGCGGCGGCGACGACGGCGCGGCGCGGCCTCGCCCTCGGCACCCTCGACGGCCGGGGCAGCCGCGGCGGCCTCGGTCACGACGACGCCGGCCTCGCCCTCGGCGCCGACCACCGAGCCCCGACGGGTGCGGCGGCGCTCACGGGTGCGGCGCGGCTTCTGCTCCTCGGTCTCGGCCGTGGCGGCGCCGGCGCCCGGACGGCCGGGGCCGCCCTGGCCACCGCGACCGCCGCGCTCACTGCGCTCAGTGCGCTCACCGCGACCGCCGCGGCCCGAGCGGGAGCCGCGTCCACCGGTCTCGCCGAGGTCCTCGACCTCCTCCGCGCCCAGCCCGGCACGGGTCCGCTCCGAGCGCGGCAGGATGCCCTTGGTGCCCGGCGCGATCTTCAGCAGCTCGTACAGGTGCGCCGAGGTGGAGTAGGTCTCCTCCGGGTCGTTGAACGGCAGGTCCAGCGCCTTGTTGATCAGCTGCCAGCGCGGGATGTCGTCCCAGTCGACCAGGGTGACGGCGGTGCCGGAGGCGCCGGCCCGGCCGGTGCGGCCGATCCGGTGCAGGTAGGTCTTCTCGTCCTCGGGGCACTGGTAGTTGATGACGTGCGTCACGCCCTCGACGTCGATGCCGCGGGCCGCGACGTCGGTGCAGACCAGCACGTCGACCTTGCCGTTGCGGAAGGCCCGCAGGGCCTGCTCGCGGGCGCCCTGGCCGAGGTCGCCGTGGACCGCGCCGGCCGCGAAGCCGCGCTGGGTCAGCTGGTCGGAGACGTCGGCGGCGGTGCGCTTGGTGCGGCAGAAGATCATCGCCAGCCCGCGGCCGTCGGCCTGCAGGATGCGCGAGACCATCTCGACCTTGTCCAGCGAGTGCGCACGGAAGATGTGCTGCTCGATGTTGGCGACGGTCGCGCCGGTGTCGTCCGGGGCGGCGGCCCGGATGTGGGTCGGCTGGCTCATGTACCGGCGGGCGAGGCTGATCACCTGGCCCGGCATGGTGGCCGAGAACAGCAGGGTCTGCCGCTTGGCCGGCAGCATGGTGATGATCTTCTCGACGTCGGGCAGGAAGCCCAGGTCGAGCATCTCGTCGGCCTCGTCCAGGACCAGCGCGCGGACCTTGGACAGGTTCAGCTTCTTCTGCCCGGCCAGGTCCAGCAGGCGGCCCGGGGTGCCGACCACGATGTCGACGCCCTTGGTGAGCGCCTCGACCTGCGGCTCGTACGCCCGGCCGCCGTAGACGGCGAGGACGCGCACGTTCCGCACCTTGCCGGCGGTCTGGAGGTCGTTGGTGACCTGGGTGCACAGCTCGCGGGTCGGGACGACGATCAGCGCCTGCGGGAAGTCGGAGAGCTGGTCCTCGGTGGCCCGGCCGGCGTCCACGTCGGCGCGCACGACGGCCCGCTCGATCAGCGGGAGGCCGAAGCCGAGGGTCTTGCCGGTGCCGGTCTTGGCCTGGCCGATGACGTCGTGGCCGGTCAGCGCGACCGGGAGGGTCATCTCCTGGATGGGGAAGGGGTGGACGATGCCGACGGACTCGAGCGCCTCGGCGGTCTCCGGGAGGATCCCCAGGTCCCGGAAGGTCGTCTTGATGGGTTCAGCGGTGGTGGACAGGGTGCTGCCTCTTCCGTTTTCGAAAGGGCCGAGAGCGAGCGGCGGGCGGGCAGCCGCGCGGCTGCCTACGGGCCTGGGCGGCCCTGATACAGCTGCGCGGACGCACAACCGCGCCGGTCCCTGCGGCCGGCCGGTGCGCGCTGCCCTGGTGCGGGGCGCGTCGCCGGCGGCGTCGGGGAGGATTCCCGTGAGGGACCTGCGCGGGACCTCCGCCTCGGGGCGTGGTCTCGGCGGCCCTCGCTCGGCCACTGATGCGGTGCCAAGGCTTGAAGTCCAAGCCATGGTCGGAGCCGATCGGCTCTCCGACCGGGCATCCGCGTACGTGAGTACCCGTGCCTCCGGTGCGGACACGTCCGGCTGGACGGTGCCGCTACGGAGGGTTCGCGCGGGTACCGAGACGGCGGTGACACCATGCGAACACGACGGGCTCCGTACCACCATACAGTCAGGCGACGACTCGAACACGTGACGCGTCTGACATTGCCCCCGGCAACTGCCACCGGAGCGGCCCGCCCGGCCGGTCACCCGGGCGCGCCCGGGCACGCGGAGGCGGGGCGGGACTAAGGTTGCGGGTCATGGAGACCCATGGTGAGACGCAGGACGCGGCGGCCGGCTCGATCGGGGACTGGGCCGCGTGCTCGGCCGACCCCGGCTACCGGGCGGCCGTGCTGGACCTGCTCGGCGCGCTCGCCTACGGCGAGCTGAGCGCCTTCGAGCGGCTCGCCGAGGACGCCAAGCTGGCGCCCGACCTCGCCGACAAGGCGGCGCTGGCCCGGATGGCCTCCGCCGAGTTCCAGCACTACCAGCGGCTGCACGACCGGCTCGCCGAGGTCGGCGCCGACCCGCAGGAGGCGATGCGCCCCTTCGTCGAGCCGCTGGAGCTGTTCCACCGGATGACGGCGCCCTCGGACTGGCTGGAGGGCCTGGTCAAGGCCTACGTCGGCGACGCCATCGCGACCGACTTCTACCGCGAGGTGGCCGTCCGGCTGGACGACGACACCCGCGACCTGGTGCTGAGCGTCATGTCCGACACCGGTCACGCCCAGTTCGCCGTGGACAAGGTCCGCCAGGCCATCGAGGCCGACCCGCGGGCCGGCGGCCGGCTCGCCCTGTGGGGCCGGCGGCTGATGGGCGAGGCGCTCAGCCAGGCCCAGCGGGTGGTCGCCGAGCGCGACGCGCTGTCCAACCTGCTGGTCGGCGGCGTCCGGGTACAGGGCTTCGACCTGGTCGAGGTCGGCAAGATGTTCAACCGCATCACCGAGGCGCACACCAAGCGGATGGCCGCCCTCGGCCTGGCGTCCTAGCCCGGCGTCCCGGGCGCACCCGGGCCGCCCGGCGGGGCCCTCAGGCCGCCCGGTGCCGCCGCGACGCGCGGTGGGCGCCGGGCCGGTGCGGGTGGTGCCGGTGCGCCGGGGCACGCCCGGCGGCGAGGTCGGGCCGGGCCAGCAGCGAGGTGAGCACGCCCGAGGCCACCGCCGCGGCCGCGACGGACACCGCGGGCTGGCGACCGTCCACGCCGAAGTGCGCGACCACCCCGCCGACCAGCGCCGCCGCCAGCGCGGTGCCCAGGGTCAGGGCCGGGGCGACCCGGAAGTACGCGGGCAGGGCCAGCAGGGCGGCGCCGCCCGTGACCAGGCCGACGAGGGCGAAGGCGATCGTCTCGACCAGCAAGGCTGCCTCCCGGGGGAACGGGCGTGCGGCACCGGCACCGCAACCTCGCCGTACCCCGCCCCACCCGGCCGTACACACGACGGTGCCCCGCTCCCTCGCGGGAACGGGGCACCGGACGATGCTGTGCGGCGGCGCCTCAGACGGTGCCGAAGCCGACCTTGCGGGCGGCCGACTCGCCGATCTCCACGTACGCCAGGCGCTCGGCCGGGACGATGATGCGACGGCCGTGCTCGTCGGACAGTGCGAAGATCTTCTCCGAGCCCTCCAGCGCCTTCGCGACCGCGCTCTGGACCTCATCGGCAGTCTGCGAGCTCTCGATCACGATCTCGCGCGGCGCGTTCTGCACGCCGATCTTGACCTCCACGGCTTCCGTCCCTCCGGGGTTGCAGCCTCCACGCACGGGCACCGGACCGCCTGGGACAAGCGTTCGCGGCGACCGTGCCGTACGGCTTCACCATAGAGCACCGGATCCCCGGCCCGACGAAGGTCCGCGGATCAGCCCTGGTGGGCGGTGCCCTCCCCGGACAGCTCGGCCGGGTGCATCGGGAAGCCCTTCAGGCCGCGCCAGGACAGGCTGGCGACCAGCCGCACCGCCTCGTCGCGGGGGATCTCCAGGCCCTGCGAGAGCCAGTACCGGGCGGTGATCTGGGCCAGGCCGCAGACCCCGGCGGCGAGCAGCTTGGACTCCGCCTCGGGCAGGTCGGTGTCCTCCTGGATCACCTTGCTGACCAGCGTCGCGCTCGCCTCGGAGGCCCGCTCGACCCGCTCGCGCACGGCCGGCTCGTTGGTCAGGTCCGACTCGAAGACCAGCCGGAAGGCGCCGGACTCGCTGGAGACGTAGTTGAAGTACGCCTCCATGGTGTTGGCCACCCGCTGCTTGTTGTCGTTGGTCGTCGACAACGCCTCGCGGGTCGACTCGACCAGGGCGTCGCAGTGCTTGTCCAGCAGCGCCAGGTAGAGCTCCAGCTTCCCGGGGAAGTGCTGGTAGAGCACCGGCTTGCTCACGCCGGCGCGGTCGGCGATGTCGTCCATGGCGGCCGAGTGGTAGCCCTGGGCGACGAACACCTCCTGGGCGGCACCGAGCAGTTGTTCACGGCGGGCGCTTCGCGGCAGGCGGGCACCGCGCGGGCGCTCCTGCGCCTCCTGGATGGCCGTCACGGCGCTCCTCACTTCGGGTCTCTTCGCGGCTGGCGAGATGGCCGATTCTACTTTTCGGTAACCGCGCCGGCGTTCGGCGAAGGCGAGTAAAGACGATCGGCCTGGTTGTCAGGAGCCCACAATACGGCGCTGACCTCGGCCTCGGCAGTGGCAGGACGGACGCGGTCGGCGGCCCGACCACCCCGGTGCTCCCGGGGCCGGGGCTCACTACCATCGTCCACCATGAGCAGCGCTGAGCAGCAGGTACGTACGGTCGAGGTCCCCGGCGCGGTGCTCGCGGTGCACCGGCCCGCCGACGACGGCGCCGCCGACGGGCGCGAGCCCGGGCTCTTCGTGCACGGCCTCGGCGGCTCGGCCGCCAACTGGCAGGCCCTGATGGACCGGCTCGGCGGTCACGTCGACGGCGAGGCCGTGGACCTGCCCGGGTTCGGCCGCTCCCACCCGCCCACCGACGGCAACCTCACCGTCTCCGGCCACGTCCGCGCGGTGATCGGCTACCTGGAGGCCTCCGGCCGCGGCCCCGTCCACCTGTTCGGCAACTCGCTGGGCGGTGCGGTCGCCGTCCGGCTGGCGGCCGTGCGCCCGGACCTGGTGCGCAGCCTCACCCTGGTCTCCCCGGCGCTGCCCGAGCTGCCCCCGCAGCACTCCGCCTGGCCGACCGGTCTGCTCGCGGTGCCCGGCGTGCCCGCGGTGCTGCGCCGGCTGTCCGCGGGCGGACGCGACGCCGAGGCGGCCACCGAAGACCTGCTGCGGCTGGTCTACGGCCACCCGGACAGCCTGAGCCCGGAGACCCGGGCCCAGGCGGTGGCCGAGTACCGGCACCGGCTGGAGGTGCCGCACGCGATGCAGGCGCTGGTCGGCTCGGCCCGCGGCATCGTCTCGGCGTACACCGAGCGCGGCGACCAGGCGCTGTGGCGGCAGGCCGAGCGGGTCGAGGCGCCGGTGCTGCTGGTGTACGGGCTGCGCGACAAGCTGGTCTCCTACCGCTCGGCCCGGCGCGCCTGCGCGGCCTTCGCGGACGCCCGGCTGCTGGTGCTGCCGGAATCCGGGCACGTGGCGATGCTGGAGCACCCCGACGAGGTCGCCCGGGCCGTCCGGGAGCTGATCGCGCACACCACCGGCTGAGCGGACCCCACCGGCCGAGCGCGCACCACCGTCCGAGCGCGCACCACCGTCCGAGCGCGCAGCCGGGCGGGGCGCGCGCGGCGAGGGCTGAGCACGCGCCCTGGGTGGGGCGCGCATCGCACGGGTGGGGCGCACACCGCGCGGGACGGGCGCGCCAGGGCGGGGTCGCGCGGGCGGCCGCGCATACCGCCCGGTAACGGCCCGGGCCCGGTCGAGGTCACGGCGGTTCACTCGATCAGGTGGCAGGCAGGCAGGTGACCGATGGATCGGCCCGGGCCGGTCCTACCTTTCTGCTGTCGGACCGAACAGGTGTGGGGGAGTCGCGGCCGCCGGAGGAACCGGAGGGCGGCCGCGGCCGAGGGTTCCGGCGGGCCGGGCCCGACCGCCGAAGCGGGCGGGAGCCCGGGGGAACGGAACGCGGCGCGTCCGCGACCGGGCCGCCGGCGGGCCGCACGGAGACACCGCGGCGCCGACCCGGGCCGACCGGACCTCCCCTCCCCGACCGTTCCCGCCGCCGTGCGGGGGCGCCCCGGGCGACTGCCCGGGCCGCCCGGAGATCCGTCGATCCGCCGATCCGTCCGCGATCCCGCCCAGCGAATCCGCTCTGCCCTGGAGGTCTCCCGTGCGCGTTGCCCTGCTCACCGAGGGTGCCCGTCCGCATGCCCGGCGTGGCGCCGGAGGCTGGTGCGAGCGGCTGGCCGAGGGCCTGCCGGAGCACGGGTTCGAGCTGTACCTGCTCACCGGACCGGAGGCGGGGCGGGCGCCCGGCGGCGCGGAGCGGCCCTCGTCCGTCTGGCGCGGCACCCACGAGCTGGCGCTGTGGGGGCGCCGGCCGGGCGGCCGGGCACCGGGCGCGGTGCGCAGACGCCGGTACGCCGGGGCGTACGAGCAGCTGGTGCGGGCCCTGGTGCTGCCCGCGGAGAGAGCCGGCTTCGGGCCCGGGCTGTACCGGCTGGCGGCGCTCGCCCGGGAGGACGGCACGCTTCCCGCCTTCCTGGCCTCCGCGCACGCCCGCCGGCTGCTGGAACGGACCTGGCGGCTGCCCGGCGCGGACACCTCGGCCGGGCAGCCGCTGGTGTGCGACGTGCTGGTCGCGGCGGACCTGCTGGAGCAGTGCCTGCGCCCGCTGTCCGCGCCCTGGTACGGCACCGGCCCCGGCGGCCTCGGCGCGGCCGACCTGTGCCACGTGGTCGGCGGCGGCCCGGCCGCGCTGCCCGCCCTGGTGGCCCGGCAGCTGCACGGGGTGCCGTTCGTGGTCACCGAGCACGGCCTGCACCTGCGCGAGCAGTACCTCGGCTACCGGGAGGCGCCGTACCGGTGGCCGGTGCGCGCGCTGCTGCTGTCCTTCTTCCGGGCGCTCACCGGGGAGACCTACCGGCAGGCCGCGATACTCACCCCCGGCAGTGCCCACGACCAGCAGTGGCAGCGCCACTGCGGGGCCGACCCGGCCCGCACCCGGGTGGTGTACGAGGGCATGCCGGCGGTGGACCGCCCGGCGGCCGGGCCAGAGCCCGCGGCGCCGACCCTGGTGTGGGCGGGCGCGCTGGAGCCGGGCCGGGACCTGGACCTCGCGCTGCACGCCCTCGCCCGGGTCCGCGCCGAACTGCCCGGCGCCCGGCTGGTGGTGTACGGCGAGGAGGCGGCGCCCGGCTACCGGGCGCACTGCGCGGAGGTGGCCGAACGGCTGGGGGTGGCCCCGGCGGTGGACTTCGCCGGGCGGCCCGACGACCTCCACAGGGCCTGGGAGTCGGGCACGGTGGCGGTCTTCTCGGGGCTCTCCCAGCGCAGCCCCCGGCTGCTCGCGGACGCGATGCTCAGCGGCCGGGCGGTGGTCTCCACCGACGTCGGGGTGGCCCGTGAGGTGGTCGGGCCGACCGGGCTGCTGGTGCCCGCCCGCGACCCGCGCGCCCTGGCGGGCGCCTGCCTGGCGCTGCTGCGCGACGAGGAGCGGCGGGCCAGGCTCGGGCTGGCCGGGCGGCTGCGGGCGCAGGAACGCTTCGCCGTGGAGCCGGTGACCGGCGCCTTCCGGGAGATCTACCTGGAGCTGGTCTCGCAGTACCCGGCCTTCCCCGGCGGCGGGGGCGGCGGCGAGGGCGGGCCCGCGCCCCGCCCGTTCGCCCGCCCCGCCGAGTACTGGCTGGCCGACGGCCCGCGCGGCGGCGGGGGCGACACCCCGCCGGAGGGGACCGCGGACCCGGACGGTGTGCGGGAGCCGGCCGGACGGCGGCGCGCCGAACTCGCGGAGGCCCTCTGATGCCGGGCGGGGCCCTGCTGGGCGCCGGCGCGGACCCGGTGCGCGAGGTGATGGCGGAGCACCGCGAGCTGTGCGAGCGCGCCGTCGACCCGCTGGAGATCGCCGCCGGGCTGGAGGAGGCCGGGCTCGGCCCGGACACCGCCGCCCGCTGCCGGCACGCCGACCTGTTCTCGCTGGCCGAGGAGCTGTACGCCCGGGTGCCCCGTCGCCCGTCGGCCCTCCGCCCGTCGGCCCTCCGACCGCCGGCTCTCCGACCGCCGGTGCCCCGACCGCCGGTGCCCGGCCCGGGCGGGGCGGCCGCCCGGGCCGCGCTGACCGCCGCCGCGCTGGCCGCCGCGCCCTGCGCGGGCGTGGCCGCGCTCGGCGCGCGCTGGCCGGTGCTGCTGTGCGCCGCCGTCCCGCTGGTGCTGCTGCCCGCGTTGACCGCGCCGCCCCCGGCCGAGCCCGGCCCGCCGTGCGCCGGGCCGGTCCGCCCGCCGGACGCCCTGGGGCCGGTGCCCGCACCGGCGCCGCGGCCGCCGGCCGGCTTCCGGCCGCGCCCGGCGGCGCTGGGCCACGGGCTGGGCCTGGCCGCCCTGCTGCTGCTCCCGCCGGCCGTGCCGGGCGGGGACCGCCCGCTGACCGTCGCGCTGGTGCTGGCGGCGGCGGTGTCGGCCGGATCGGCCGAGCGGACGGCCCGCTGGTACCGGCGGGTCGGCCGCGGTCACCTGGGCGCGGCGGACACCCTGGCCGGGTTCCGGGCCCGGATGCGTCCGGTGCTCCCGGTCGCGCTGGCCCTGCACCTGGCGGTGCTCGGGGTGCTGAGCTTCGCCGCGCTGGCCGTGCTGGCCGTCGTCGCGCCGCGCCCCGGGCCGGTCCACGGCGGCGGGCTGCTGCACCTGGCGGCCGAGCGGGCCGGGCCCGCCCAGTGGGCGGCGCAGGGCGTGCTGGGTCTGCTGCTGGTGCTGCCGGTGCTGCTGGCGCGGTGCGGCAGGACGGCGGCCGCCGCGGCGGGGGCGTCGGCCGGGGCCGCCGCGGTGTTCGGGCCGCTCGCCCTGGGGCGCGGTGCCCCGGAGGCCTGGCTGGTCGGCGGCGGCACCGTCGCGGTGGCGCTGCTGGCGTACGCCGGGTCGGTGCTCGGCCGGGCCGGCTCGCACCGCTGAGCGCCGTCCGTCGTCCGCCGGACGCCGTCCGCCCGCTCCGTCGTTCCGCTCCGTCGATCCACCGGGGGACCGGCCGCGTGTTCCCCGCTTTCGTCCCGTTCGTTGAACTCAGTCCGCCAGGTCGTCCCGAGCTGGCTTCGTGGAAGGACACCCCCGATGAGGGTGCTGCTGCTGGGCGCCGACGGCTTCATCGGCCGCCGGGTCACCGATCGTCTGCTGATGGACCAGGAGTTGCAGGTGACGGTGCTCGGCCGGCGCGACTCGGCCGACATCCGCTTCGACCTGACCACGGGGAGCCCGGGCGCGCTGGCCCGGTTCCTGGACGCGGTCGCGCCGCAGGTGGTGATCAACTGCGCGGGCGCCACCTACGGCAGCTCGCGCACCCTGATCCGGTCGAACACGCTGGCCGTCGCGACCGTCTGCGAGGCCATCCGGCGCAGCCGGGAGCCGGCCCGGCTGGTGCACGTCGGCTCGGCCGCCGAGTACGGGCCGGTGCCCGGCGGGGTGCCGGTGTCCGAGCAGGCCGAGCCGAGGCCGGTCGGCCCGTACGGGGTGTCCAAGCTGGCCGGGACGGAGCTGGTGCTGGCCTCCGGGCTGGACGCGGCGGTGCTGCGGGTGTTCGACGTGGTGGGCCCGGGGGCGCCGACCGCCTCGCTGTTCGGGCGGCTGGCCGAGGGCCTGCGGCGGGCGCTGGAGCGGGACGAGCACCAGGTGCGGATGCCGGACCTGTCCGGATACCGGGATTTCGTGGACGTGCGGGACGTCGCGCGGGCCATCCAGGCGGCCGCGGTGTCGGCCGCCACGGGGGTGATCAACGTCGGCAGCGGGCACGCCGTGCGGGCCCGGGACGCGGCCCAGCTGCTGGTGCGGGCCTCGGGCTTCGAGGGTCAGATCGTCGAGGAGAACCGGCAGGTCCTGCTGCCCGCGCAGGTCACCGGGGCGGGCGGCGACCACCTGCCCGGCCACCACCTGCCGGGCCACCACGGGTCCGGCCACCACCTGCCGGGGCACCGTCCGGAGGGGCACCGGCCGGAGGGCCGGGCGGTGCCGGGCGAGCCGGTGCCGTGGCGGCAGGCGGACGTGCGCACCGCGCGGGACCGTCTCGGATGGCGGACGCAGGTGCCGCTGGAGGAGTCGCTGGGCGACGTGTGGCTGGAGACGGCCTGCCGGGTGTGAGCGCGCCGCGGGGTGCCCCGGGCCCGTCAACCACGGGCCCGGGGCACCGTCCGGGGGCCCGCCGCCGGTTCCACGATCCGGCGCGGCCCGTCTCGCCCATCGGACGGGCTGTCTCGGAATACCGAGGGGGCGTGACACTGTTGGCCTGGACAGCCACCCGAGTGGCGGAGCGACAACCCCGCATCGCGGCTGGCCATGGCCATCCGAACAAGACACCCATCGGAGTCCCCGTGTCGTTGCCACCCCTGGTCGAGCCGGCCGACGAGCTCACCGTCGATGAGGTCCGCCGGTACTCCCGCCACCTGATCATCCCCGACGTGGGCATGGCCGGGCAGAAGCGGCTGAAGAACGCCAAGGTGCTGTGCGTCGGCGCCGGCGGTCTCGGTTCGCCCGCCCTGCTGTACCTGGCCGCGGCCGGTGTCGGCACGCTGGGCATCGTCGAGTTCGACGTGGTCGACGAGTCCAACCTCCAGCGCCAGATCATCCACGGGCAGTCGGACGTCGGCCGTTCCAAGGCGGAGTCGGCGCGCGACTCGGTCAAGGAGATCAACCCGTACGTCGACGTGGTGCTGCACGAGGAGCGCCTCGACAACTCCAACGTCATGGAGATCTTCTCCGGCTACGACCTGATCGTGGACGGCACCGACAACTTCGCCACCCGCTACCTGGTGAACGACGCCGCGGTGCTGCTCGGCAAGCCGTACGTGTGGGGCTCGATCTACCGCTTCGACGGCCAGGCCAGCGTGTTCTGGGCCGAGCACGGCCCCTGCTACCGCTGCCTCTACCCGGAGGCCCCGCCGCCGGGCATGGTCCCCTCCTGCGCCGAGGGCGGCGTGCTGGGCGTGCTGTGCGCGTCCATCGGCTCGATCCAGGTCAACGAGGCGATCAAGCTGCTGGCCGGCATCGGGGACCCGCTGGTCGGCCGGCTGATGATCTACGACGCCCTGGAGATGAACTACCGCCAGGTGAAGGTCCGCAAGGACCCGAACTGCGCCGTCTGCGGTGAGAACCCGACGGTCACCGAGCTGATCGACTACGAGGCCTTCTGCGGCGTCGTGTCGGAGGAGGCGCAGGCCGCCGCCGCCGGTTCGACCATCACCTCGCAGCAGCTCAAGCAGTGGCAGGACGACGAGGAGGAGATCTACCTCATCGACGTCCGCGAGCCCGGCGAGTACGAGATCGTCAACATCCCCGGCGCGGTGCTGATCCCGAAGAACGAGTTCCTGATGGGCGACGCGCTGGAGAAGCTGCCGCAGGACAGGAAGATCGTGCTGCACTGCAAGTCGGGCGTGCGCTCGGCCGAGGTGCTGGCCGTGGTGAAGGCCGCGGGCTTCGCCAACGCGGTGCACCTGGGCGGCGGCGTGCTCGGCTGGGTGAACCAGATCGAGCCGCACAAGCCGGTCTACTGACCGACGCCCCACCTGGAAGGGCCCGCCGTCCGGCGGGCCCTTTTCCGTGCGCGCGGGGAGGTCCGTGGTGCCCGGGGAGGTCCGTGGTGCCCGGGGCCGTGTCGTGCCCGGGGCGCGGGCTCAGAGCGCGTTCCTGCGCTGGAGCACGTTGTAGGCGATCCAGCCCGGCAGCACCGGCAGCCAGAAGGTGAGCGCCCGGTAGAGGAAGACCGCCGGGGTCGCGATGGTGGGGGAGACGTCGGCGACGGTCAGGGCGCCGATCAGGGCGACCTCGACCGGGCCGATACCGCCGGGGGTGGGGATCGCCGAGCCGGCCGCGTTGGCGGTCAGGAAGACCACCGCGACGGCCGAGAAGCTGACGTCGCCGCCGAAGGCCTGCACCGAGAAGTCCAGGCAGGCGGTGAAGGAGAGGGTCAGCAGCAGGATGCCGCCGAAGCCGGTGACCAGCTTGCTGGGCGTCTGCATCAGGTCGAGCATCCGCGGCACCACGCCGAAGAACAGCGAGCGCAGCCGGCCCAGCACGAACCGGCGCAGCGGCGCGACGGCGGCCACCACCAGGGCGAGCACGGCGGCGCTCAGCACGCCGATGATCACCGCGCGGGAGGCGGAGAGGTCGCCGTTGGTCTGGCTGCCGGTGATCAGGCCGAAGCTGAACAGCAGCAGCAGGTGTCCGGCCAGGCCCGCCAGCTGGGAGGCGCCGACCGAGGCCACCGCCTGGCCGGAGCGGATGCCGGCCTTCTGCAGGTAGCGGGTGTTGAGGGCGATGCCGCCGATCGCGGCGGGGGCGACCAGCTTGACGAAGGAGCCGGCCAGCTGGGCGGCCACCGTGCGCCGGAACGGCAGCCGCTCGGGGACGAAGCCGGTCAGGCTCATCGCGGCGGCGACGTAGCTGAAGGCGGCGGCGACCAGGGCGGCCGCGGCCCAGGCCCAGTTCATCTGGGAGAGCTTCAGCTGGGCCGGCTTGATGGTGGTCAGCGCCAGGTAGGCCGCGAAGGTCAGCGCGATCACCATGATCAGGCTCTTCGGCTTCAGCCGTTCCAGCTTGACCGGGGCCATCGGGGCCTCGGGGGCGATCTGGAGGATCTGGCCGCGGATGCGGCTCAGCAGGTCCTCGCCGGCCACCGCGATGTCCTCCTCGGCCTGCTGCTGGGTGCGCTCGCCGGCCGCGACCTGCTCCAGCGCCCTGGCCCGGGCGGCGGCCTTGCGCTCCTTGGTGAGCTTGGCGAGGTCGACCCGGGTGGAGCGGCTCATCCCGACCGGCTGGAGCAGCGGCAGCGCCTGGGCGACCCGCTCGGCGCCGAGCACCGCGTTGGCGGTGGCGACGGCGCGCTCCGGGCCGATCCGCAGCGCGAAGGTGGTGAGCAGCTGGGCGACGTCGATGCGCAGCGTCAGGTCGGTGGCGGCGATGTCGCCGCCGGAGAGGTTGACCAGGCAGCCGGTGCGCCCTTCCACCACCAGCAGCGACTCGCCGGTGAGCCGGCGGTGGGCGATCCGGCGCTCGTGCAGGGCGGCCACCGACTGCCAGATCGAGGCCATCACCCGGTCGCTGACCTCCTCGTCGGCCAGCTCGTCCAGGGTGCGGCCCTCGACGTTCTCGTACACCAGGATCGCGGCGTCCGGGCCGAGCTCGGAGGTGGCGACCAGCTGCGGCGCGCGGGCGCCCGAGGCGGCCGCCGCGTACGCGATCAGGGCCTCCTGCTCCAGTGCCTGGCGCAGCGACTGGGGGCTGCGGCGCACCGCGACCGAGCGCAGCCGCAGCCGCCGCCAGGCCCGGTAGAAGAAGCCGGAGGCCTGCTGCTCGCGGTCGATGATGTGCACGTCCAGCGGGGGCCCGCCCTGCTGGGTGACGTGGTAGCGGCGGGTGCCGCCGGGGGCGTCGGGGGCGCGCACGGCGCCGGCCGGGGTGAAGCCGACCTTGCGCAGGCCGATCAGCAGGTGCTGGCCGGTGGGCCGGATGTTGGGGGAGCCGATCGCGTACAGCGTGCCGTAGGCGACGGACCAGCCGATCAGCACGGTGAGCATCAGCGACAGCGGGGTGGTGTAGCCGCCGAGCAGCTCGGTGACCCCGCTGAAGATCACCACCACCCACAGGGCGACCCGCCAGCGCGGTCTGCTCGACATGCCGACGGCCGTCATGTAGGCGATCACCGGGGCGAGGTAGCCGTGCACCGGGTCGGTGAGGGTGCCGTTGCTGTCCATGGGCAGCCTGGTCAGCGCGTCCCGGATGTGCTCGGAGGCGCCCTCGGCGACCCACCAGTCGATGCCGAGCGAGACGCCGTACGCCAGCACCGAGGCGAGCACGCCGTCCGCGACCCGCAGGCCGTCGCGTTTGATCAGCCGCTCGACGGCGAAGGCCAGCGGCACGGCGAGCACCGCGACGCTGGAGAGCAGGCCGGTGATGGTGGAGAACACCGCGGAGAAGTGCGGCGCGTTGGAGGCGATGTCCTGTTCGATGCCGGTGGTGGTCGAGGTGGCGATGCCGCCCAGCACGAAGACGGCGACTATGCCGAGGACGCCGGCCACGAAGCGGATCAGGTCGGACGGGCGGTGCGCGCGGGCGGCGAGCAGCGGCTCGTCGACGTCCAGGTGCGGGGCCTCGTCCAGCGGGTCGTGGTCCCCGGGCAGGGCGGCGGGGGCCGCCGGGGCCTTCGGGTGGCCGTTCGCCGGCTCGGGGGCCGCCGGCTCGGCGGCCGTGGGCTCGGGGATGGCCGGCTCCCGGGCCGCGGTGGTCTCGGCCGGGGGCGGGCCGGGCTGTTCGGGGGCCTTCGCGGGTGCGGGGGTCTTGATCGTCCGGTCCTTGATCAGGGAGACTTCCGGCGTCGGCCCCGGTTCGGGCCGGCCCTCACTCTCGTTCCCGGGCGCCGACGGCACGGCGGCGGCGGACTCGTCGGAGTCCTCGTCCACGCCCACGTCAGCCGTCCCGGTCATCTGGTCTTGTCCTCGTATCACCACTCACCGCCCCGAAGATGGTGGCATGCCCCGGCGCCCCGTGCGGGACAGGGGGCGGATCGGGCGCGGCGGATCGTACGCACCGGGCCACGCGAGCGGCCCAGTAGGGAAGAATGCCGCAGGTGACGGACGCAACACACGACGGTCTTCCGGACGCCCTGCCGCCGTTCGCCGAACTGGTGCTCGACCTGACCGAGCGGATTCCACCCGGCCGGGTGATGACCTACGGCGACGTCGCCGAATACCTCGGCCAGGGCGGCCCCCGGCAGGTCGGCCGGGTGATGGCACTGTACGGCGGATCGGTGCCCTGGTGGCGGGTCATCCGCGCCGACGGCCGCCTGCTGCCCGGCCACGAACAGCGCGCCCTCGCCCACTACGGCGACGAGGGCACCCCGCTGCGCGAACTCGCCGACCCGCCCCGGGTCGACCTCGGGCGGGCCCGCTGGGACGGCGAGGAAGGCTAGGGCCGGTCTTCCCGAAAACGCCGCGCGGACGGGAATGACGGGGCAGGATCGTAGGCTCGGTACGGGCGGGCCCGCCGGGCCCGCCCCCGCCGTGCCCCACCGTTCGACCCCAGGACCAGTTCGTGAGCTCCCCCTACCGGCTCGTGCGCAGCCCGCTCGTCCAGCCCGACCCACCCGTGCTGGACGCCTACCAGCGCGCCGTGGTCGAGCACGCCGGCGGGCCGCTGCTGGTGCTGGCCGGACCGGGCACGGGCAAGACCACCACCCTCGTCGAAGCGGTCGCCCGCCGGATCGAGGACGGCACCGACCCCGAGCGGATCCTCGTCCTCACCTTCAGCCGCAAGGCCGCGACCGAACTGCGCGACCGGATGTCCGGCCGCCTCGGCGGCTCGGCCGCCGCCCCGCAGGCCACCACCTTCCACTCCTTCTGCTACGCCCTGCTGCGCGCCCACCAGGACCCGGAGGACTACGCCGAGCCGCTGCGACTGCTCTCCGGCCCCGAGCAGGACGTCATGGTCCGCGAACTGCTCGCCGGCGGCGCCGAGGACGCCAAGCACGGCAGCACCCGCATCGAGTGGCCACTGGACCTGCGGGCCTGCCTGACCACCCGCGGCTTCGCCGACGAGGTCCGCGCCGTCCTCGCCCGCAGCCGCGAACTCGGCCTCGGCGAAGCCGAACTCGAACGCTTCGCCCAGGGCGTCCAGCGCCCCGACTGGGCCGCCGCCGCGCACTTCCTGGCCGACTACCTCGACGTCCTCGACCTGCGCGGCGTCCTCGACTACGCCGAACTCGTCCACCGCGCCGTCCTGCTCGCCGAACGCCCCGACGTCGGCGAGCAGCTGCGCCGGCGCTACGAGGTCGTATTCGTCGACGAGTACCAGGACACCGACCCCTCCCAGGTCCGACTGCTGCGCCAGCTGGCCGGCGGCGGGCGCGACCTCGTCGCCGTCGGCGACCCCGACCAGTCGATCTACGCCTTCCGCGGCGCCGACATCAACGGCATCCTCGACTTCCCGCAGACCTTCCGGCAGGCCGACGGCAGCCCCGCCGAGGTCAAGGTGCTGCGGGTCTCCCGCCGCTCCGGCGCCGTCCTGCTCGCCGCCTCCCGGGAAGTCGCCCGCCGGATGCCGATGGGCCGGCTGCCCGCCGACAAACTCGCCCAGCACCGCGCCCTGCTGCCCTCCCGCGAGGGCGGCAGGGTCGAGGTCTACACCTACCCGACCCCCGGCGCCGAACTCGACTCGATCGCCGACCTGCTGCGCCGCGCCCACTTGGAGGACGGCGTGCCCTGGGGCGAGATGGCCGTGCTGGTGCGGGCCGGCGCCCGCTCCATCCCCGGCGTGCGGCGGGCGCTCGGCGCGGCCGGCGTCCCCCTGGAGATCGACGGCGACGACCTGCCGCTGCGCGAGGAACCGGCCGTCGCCCAGCTGCTGCTCGCCCTGCGGGCCTGCGCCGAACAGGCCGCCCGGGACAAGCAGGGCGACCCGGACGCCCCCGACCCGCTCACCACCGACCTGGCGCACGCCCTGCTCACCGGCCCGCTCGGCGGCCTCGACGGCTCCGACCTGCGCCGGCTCGGCCGCGCCCTGCGCGAGGAGGAACGCGCCGCGCTGCGCGCCGACGCCAGGGCCGGTCTCGGCCCCGCCGCCGTCCCGCGACCGGCCGGCGAACTGATCCGCGAGGCCCTCGCCGAACCCGAGCGCCTCGTCGCCCTCGACCCCGCGCACGCCCGCCGCGCCCGCGACCTCGGCACCCTGTTGCGCAAGGTCCGCGAACAGCTGGCCGGCGGCTGCACCGCCGAGGAGGCGCTCTGGGAGCTGTGGGACGGCAGCCGCCGCTGGCGCGAGCGACTGGAACGGGCCGCCCTGCGCGGCGGCGCGGCCGGCCGCAACGCCGACCGCGACCTGGACGCCCTGTGCGCCCTGTTCGAGACCGCCGCCCGGGCCGAGGAGCAGGTCACCGGCCACCGCAGCGCCCTGGACCTGCTCGCCGAACTCGAAGCCCAGGACATCGCCGCCGACACCCTCACCGTCCGGGCCGTGCGCCCCGAGGCGGTGCGCCTGATGACCGCCCACCGCTCCAAGGGCCTGGAGTGGCGCCTGGTCGTGGTGGCCGGCGTCCAGGACGGCCTCTGGCCCGACCTGCGCCGCCGCGGCTCCCTGCTGGAAGCCGACCGGATCGGCCGCGACGGCCTCGCCGAACCGCTCTCCCCGGGCGCCCTGCTCGGCGAGGAGCGCCGGCTCTTCTACGTCGCCGCGACCCGCGCCAGGGAACGGCTGATCGTCACCGCCGTCAAGGCCCCCGCCGACGACGGCGACGAACCGTCCCGGTTCCTGCGCGAGCTCTACCGCGAGGACGTCGACCCCAGGACCGGCAGGACGGTCCGCCGCACCCCGCCGGTCACCGTCGAGGACGTCACCCACCGCCCGCGCCGCCCGCTGTCCGTCGCCGCGCTGGTCGCCGAACTGCGCGCCGTCACCGTCGACCCCGCCCGCTCGCCCGAACTGCGCCGCGCCGCCGCCGAACGCCTCGCCACCCTCGCCGCCGCCACCGACGAGGACGGCCAGCCGCTGGTCCCCGTCGCCCGGCCCGAACGCTGGTGGGGCCTGGACGACCCCACCGCCGCCCCCGAGCCGCTGCGCAGCGCCGATCTGCCCGTCCGGTTGTCCGGCAGCGGGCTGGAACAGCTGGAGAGCTGCTCCCTCCAGTGGTTCCTGGACAAGGAGGTCAAGGCCCGCGGCGCCGGCTCGGCCGCCCAGGGCTTCGGCAACGTGGTGCACGCCCTCGCCGACGAGGTCGGCTCCGGCCGCACCCCCGCCGACCTCGCCGTGCTCATGGAACGGCTGGACACCGTCTGGGACGCGCTGGCCTTCGACGCGCCCTGGAAGTCCCAGCAGGAGAAGACCGAGGCCCGCGCCGCCCTGGAGCGCTTCCTCAACTGGCACGTCCTGGAGCGCGGCCGGGACCTCGTCGCCACCGAGCACGGCTTCGACGTCACCCTCGACGTCGGCGGCGTCGCGGTGCGCATCCGCGGCTCGATGGACCGGGTGGAGAAGGACGCGGCCGGGCGCGCCTACGTGGTCGACTTCAAGACCGGCAAGCAGATACCCACCGACAAGTCGCTGCCCGAGCACAAGCAGCTCGCCGTCTACCAGCTCGCCGTCCGGGCCGGCGCCCTCAACGAGCTGCCCGGCTTCCCCGGCCACCCGCCGGACACCGGCGGCGCCGAACTGGTCCACCTGCGCGAACCCGCCGCCAAGGCCGCCCAGGACGCCCCCAAGGTGCAGCGGCAGGAACCGCCCGAGGGCGAGCCCTGGATCGAGAACCTGCTCGCCGAGGCCGCCGGCAAGGTCCTCGCCGAGCGCTTCGTCCCGCAGACCGGCGGCGGCTGCGACCGCTGCGCCTTCCGCGCCAGCTGCTCCGCCCAGCGCGACGGCGCCCAGCTCGTCGAGTAGGGCCCGTCCGGCGCGGCCCGCCCGACGGGCCCTCGGAGTCGGGCGGGCAACGGCCGGGCGAGGTTTGTCCGCCGCTCCGGTTACGGTTGCGGGGTGACCGCCGTGCTCAGCCATCCCGACCAGCTCAAGGAGCTGCTGGGGATCCCGTTCAACCGGGAGCAGATGGCGGCCATCGGCGCCCCCCTGGAACCGGCCGTGATCGTGGCCGGCGCCGGCTCCGGCAAGACCACCGTGATGGCCGCCCGCGTGGTCTGGCTGGTCGGCTCCGGCGCCGTACGGCCCGAGGAGGTGCTCGGCCTCACCTTCACCAACAAGGCCGCCGGCGAGCTCTCCGAACGCGTGCGCGCCTCCCTGCTGAGGGCCGGGGTGGCCGACCGGGACACAGCCGAGCCGCTCGGCGACCCGGAGATCTCCACCTACCACGCCTTCGCCGGCCGGCTGCTCAAGGAGCACGGCCTGCGGATCGGCATCGAGCCGGACGTCCGGCTGCTCGCCGACGCCACCCGCTTCCAGCTCGCCGCCAAGGTGCTGCGCACCGCCCGCGGCCCGTTCCCCGCCCTCACCGGCACCTTCGCCAACCTGGTCGCCGACCTGACCGCGCTGGACGGCGAACTCGCCGAGCACCTGGTCGAGCCGCGGGCGCTGCGCGAGTTCGACGAGCGGCTGCTGGACACCCTCGCCACCGTCAAGCTGACCAACGACGACCTGCGGGCCGTCCCCGCCACCGCCCGGGCCCGGCTGGAACTGCTGCGCCTCGTCGAGGACTACCGGCGCCGCAAGCGCTCCGCCGGGCTGATGGACTTCGGCGACCAGATCGCCGCCGCCGCCCGCCTGGCCCAGCAGCGCCCGGAGGTCGGCGAGCTGCTGCGCGGCCAGTTCAAGGTGGTGCTGCTGGACGAGTACCAGGACACCTCGGTCGCCCAGCGGCTGATGCTCGCCGGACTCTTCGGCGCCGGGCCCGACGGCGCCTCCGCGGACGGCGCCGCTACGGACGGCACCTCCGTGAAGGGCACCGGCAGCGGACACCCGGTGACCGCCGTCGGCGACCCCTGCCAGGCGATCTACGGCTGGCGCGGCGCCTCCGTGGCCAACCTCGACGAGTTCCCCCGGCACTTCCCGAAGGCCGACGGCCGCCCCGCCACCCGCTACGCGCTCAGCGAGAACCGCCGCAGCGGCGGCCGGCTGCTCGCCTTCGCCAACGAACTCGCCGCCCCGCTGCGGGAGATGCACGAGGGCGTGGAGGCGCTGCGCCCGGCCCCCGGCGCCGAGCTGGACGGCTACGTGCGGGCGGCGCTGCTGCCCACCCACACCGAGGAGATCGACTGGCTGGCCGACTCGATCGCGCACCTGGTGCGCACCGGGACCGCGCCCGGCCGGATCGCCGTGCTGTGCCGCGGCGGCGCGGCCTTCCCGGACGTCCACGCCGCGCTGGTCGCCCGTCAGGTGCCGGTCGAGGTGGTGGGCCTCGGCGGACTGCTGCAGCTGCCCGAGGTGGCCGACCTGGTGGCGGTCTGCGAGGTGCTGCAGGACCCGACCGCCAACGCCGCGCTGGTGCGCCTGCTGATCGGCCCGCGCTGGCGGATCGGCCCGCGCGACCTCGCGCTGCTCGGCCGCCGGGCCGCCGACCTGGTGCGCACCGACCGGCCCGAGGGCGTCGAGGCGCTGGCCGCGGCGGTCGCCGAGACGGACCCGACCGAGGTGGTGTCGCTGGCCGACGCGCTGGAGACCTTCCTCACCGCCCCGACCGGCGAGGAGGGCGACCGGTCGGACGAGCTGCCGTTCTCCGCCGAGGCGCGGGTGCGCTTCGCCCGCCTCGCCCAGGAGTTGCGCGACCTGCGCCGCTCGCTCGCCGACCCGCTGATGGACGTGCTGCACCGGGTGCTGTCCGTCACCGGTCTCGAGGTCGAACTCGCCGCCTCCCCGCAGGCCCTGGCCGCCCGGCGGCGGGAGACCCTGCACGCCTTCCTGGACGTCGCCGCCTCCTTCGCCGACCTCGACGGCGACCCGGGCCTCGCCGCCTTCCTCGGCTTCCTGCGCGCCGCCCAGGAGTACGAGCGCGGCCTGGACAGCAGCCTGCCCGGCGGGGAGGACACCGTGAAGGTGCTCACCGCGCACAAGTCCAAGGGTCTGGAGTGGGACGTGGTGGCCGTCCCCGGCCTGGTGCGGGGCGCGTTCCCCTCGTCGAGCCCGCGCGAACGCTGGACGAGCACCAAGCGGGTGCTCCCGCACGCCCTGCGCGGCGACGCCGGAACTCTGCCCGACGTGCGCGGCGGGTGGAACGGGAAGTCGATGACGGCGTTCAAGAAGGAGCTGGCCGAGCACTCCGGAGTCGAGGAACTGCGCCTGGGCTACGTGGCGTTCACCCGGCCCCGGTCGCTGCTGCTGGCCTCCGGGCACTGGTGGGGGCCGAGCCAGAAGACCGTCCGCGGCCCGTCCGCCTTCCTGGAGCGGCTGCGCGAGCACTGCGAGCGGCCCGGCGCGGGCGAGGTCGAGCACTGGGCCGAGCAGCCGGAGAAGGGCGCCGAGAACCCGGCGCTGGCCGCCCCCGTCGAGCGCCCCTGGCCGCTGCCGCTGGACCCGGCCGCCCAGCACGCCCGCCGCCGGGTCGCCGAGGTGGTGCGCGGGCGGATCGCCGGGGCGCCCGCCGCCGAGGCCGAGGAGCTGGCCCCCGAGGACCAGCGCCAGGTCGCCTCCTGGGACCGCGATCTGACCGCGCTGCTCGGCGAGTTGGAGCGCTCCCGGCGCACCGCGCGGGACGTTCCGCTGCCCGCCGCGCTGTCCGCCACCCAGCTGCTGCGGCTGGCCGCCGACCCGGACGGCTTCGCGCACGAGCTGGCCCGTCCGATGCCGCGCCCCCCGCAGCCGGCGGCCCGGCGCGGCACCCGCTTCCACGCCTGGGTGCAGTCCCGGATCGAGCCGCTGCTGCTGGTCGAGCCCGGCGCGCTGCCCGGGGCCGACGACGACGGCATCGAGGACGAGCAGGACCTGGAGCGGCTCAAGGAGGCGTTCCTGCGCACCCCGTACGCCCAGCGCAAGCCCCACCGGGTGGAGGCGCCGTTCCAGCTGGTGCTGGCGGGACGGGTGGTGCGGGGCCGGATCGACGCGGTCTACCGGGAGGATGACGCGTTGTCGGAATCCGGTGGTGCGTCACGCTACGAAGTGGTGGACTGGAAGACCCACCGGGAGGAGACCGCCGACCCGTTGCAGCTCGCGGTCTACCGGCTGGCCTGGGCCGAGCACGCGGGCGTCGATCCCGAGCAGGTCACGGCTTCCTTCCTGTACGTCCGCAGCGGCCGGATCGTCCGTCCGGCAGGACTTCCCGACCGAAAAGAGTTGGAACGGCTCCTGATCGGGAACAGTGACTATTGAGTCACGCAGAGCGTCCAAGTCATCACGCCAGTGCCCGAAACCTGTGCGTCGTGCACGTTTCGCGCCTATTGTGGGGTCGGTAACCGGTCAACCCCCGAGCTCCGGCCGCCAGCGAGGCCAGCATTCCCTAACCCTCAGTCATCACCGCAGGTGCCCTCGGGCATCGGCGTCTTCTGCTGGAGAGACCGAAGTTGAGCGCGACCGGATGGATCAGAGAGCGGTTCACCGGGCCGACACCGGGGCCCGCTCCGCGCGCGACCGGCACCTGGCCGAGGACGGCGCTGGCGCTGCCGTTCCTCGGCATGGTGCTGATCGTGGCCCTCGACTACCTCAGCGGCACCGAGGTGACGGTCGAACCGGCCCTCACCGCCGTACCCGCGCTGGCCGCCGTGGTCAGCCGCCGAACCTGGTACCCGCTCGCCATCGGTCTGGGCACCGAGGCGGCGGCCTTCCTGATGGCCTTCCGCAGTGACACGCTCGGCGAGTCCGTGCACGCCGCCAGCGTCGTCGCGATCCTGCTCGTCGCCGCGATCGGCTGGGTCAGCGCCACCCTGAGACTGCGCCAGGAACGGGCGCTGGCCGACGCCCAGCTGGTCGCCTCGATCGCCCGCCGGGTACTGCTGCGGCCCGTCCCCGAGCGGGTCGGCACCGTCCGGGCGGCCGTCCACTACGAGGCCGCCGCCGCGCACGCCCGGATCGGCGGCGACCTCTACGAGGTGGTCAACACCCGGCACGGGGTGCGGGCCGTGGTCGGGGACGTGCGCGGCAAGGGTCTCGGCGCGGTGGAGACGGCCGCCGCCGTGCTCGGCGCCTTCCGCGAGGCCGCCCACCAGGAGGCCGCCCTGGACCGGGTGGCGGGCTGGCTGGCCGTCAGCCTCGACCGCTCCCTGCACGAGAACGACCACCCCGGCGTGGAGGAGGAGTTCGTCACCCTGGTGCTGATCGGCGTCGGGCCCGACGGCGCCGCCGAGATCGTCAACTGCGGCCACCCCGCCCCGCTGCTGCTGCGCGGCGGGGAGGTCCGCCCGCTCGAACTCGCCGAGACCGTACCGCCGCTGGGCGTCCTCGACCCGGCCGACGTCCGCCCGCCGGTGCACCGGCTGCCGCTCCAGGGCGACGACCGGGTCCTGCTGTTCACCGACGGGGTGATCGAGGCCCGCGACCGCGCGGGCGTCTTCTACCCGCTCGCCGAACGGCTCCCGCACTGCGCCGACGGCCGCCCGGCCGACGTCCTGCGGCGCCTGCACGAGGACGTGGTGCGCCACGTCGGGCGCCAGCTCGGCGACGACGCGGCCATGCTGCTGCTCCAGTTCGAACCCCCGCCCGCGGTCGGGCCGGGGCAGCCGCCGGCCGCCGCCACCGTCCACCTCCCGCAGCAGGCCGGGGTCCTGACGCGCCCGTAGGGCCGGTCCGCCCGCGGCCCGTCCTACAGCGACACCTCGACCAGCAGCGGACGGTGGTCCGACACCGCCGCGCGCGGCGCCGCCGCCGGGCCGACCGCCGTACGCGGCACACCGATCGCCAGCACGTGGTCGAACTGCACCGCGGGCCGGTGCGAGGGGTAGGTCGGCGTGCGCGCCAGGTCGTACCAGCCCTGCAGGCGGGGGCGCGGCTCGCGCACCCGGCGCCGGCGCGACTCGGCCAGGGCCGGCCGGGCCCGCCGCGCCGCCCGCAGCTCGCGCACCCGCGCCCGCGGCGCGGTGCGCTCCAGTGCCGTCGCCCCGCCGAGCACCGTGCGGGGCACGGCCCCGATCAGGTTGAAGTCGCCCAGCACCAGGTACGGCCGCGGCAGGTCGGCGATCCAGCGCCGGATGCCGGCCAGCTGCGCCATGTTCCAGCCGGGGACGAAGGACAGGTGCGTCGCCACCACGGTGAACGGCCCGCGGTCGCCCTCCAGGACGGCCGCCAGCGCCGCCCGCGGCTCGTCCGGCACCTGGGTCAGCCCGCGCCGCCCGGCCACCCGCAGCGGCAGCCCGAACGGCGCCGGGGCGAACCGCCGGGCCCGCCAGTGCCGCACCGGAAGCCGCGTCAGCAGCGCCGTCCCGTACGAGGGCGGGGCGTCGTCGCCCACCTCGCCCGGCCCGTACACCCGCAGTCCGTTCGGGGCGGCCGGCTCCGGCACCCAGCCCGCGACCTGCGCCGGGCGGCCGTGCAGCGCGGCGGCGAAGCGCCAGTCCTTGGCGCCCATCGCCGCGGCCGCCACCGCCGCCTGGTCGGTGCCGCCGGAGCGCGACTGGTGGCGGTCCACCTCCTGGAGCGCCAGCACGTCGGCGTCCAGCGCGGCCACCGCCTCGGCCAAGGGCCCGCCGGCGTCGGACGGGTAGGGCCGCGGGGCGCCGTCCGGGGCGAGCGGCTGGCCGTGCAACAGGTTGAAGGTGGCGATGCGCAAGTGGCTCACACCGCATGACGGTACCCGCTCCTCCGGCCGGGTGGGCGCGGCTTGAGACGGTGGAGCATACCGGGTATACATACTCGGTATGTCCATCCGTCACGGTCTGCTCGCCCTGCTCGACCAGGGCCCGCGCTACGGCTACCAGCTGCGCACCGAGTTCGAGGCGCGCACCGGCGCCACCTGGCCGCTCAACGTCGGGCAGGTCTACACCACACTGTCGAGACTGGAACGCGACGGGCTGGTCGAGCCCGCCGGGGAGGACGACGAGGGCCACCAGTTCTACGCCGCCACCGACGCCGGCCGGGACGAGCTGCGGACCTGGTTCGACACCCCGGTGCCGCGGACCAACCCCCCGCGCGACGAACTGGCGATCAAGCTCGCCATGGCGGTGACCGTCCCGGGGGTGGACGTCTCCGCCGTCGTCCAGGGCCAGCGCCGGCACAGCATCAAGGCGCTCCAGGACTACACCCGGCTCAAGGGCCGCGCCCTCGCGGGGGAGAAGCGCCCCGGCGTGATGCCCTCCGACAGCAACGACCTGGCCTGGCTGCTCGTCCTCGACCAGCTCATCTTCCAGACCGAAGCGGAGATCCGCTGGCTAGACCACTGCGAGACCCGCCTCGCCCAGCAGGCCGAACTCCTGCAGGCCCGCACCGCCGAGGCCACCCGCACCGCCGAGGCCGCCCGCGGCGGCGCCGCGCCCGTCAAGCGCGGCCGCCGCCTGCGCGCCTGAGCCCCCGCGGCACCCGAACCACCAGGCTCGGCCCCGACGCCGAGCGCACACCCAGCACAAGGGGGGAATCCATGTCCCACACCCAAGACGCCCGGCAGACACCGGTGCTCCACCTGGAGAACGTCACCCGCGTCCACGGCCACGGCGCCGCCGAGGTCCAGGCCCTGCGCGGCGTCGACCTCAAGGTCCACCCCGGCGAGTTCGTCGCCGTCATGGGCCCCTCCGGCTCCGGCAAGTCGACCCTGCTCACCCTGGCCGGCGGCCTCGACACCCCCAGCGGCGGCCGGGTCCTGGTCGAGGGCGTCGCGCTGGGCGAACTCAACCGCAAGAAGCTCGCCCAGGTCCGCCGCCGCTCCGTCGGCTACGTCTTCCAGGACTACAACCTGATCCCCGCGCTCACCGCCGCGGAGAACATCTCGCTGCCGCGCGAACTCGACGGGCTGTCCACCCGCGCCGCCCGCCGCGAGGCCCTCGCCGCCCTGGAGGAACTCGGCATCCCCGAGCTCGCCGACCGCTTCCCCGACGACATGTCCGGCGGCCAGCAGCAGCGCGTCGCCATCGCCCGCGCCCTGATCGGCGACCGCCGCCTCGTCCTCGCCGACGAACCCACCGGCGCCCTCGACTCCACCACCGGCGAGGCCGTCCTCGCCGTCCTGCGCGCCCGCTGCGACGCCGGCGCCGCCGCCATGATGGTCACCCACGAGGCCCGGCACGCCGCCTGGGCCGACCGGGTCGTCTTCCTGCGCGACGGCCGGATGGTCGACGAGTCCGCCAGCCAGGACGCCGCCAGCCTGCTCGTCAGCGCCGCCACCAACAGCCTGAAGGTGGACGAGTGAACCTCAGCGCCTGGCGGGTGGCCCTGCGCATCGCCCGCCGCGACGCCCTGCGCGCCAAGGGCCGCAGCGCCCTCGTCATCGCCATGGTCGCCCTGCCCGTCCTCGGCGTCACCGGCGCCGACGTGGTCTTCCGCAGCGCCGAACTCACCCCCGCCGAACACGCGACGCGGGTCATGGGCCAGACCGCGGGCGAACTCCAGATGGTCGACCGCGGCTCCTCCGTCAAGCAGGCGCCCGACCCCGACAAGGGCTTCACCATCCACGACCCCAAGGACGAGGCCAAGGAGGGCCAAGCCCCCGTCCACACCCCCGCACAGCAGCGCGCCCTGGACACCCACCCCGCCGAACTGGGCCGCCAACTGCTCCCGCCCGGCGCCGTCCTGGTGCCCGAACGCTCCGGCCCGTACACCGCGGCGAGCAGCACCGAAGGCCTGCTCAGCACCCGGGTCAGCGAGGCCGACCTGGCCGACCCGGCCTGGCGCGGCCGGATCGATCTGATCAAGGGCCGCGCCCCCGCGAACGACACCGAGGCCGCCGTCACCTCGGACTTCCTCAAGCGCTCCGGCCTCAGGATCGGCGACAAGACCGCCGTGCGCGGACTGGAGTCCATCCCCTTCACCATCACCGGCGTCTACGAGTACCCCGGCGAACTGCGGGCCACCGAACTCACCGCCCGCCCCGGCGCCGTCCTGGAGCAACTCTCCAAGACCCCCGGCGCCGCGACCGGCCGCGACGCCGGCACCGACCCCAGCCGCTGGCTGGTCAAGCTCCCGGACGGCGCCGCGCTCGACTGGAACAAGGTCAAGGAGCTCAACCAGTACGGCTTCGCCGTGACCTCCCGAGCCGTGCTGCTCGACCCGCCGGCCCGCGCCGACGTCCCCTACTACGTCGACGCCAAGACCGACGACGGCGCACAGACCAGCTACTTCAACCGCACCGACGTCGTCATCCTCGCCACCGTCGCCGGCATGGCCCTGCTGGAGATCGTCCTCCTCGCCGGCCCCGCCTTCGCCGTCGGCGCCCGGCGCTCCCGGCGCCAGCTCGGGCTGCTCGCCGCCGCCGGCGGCGAGCGCGCCAACGTCCGTGCGGTCGTCCTCGGCGGCGGCGTCGTCCTCGGCCTCACCGGCGCCCTGATCGGCCTCGGCCTCGGCGTCGTCCTGGTGGTCCTGCTGCGCACCCGGGCCGAGGAGTACTCCGGCCAGCGCTTCGCCCACTTCGCCGTGACACCGCTCGACCTGCTCGGCATCCTCCTGGTCGGCCTCGTCACCGGCCTGCTGGCCGCCGTGGTGCCCGCCGTCCAGGCCTCCCGCCAGGACGTCGTCGCCGCGCTCACCGGCCGCGACACGCTCAAGCCGCCGAGCCCCAAGCTCGCCGTCCTGGGCCTGCTGATGCTCGCCGGCGGCGCGGCCCTGGCCCTGTTCGGCGCCACCCGCGGCGTCGGCAACCGCAGCTTCTCCGTCCTCGCCGGCTCGGCCCTCGCCGAACTCGGCATGGTCGCCCTCGTGCCGTACCTGGTCGGCCTCTTCGGCCGGCTCGGCCGCTGGCTCCCGCTCGGCCCCCGGCTCGCCCTGCGCGACTCGGTGCGCCACCGCGGCCGCACCGCGCCCGCCGTGGCCGCCGTGATGGCCGCCGTCGCCGGCTCCGTCGCGGTCAGCGTCTACATCGCCAGCTACGAGGAGCAGTACCGGCGCGAGTACGTCGCCTCCGGCCCCAACGGCGCCGTCATCCTCGGCAGCGGCTGGATGATCGGCGCCGACGGCAAGCTGCTGCCGCAGATGCGCGAGACCGTCGAACGCAGCATCCCCGACCTCGGCCCGCGCGCCGACGTCCAGCGCGTCCAGCCCAGGACCGACTGCGGCGAGGGCACCTTCTGCGGCTCCCTCAGCGTCCAACCGCCCAAGGAGGACCGCTGCCCCGCCTACCTCCCGGACAGCGGACTCTCCTCCCAGGAGTACGACCGGGTCGTCGGCAGCGACAAGCGCTGCCAGACCAACCACCGCCAGGGCAGCACCTACAGCCCGGTGACGGCCGGCGACGCCACCCTGCTGCGCAACCTCTACGGCGTCACCGACCAGCGCGCCGCCCAGGCCCTCGCGGCCGGCAAGGCCGTGGTCTTCGACACCCGCTACCTCAAGGACGGCAAGGTCGCCCTCCAGCAGACCACCGCGGCCGCCGACGAGGGCGCCATCGGCGCCCGCAGCAAGCCGGTCGTCACCGAGATCGCCGTGGACGCCGTCTACGCCGAGCCCGCCGTGGCCGCCCCGGCCCAGGCCGTGATCAGCCCCGCCACCGCCGCCCGGCTCGGCTTCTCGACCGCCCCGGCCGGCTCGGTCTGGCTGCCCGCCGCGATGCCCACCGACGCCGCCCAGCAGAAGGTCGACGGCGCGCTGGCCAAGCTCACCGACCACGAGGTGCTCAAGATCGAACGCGGCTACGAGTCCCCGGCCGGACTCATCCAGTTCGGCCTGAACGTCTTCGCCGCCATCGTCGCCCTCGGCGCGGCCGGCATCGCCACCGGACTGGCCGCCGCCGACTCCCAGCGCGACCTCTCCACCCTCGCGGCGGTCGGCGCCGAACCCCGCATCCGGCGCTCGCTGTCCGGCTTCCAGTGCGGCGTGATCGCCGCCATGGGCGCCCTGCTCGGCGCGGTCTGCGGCGTGGTGCCCGGGGTGGCGCTGCGCAAGGTCGAGGCCGCGGCCGGCATCTACCCCGGGATGAGCCCCGAGGAGATCGCCAGCAAGAGCGCCCTGGTCTTCCCGTGGCCGACCATCGCCGCCACCGTGCTGCTGCTGCCACTGCTCGCGGCCGGCCTCGCGGCCCTGATGACCCGTTCGCGGATCACCCTGCTGCGCCGCTCCGGCTGAGCCCGGCGGACCCGTCCGTCACCTCCGCCGTCACCCGGGTCGTCACCCCGTCCGTCACCCCCGTCGCGCGCCTCGTCCGCGGCGGGGGTGACGCATGTTACAGGGCCGGGGGCGCCCGGCAGCCGGACGGCCGGGGCGGGCACCCGCACGGGCGAACTACAGTCGTCGGTATGACGAGAACCCCGGACAGCGTCGTCCGCTCCTACATCGACCGGCACCAGGCCGCCTTCCTCGCCGACCTCTCCGAGTGGCTGGCCATCCCCTCGGTCTCCGCCGAACCGGACCGGGCCGGCGACGTGCGGCGCTCGGCCGAGTGGCTGGCCGCCAAGCTGGGCGAGACCGGCTTCCCGGTGGCCGAGGTGTGGGAGACCGACGGACTGCCGGCGGTGTTCGCCGAGTGGCCCTCCGGGGACCCGGCCGCGCCGACCGTCCTGGTCTACGGGCACCACGACGTGCAGCCCGCGGCGCGGGAGGACGGCTGGGAGACCGAGCCGTTCACCCCGACCGTGGTCGACGGCCGGCTGTACGCGCGCGGCGCCGCCGACGACAAGGGCCAGGTGTTCTTCCACACCCTGGGCGTGCGCGCCCACCTGGCCGCCACCGGCCGCACCGCGCCGGCCGTCAACCTCAAGCTGCTGATCGAGGGCGAGGAGGAGTCCGGCTCGCCGAACTTCGCCGAGCTGGTCCGGCGCGAGGCCGGTCGGCTGGCCGCCGACGTGGTCGTCATCTCGGACACCGGCATGTGGTCCGCGACCACGCCGACCGTCTGCACCGGCATGCGCGGCCTGGCCGACGCCCAGATCGACCTGTACGGGCCGGACACCGACATCCACTCCGGCTCCTTCGGCGGCGCCGTCCCCAACCCGGCCCAGGTCGCGGCCGAGCTGGCCGCCGCCCTGCACGACGCCGACCGCAAGGTCGCGATCCCGGGCTTCTACGAGGGCGTCGTCGAGCTGACCGAGACCGAGCGCGAGCTGTTCGCCGAGCTGCCCTTCGACGAGGAGCAGTGGCTGAGGGTCGCCAAGTCGTACGGCACCCGCGGCGAGGCCGGCTACTCCACCCTGGAGCGGATCTGGGCCCGCCCGACCGCCGAGGTCAACGGCATCTGGGGCGGCTACACCGGCCCCGGCGGCAAGACCATCGTCCCCGCCTCCGCGCACCTCAAGCTGTCCTTCCGGCTGGTCGCCGGACAGGAGGTGGAGAAGGTCCGCGAGGCGGTGTCGGCCTGGGTGGCCGAGCGGGTGCCCGCGGGTATCCGGTACGAACTGGTCTTCCCGGGCGCGACCCGGCCCTGCCTGACCCCGCTGGACCACCCGGCGCTCCAGTCCACCGTCCGGGCGATGGGGCGGGCCTTCGAACAGAAGATCCTGTTCACCCGCGAGGGTGGCTCCGGCCCCGCCGCCGACCTCCAGGACGTGCTGGGCGCGCCGGTGCTGTTCCTCGGCATCTCGGTTCCCTCGGACGGCTGGCACTCGGTCAACGAGAAGGTCGAGCTGGACCTGCTGGCCAAGGGCGTGGAGACCGCCGCGTACCTCTGGGGCGACCTGGCCGAGAACTTCCGGCCGGGGGCATGACCCCCGCCGCCCGCACCATGCCAGCCAGATCACTCATCCGGATGATTCACCACGTGGGGATGGAACAGACGTGAGCACCGTGCCTGAGACCGAGCGCCCGCTGCCCCTGGCTCTGGCCCGGTCCGGGGTGGACCGGGCGGCCGAACACCGCCTCGACGAGCCCTGGCTGGCGGCGGCCTGGAGCCACCCGAGCACCCGGGTCCTGCCGATCGCCGGCGGCGAGGCGTTCGTGGTCGACACCGCGCAGGGCACCGAACTCGTTCTGATGCCCTCCTTCGAGGCGCCGCAGACCGGCGACCGGTACTTCCTCGGCACCGACGAGCAGGGCGTCTCGTACTTCGCGCTGGCCGGCGAGAGCCTGCCCGGGCGCCTGGACGGCGACGCCCGCCCGGCCGGGCTGCGCGAGGTCGGCGGGCTGCTGTCCGACCGGGACGCCGGGCTGCTGGTGCACGCGGTGGCGCTGGAGCACTGGCACCGGCTGCACAGCTTCTGCTCGCGCTGCGGGCACCCGACCGAGAAGGCCGGCGCCGGGCACGTGCGGCGCTGCACCTCCTGCGCGGCCGAGCACTACCCGCGCACCGACCCGGCGGTGATCATGGTGATCACCGACGAGCAGGACCGCTGCCTGCTCGGCCGCCAGGCCCTGTGGCCGGAGGGCCGCTGGTCCACGCTGGCCGGCTTCGTCGAGCCGGGGGAGTCGATCGAGCAGGCGGTGGCCCGCGAGGTGCACGAGGAGGCGGGCGTGCGGGTCGGCGAGGTGCGCTACGTCGCCAGCCAGCCCTGGCCGTTCCCGTCCAGCCTGATGCTCGGTTTCCTGGGCAAGGCGCTGCCCGGCGGCACCGAGATCACCGTGGACGGCGAGGAGCTGGCCGAGGCGCGCTGGTTCTCCCGCGAGGAGCTGCGGGCCGGGATGGAGGCGGGCGAGATCCTGCCGCCGTCCGGGATCTCGATCGCCCGGCACCTGGTCGAGCTCTGGTACGGCGAACCGCTGCCCTCGGCGGCGCGCTGGTAGGTCCGCGGGCGCGGGTGGGTCCGCGTGCGCCGCGGCTGACCGGGGCATCGGCGGCTGCGCGGGGCGTCGGCGGGCTGCGCGGTGCGCCGGCAGCCCGCCGGAAATGGCCGGTACGAAACGCGTCGTAGGAAACGGATCGTAGGAAACGGCTCGGGTGAAAGGGGGCGCGTGGCAAATTCAACGCGCCCCCCTTTTTCTCTCCGATCCCATCCCGCATTCGCCACGACCCGCTGTTCGTATCCGGACGGGCCAGTTCTGCTACCAGGAGGGGCCTGTGCGGGCCCGTTGTCAACCCGCACGGACGATATTGCCGGAAACCGCTGAAACCGGCTCGCCGTGCTCGCTACATTCACGAGGGTGACAATCCCCCGGGGCACCGCCCAATCCCCCAAATACCAGCGCCTCGCCGCCGACCTGCGCCGCAGGATCGCCGAGGGCGAGTTCACCGCCGACGCCGCCCTGCCGGTCGAGAGCGAACTGGAGCGCCAGTACGGCGTCGCCCGCAACACCGTCCGGCTCGCCGTCGACGTCCTGGTCAACGAGGGCCGCCTGGTCCGCCTCCAGGGCAAGGGCACCTACCTGCGCGAACACCCCGTCCTGGACCACCGCGCCTACGGGCCCGGCCTCACCCCCGCGCCGCGCGACTGCCTCGCCGCGCCCTCCGCCGTCTACCTCGGCGAAGCCGCCGAGGCCGGACGGGAACTCGGCACCGACTTCGAGATGATGATCGTCCGGGCCCGGGTGGACATCGCCGAACGGCTCGGACTGCGCCCCGGCGAGGCCATCGTGGTCCGCCGCCAGCTGCGGCTGCTCGACCGCGAGCCGTACTCCATCGAGGAGAGCCACTACCGGGCCGGCCTCGCCGCCGGCACCCCGCTGATGGAACCCGACCCCGTCGAGGGCGGCGACGAGGCCGTGCTCGCCACCCTCGGACGCGTCGAGATCGGAGCCGTCGACCACCTGGTCGCGCGGATGCCCGGCCCCGAGGAGGCCCAGTGGTTCCAGGGCGGCCCCGGTGTGCCGCTGATGGTGCAGACCCGCGTCACCTACGACCGGCGCGGGCCCGTCAGGGTCATCGAGACCCGCTACTCGGCCGACCGCAGCCGGCTCGTCTACGGGGTCGGCGACCTCGGCGCCCGCACCACCCTGCCCGCCCCCGCCACGCCCGTCGACCCGGCCCGGGCCGACGCGCCGTGACGCGCGGCGGCCCTCGGCGGCCCGGGCCCGGTGCGCGCGGGCCCGGGCCCGGCGGACTCAGGCCGCCAGGGCCTTCTTGACCTGCAGCAGGCTCGGGTTCGTCATCACGACCTGCTCGCCGCCGCCGGCCGGCGTCACCAGCACCGTCGGAACGGTCTGGTTGCCGTTGTTCACCGACTCGACGAAGGACGCCGACGCCGGGTCCTCCTCGATGTTGATCTCGGTGTAGCCGATGCCTTCACGCTCCAGCTGGCTCTTGAGTCGGTTGCAGTACCCACACCAGGTCGTGCTGTACATCGTCACGGTGCCGGACATCGAGGGGGCTCCTTCGAAAGAGAGGTGCGTACGGTCTCCGGAGGCAACGTCCACCGTGCGGCGGGCATTCCGGCACCCCGTCGACCGTCGTGCGGAGCGATCATCCTGCGATCGCACCGGGCCTGTGGACAACCCCGTCCGCGATGTCCCACCGGGCTGAGAGGATGGAACGCATGCAGGAAGACCTCTTGAGCGGCAGCCCCTACGACGGCCCCCACGGCTCCCCCTGGGCCGACCCCGGCGCCGCCACGGGCCCGGACGCCGTGCTCGCCGGGCTCGACCCCGAGCAGCGCGCCGTCGCCACCGCCCTGCAGGGCCCCGTCTGCGTCCTGGCCGGCGCCGGAACCGGCAAGACCCGCGCCATCACCCACCGGATCGCCTACGGCGTGCGCAGCGGCGTCTACCACCCCCAGCAGGTCCTCGCCGTCACCTTCACCGCCCGCGCCGCCGGCGAGATGCGCGGCCGGCTGCGCCAGCTCGGCGCCGACGGCGTCCAGGCCCGCACCTTCCACGCCGCCGCGCTGCGCCAGCTCCAGTACTTCTGGCCGCGCGCCGTCGGCGGCCCCGTCCCCCAGCTCCTGGAACGCAAGGTCCAACTGGTCGCCGAGGCGGCCGGCCGCTGCGGCCTGCGCGTCCAGCGCACCGAACTGCGCGACCTCACCGCCGAGATCGAATGGGCCAAGGTCACCCAGATCGCCCCCGAGGACTACCCGGTGGCCGTCGCCAAGTCCGGCCGCGAGGCCCCCCGCGACCCGGCCGAGACCGCCCAGGTCTACCGCGTCTACGAGGAGACCAAGAGCCGCCGCGGCAGCATCGACTTCGAGGACGTCCTGCTGCTCACCGCCGCCATCCTGGAGGACCGCCCGGACATCGCCGACCAGGTCCGCTCCCAGTACCGGCACTTCACCGTCGACGAGTACCAGGACGTCTCCCCGCTCCAGCAGCGCCTGCTCGACCAGTGGACCGGCCCCGACGGCGGCGCCAGCCTCTGCGTCGTCGGCGACGCCAGCCAGACCATCTACTCCTTCACCGGCGCCACCCCCGACTACCTGCTCAACTTCCGCAACCGGCACCCCGGGGCCACCGTGGTCAAGCTGGTCCGCGACTACCGCTCCACCCCCCAGGTCGTCCACCTCGCCAACGGGCTGCTCGCCCAGGCCCGCGGCGAGGCCGCCCGCCACCGCCTGGAGCTGGTCTCCCAGCGCGAGGCCGGCCCCGAACCCGTCTACACCGAGTACGAGGACGAGCCCACCGAGGCCGAGACCACCGCCCGCCGGATCAGGGAACTCCTCGCCGCCGGCGTGCGCGCCAGCGAGATCGCGGTGCTGTTCCGCACCAACGGGCAGTCCGAGGTCTACGAGCAGGCCCTCGCCGACCTCGACATCCCCTACCAGCTCAAGGGCGCCGAACGGTTCTTCGAACGCCCCGAGGTCCGGGACGCCGGCGTACTGCTGCGCGGCGCCGCCCGGGCCGCCTCCGACCCGCTCACCGACGGCGCCCCCGACCTGGCCGGTCAGGTTCGCGCGGTCCTGGCCACCCGCGGCTTCACCGCCGAGCCCCCGGCCGGCTCCGGCGCCGTCCGCGACCGCTGGGAGTCGCTGGCCGCCCTCGTCCGGCTGGCCGAGGAGTTCGAACGCACCCGCACCGCGGCCGGCCAGGACACCGACCTCGCCGCCTACGTCACCGAACTGGACGCCCGCGCCGCGGCCCAGCACGCCCCGGCCGTCGAGGGCGTCACGCTCGCCTCGCTGCACGCCGCCAAGGGCCTCGAATGGGACGCCGTCTTCCTGGTCGGCCTCACCGAGGGCACCCTGCCGATCATCTACGCCAAGACCGACGAACAGGTCGAGGAGGAACGCCGCCTCCTCTACGTCGGCGTCACCCGCGCCCGCAAGCACCTCACCCTCTCCTGGGCACTCTCCCGCTCCCCGGGCGGCCGGGCCAGCCGCAAGCCCAGCCGCTTCCTGGACGGGCTGCGCCCCGGCTCCGCCGCCCCCGGCGCGCGCACCGGCGCGCGCGGCGGGCGAGGGGGCGTCGAGCCCGGCGAGCGCTCCGCCGCGCGGCGGGTCCGCGGACCGGTCAAGTGCCGGGTCTGCGACAAGGCGCTCACCGACGCCGTCGAGCGCAAGCTGCGCCGCTGCGAGAGCTGCCCGTCCACGATGGACGAGGGGCTGTACGAGCGGCTGCGCGAGTGGCGGGCCCGGCAGGCGAAGAAGCAGGGCGCGCCGGCCTACGTGGTGTTCACCGACGCCACGCTGATGGCGATCGCCGAGGACGTGCCCGCGGACCGCGGGGAGCTGGCCGCGATCTCCGGGGTCGGCGCCATGAAGCTGGACAAGTACGGGGCGGCCGTGCTCTCGTTGTGTGCGGGGGAGGAGCCCGAGGAGGATCCGGACGACGTCGAGGACGGCGGTTCGGCCGATCCGGCGTGAGCCGGTCCGGGCGCGGTCCAGGGGGCCGCTTCGAGGGTTTCGGAACCCGTTGTGTGACGCGCCGAAGAACTCGCGTGAAAAATAGTTTGCGCCGCGTACCGGGAGCGCAATAGCCTGCCGGAGCGGTCAAGGGGACGCGGTCGCACGGGGTGAAACCTGTGCTGACGCCCCTCGCCCGAGAGCTTCACCCAGTTTTACCGAGACAGACATCCGAACATTCGGAGCCAGGGAGACCAGGCTCCGCGAGACGCCGAGAGGAGGCGAAGACAGTGGGAAACATCATGATCACCAAAATGACTGGCCAGACCGTTGTCGCTGCCTCCCTGCGTGCCGCCCGTCTGCGGGCGCTCGCCGAGCTCGGTGGAACCGGTCTGGGTCTCGACACCACCGGTGTCTCCGTCGCCCCCGTTGTCAGTGCTCCTGGACACACTGAGCTGTGCCTCACGGGCAGCAGGAGCGTCGACGGCACCTTTGTCGAGACCGGTCTGTCCCGTGACTGGGCGTCGTTCGGCACGTCGTGCTCCCTGCGCGATGAGCGACCGACCCAGGCACCGAAGGCGGCCGTAGCCGCCGCCATGCATGGCGGCTATGCGCAGGTCATCGGTGCCGGAAACACCCAGAAGCAGAACGAGCAGCTGATTAACCAGGCCATGGCCGCCTTCACGGGCGCCAAGGCCTTCCGGATGCAGGCCTTCCGCGGCCCTGAACCCTGGAGAGAACGAACCTGAGCCAGCCTCAGGTCGGCACCTCCAGGGCCGCGGAACCCGTCACACCGGGATCCGCGGCCCTTCTGTTTTGTCCGGTACGCAAGACCACCCAGGCCCCCCGGGGCCTCCGGCCCAGCACCACCAGTCACCTGGGCCGGAACCACTGAGAAGACGAGGAAGACGCCCACAGTGTCCACGGTCATCACACCGCCCACCCCGTCCGTACCGCCGACAAGCCAGATCACCAAGGCCGACCAGGCCGACCCCCCGGAGGTTCTTTCCATGCAGCTCAGCTCGATCGAGCAGGCCGAGTCCCTCGGTCTCCCCATCCCCTGCCGCGCCTTCGACCCCGAGGTCTTCTTCGCCGAGACGCCGGCCGACGTCGAGTACGCGAAGTCCCTCTGCGGCACCTGCCCGGTGAAGGAGTCCTGCCTGGCCGGCGCCCTGGAGCGGCGCGAGCCGTGGGGCGTCTGGGGTGGCGAGCTGTTCGTCCAGGGCGTCGTCGTGGCCCGCAAGCGTCCCCGTGGCCGTCCGCGCAAGACCGAGGTCATGGCGTGAACCCCGCCCACGAGCCCAGGGTCGTCCGCCGGGGAGAGCAGCCCCCGCTGGACAGCGCCCTCCGCCGATCCGTGCGGATCGCCGCCGCCAAGGCCGACGCCGCAGCCCGCATTCCGTTCCCGAACAAGCACCACGAGCAGGACCACCACATGAACCCCGCCGCCGTCGATCCCACCGCCCGCGCCGAGCAGGCCACCGAACGTCAGACCCAGAACAGGATCCTCGAGATGCAACTCCTCCACGAATCCCTGGCCCGTGCCCATATGCAAGACAGGATGCACGAGGCCGAGAACCAACGGCTCGTCAGCCGGGTCGCCCGGGCCCGCAGGCTCAAGCAGCGGGCCGAGCGGGCCTCGATGCGGGCCCGCAAGGCGCTCGCCGTGGCGCTGATGTAGCGCCGTCCTCCGGGGCCTCGACAGGCCCTCCCGGACTCCGGTCCACCCCCGTCGTGCCGCAGGCCGCCCCCCGTCGCCGGGGAGCGGCCTGCGGCCGTTGTCGTGGTGCCGGGGTCAGCCCTTGTGAGCCCGGGCCGCGGTGCCGGGGTCAGTCCTTGCGGGCCCGGGCGGGCTCGGTGGGCTGCGCCGGCCTCGCCGACGGGTGCTCGGCGAACTCGGGCAGCCACTCCAGCATCTCGGCCCGGAACGGGGCCTTGGCACCCAGCTGGCAGAGCACCCCGATGGTGCTCAGCGTCACCCGGTGGATCAGCAGGTACGCGGGCGGCAGGTTCAGCTGCTTGCCCAGGTTGTAGGCGGGCGAGCGCGGATCGGCGATCCGGGCCGCCTGGGCGCGCATCCAGGTCCGGGTGAAGTGGAAGTTCTCCACCGCGGCCGGCTCGATGATCGGCAGCAGGTAGTCCAGCACCGCGTCCGGATCCAGCCGGATCGAGGGCTTCACGAAGCCCTCCTCGCGCAGCATCCGGAGCACACCCGCCGCGTCCCCGGCCAGCGCCATCCGCAGCGAGGCCCCGATCGGCGAGGGCAGCCCGCCGGGCAGCCGGTCCACGGTGCCGAAGTCCAGCACCCCCAGCCGCCAGCCCGCCACCGGGCCGTCGTCCTTCAGCAGCCGGAAGTTGCCCGGGTGCGGGTCCGCGTGCAGCAGACCCGTCCGGGACGGGCCCGCGAACAGGAACCGGGCCAGCAGCTGCCCGGCGCGGTCGCGCTCCTCCTGGGTGCCACCCGCGATCACCTCGGCCAGCGGGGTACCGGCCATCCACTCGGTGACCAGCACCTGGTCGGCCTGGGCCACCACGCCCGGCACCACGATGTCCGGGTCGTCGGTGAACTCCTCGGCGTGCCGGCGCTGGGCCTGCGCCTCCAGCTCGTAGTCCAGCTCCTCCGAGACGCGCTCGCGCAGCTCGGTGATCAGCGGCTTGATGTCCAGCCCCGGGATCAGCGGGCCCAGCAGCCAGGCCACCCGGCTCAGCTGCGAGAGGTCCGCGAGCAGCGCGTCGCCCGCGCCCGGGTACTGCACCTTGACGGCGACCTCACGGCCGTCGTGCCAGACCGCCTTGTGCACCTGGCCGATCGAGGCGGCGGCCGCGGGCCGGTCGTCGAACTCCCGGAACAGCCCGCGCCAGTCGTCGCCGAGCCGCTGGGCGAGCGCGGTGTGCACCTTGGCGGCGGGCATCGGGGGAGCGGCGTCCTGGAGCTTGGTGAGTGCCGCCCGGTACGGACCGGCCACTTCCTCGGGCAGCGCGGCCTCGAAGACGGACAGCACCTGCCCGAACTTCATCGCCCCGCCCTTGAGTTCGCCGAGGACCTTGAACAGCTGGTCCGCGGTGGCCTGTTGGAGCTCGGCGGTGACCACCTCGGCGGAGCGGCCGCCGATCCGCTTGCCCAGGCCGAGCGTGGCGCGTCCGGCTATCCCCAGCGGCAGGGCGGCGAGCCGTGCCGTGCGGGTCATTGCCTTGCGCGGAAGATCGCTCACCCCGGGCCTCCAATCCCTGGCCCCCCGGTTCCGGACGGCCGACCATCTCTACGCCATTGTGCCCGCTCCCCGCTGCGTGCCCCCCGGAATTCCGTGGGGCGGGCCGGGAGCGGCCTCGCTTTGCGGGGAGTTGGGCGGCTTGGTCCGGTGAGTGGGTGGCGCGGGTGGGGTCTGGGGGGTGTGCGCAGGAAGTCGGCTGGGCCGACTTCCTGCGTGGGGTTGCGTTGCTTCCTGTTCTCCGGGGCCCCTCCCCCCTCCCCCCCACCCCACCCGCGCCACCCACCACCGCCCACCACCCACCACCGCCCACCGCCCACCACACCCACCACACCCACCACCCGCGCACCTCGTACCCCGAGGGGTGGCTCCCCGTTCCCTGTCGGCTCGCGCCCTGCCCAGGGCAGGGCGCGAGCCAGCAGAGACCTCGGGCCTGCCCGTGGGGCGTCGACCCCGGTCGGGGGTTCGTCGGGACCGCGGGCTCACCTGGCCATCGGCTCGTATGGCCGGGTGGGTGCCCGTGGTGCCGTGGGGAGGCCGGAGGCTGCCGAGCCGTGCAGCCGCCGGGCCCGCTCCCGTCGGACTCGTTCTCCTCTCCTCTCCTCGCTCCCTCCGCTCCTCAGCCCGGCGGCAGCGGCTGCCACAGGCAGCCGCAGTCCGGGTGCCCGCGCAGCCGCAGGCGCCTTGGCATGCCGTCCCCGGCCGAGACCTCGCACCAGCCGTCCACGCTCGGCGGCCGGCCGCCGTCCAGGTACACCTGGACGTGCAGTGCCGCCAGTCCGGCGACCGCCGTCGCCAGCGCCGTGTCACAGGCCGGGTTCCGGGCTCGTCCGGGTCCTCCGTCGGCGAGCTGGGCCAGGACCCGCGGCCAGGCGGCGTCCTCGTCCTCCCGCCGCAGTACCAGGCAGTGCCCGCAGGCCGACATCCCGGGGATCACCAGCGGCCCGATGACGCCGAACTCCTCGACCACGCCCACGTAGAGGTGCGGCACCCCGGCCCGCAGCAGCAGCCGGGCCTCGTACGTCCCGCCGGCGAAGGCGGCGCTGCCGTCCCGCGGCGCGAGGACCACGAAGTCCGGTGGCGGGTCCCCTGGGCGGCGCCGGGGCACGGGCACCGGAGGCCGTCCCGTGGCGCGCTGCACCGTCTCCCTGGCCGCCGTCGAGCGCAGCCGTCCGACGTCTCCGGGTGGCAGCCCGGCGGGGGAGCAGTCACCGGGTTTCACCCGGCCGCAGTCCGCGACCGTGACCGTGCCGGTGCCGCCCGCCGCGAGCACCGCCGCCACGGCGGCGCCGACCCGGCCCGCGCCCCGCACCTCGATCCGCGCGTCGGCCCGGCGGCCGAGGACCGCCGGAGCGGCGCCCGGCCCGGAGTGGACCAGGGAGAGCGAGGCGAGGTCGGGTTCGAGCAGGTCCCGCTGCTGCGGGGGGAAGCGGGCCAGCGCACGGCGGCCGGCCTCCGCGTCGTCCAGCAGACCGGTCTCCTCCAGGCCGGTGAGCAGGGTGTCGGCCGGTTCGCGGCCGAGCCCGATGCGTTCGCCCTCGTCGAGGAGCTCCGGTCGGTCCCGCGTTCCGTCGAGCAGCGCGAGGAAGTCGCAGAGGGTCTTGTCGGCGTTGCCGAGCACCCCGGCGAACCGGGTGACGGTGCCGAACTGCAGGGTCTCCGAGTCCCGCCAGCTGCGGGACAGCGCGGGCTTGATGGCGAGGCGCACGACGATCTCCCTTCCGATCGTTTCCGGACGGCTGACCGCAGCTTGCCCTATCGCGCCGGCCTCGTGCAGAAAGTTATCCACAGGTCCGTGCTCATGATCACAAGATCCGTTCGCACGCCCTGTGGATAACTGGCCATCCCCTTCGGCGTCGGTTTCCGGACACCCCCCGTCGACTTTTCGTTCGCGATCACTCCATGAAAGATTCCGGCCATGGCAGCGGACTTCTGTCCGTGGTACCGGGTAACGTCGTGTGCCATGGCAGCCGAGCGGGACTCCCATCCACCGGCGTCGCGTCGGCGTGCCCGTGCGGCGTCCGGGTCGCAGGTCGCGGCGCCGAACACGCGCGGGCGCCCCGACCAGCGGCAGCAGCCGAGGCCGGGCCCACCGCAGCCGCCGCCCGCCGGTGCCACGGCCCCCGAGGCGCACGACCGCGGCCGGGTCGAGGTGCGCCGCAGCGCCCGCCGCAGCCGTACGGTCTCCGCCTACCGCGAGGGCGACCGCACCGTCGTGCTGATCCCGGCCCGGATGTCGCACGCCGAGGAGCAGCGCTGGGTCGCGCAGATGCTGGAGAAGCTCGCCGCCCAGGAGTCCCGGCGGATCCCCGGTGACGAGGCCCTGATGACCCGGGCCCGCGAGCTGTCGGCCGACTATCTGGACGATCGCGCCCGGCCCAGCCAGGTCCGCTGGGTCACCAACCAGAATTCCCGCTGGGGCTCCTGCACCCCCAGCGAGGGGACGATCCGGCTCTCCCACCGTCTTCAAGGCATGCCGGAGTACGTGCTGGACTACGTGCTGCTGCACGAGCTGGCGCACCTGCTGGTGCCGGACCACGGCCCGGCGTTCTGGGCCCTGCTGGAGGCCTATCCGCGGACCGAGCGGGCCCGCGGCTACCTGGAGGGCGTGGTCTCCGCCGCCCGGCTGCCGCACATCCCCGGCGCGCGGCACGCGGACCCGGCGCCGACCGGGTCGGACCCGGCCGCCTCGTGCGGCTGAGGCCGCTGCGGCGCGAGCGGCGGGTGGTGCGAGAGGTCGTGGCGCGGGAGGCCGACGGAGCGAGAGGCCGGCGGCACGAGTGGCCGGTGACGCGAGTGGGCCCGGTGGTACGAGTCCGGGCTCGGCGCGCACCCGGCCGGTCCGACCGGGAGGAACGACGGAAGGGGGCGCGGCCAACAGGTCCGCGCCCCCTTCCGGTGTCACACCTCAGCCGGTCAGCTGCCGCGCCCGGGCCACCAGGTCGCGCACCGAGTGGTCGGTGAGCTCCGGCAGCCGGTCGTAGTCGAACCAGCGCAGGTCCAGCGACTCCTCGCTGATCAGTGCCTGGGCGCCGGCCGGGGCCAGCGCGATGTACTGGACGTCCAGGTGGGTGTTCTCCGGCCGGTCCTTGCCGGTGCAGCGGACCAGGTGCCGGTCCAGCTTGGCCGGCACCGGGGCGCCGTCGCTCTCCAGCAGCACCAGGTCGGGGATGCCGGACTCCTCGACGGCCTCGCGCAGCGCGGCCTCGGCGAGGCCGCGGTCACCGGGCTCGCAGTGCCCGCCCATCTGGAGCCACATGCCGACCTTGGGGTGCAGGGTGAGCAGCACCCGCCCGGCCTCCGGGTCGACGACGGCCGCGCTCGCGGTGATGTGCGCGGGCAGGCAGGAGCGGTACAGGCCCTCGGGCTGTGCGGCCAGGTGCTCCAGGTAGTCCAGCCGCAGCTGCTCCTGGTCCGGGTCGGCCGGCCGCCACCCGCTCAGCGTGCGGACGGCGTCCGCGTGCAGGCCGGTGGTGGAGGCCCCGGCGCCGGAGGTTCCGGTGGAGGGCGTCCCGGTGGCGGGCGTCTCGCTCGTCGTCATGCGGTGGGCTCGCCCTTTCCGTCGGTGCCGTCCTCGTCGGTCCCCGGCTGCTCGTCCTTCTTGGTGAGGTCGGGCTTGCCGGCCGCGGCCTCGCCGAGCAGCTTGTCGAACGCGTCGAAGTCGATGCCGCCCTCCAGGTCGTCGCCGGAGCCCCGGTGCACGAAGGCGTCCGGGTCGTCCAGGTCGGCGGCGGTGGGCAGCATGTCCGGGTGCTCCCAGAGCGCGTCGCGGCCCTCGATGCCGCGGGCGTCGGCGAGCAGCGCCCAGAGGCGGGAGGCGTCGCGCAGCCGGCGCGGGCGCAGCTCCAGGCCGACCAGGGTGGCGAAGGTCTGCTCGGCGGGCCCGCCGGCCGCGCGGCGGCGGCGGACGGTCTCGCGCAGCGCGCCGGACTGCGGCAGGTGCGGCGCGGCGGCGGCGTGCACGACGGCGTCGACCCAGCCCTCGACCAGCGCGAGCGCGGTCTCCAGGCGGGCGAGTGCGGCCTTCTGCTCGGGGGTGTCCTCGGGCTGGAGCAGGCCGCCGGCCAGCGCCTCCTGGAGCGCCTCCGGGTTGCTCGGGTCGAGCTGGCCGACGAGCTCCTCCATCCGGGAGGTGTCGACCTTGATGCCGCGTGCGTAGGCCTCGACGGCGCCCAGCAGGTGGGCCCGCAGCCACGGCACGTGGGCGAAGAGCCGCTGGTGGGCGGCCTCGCGCAGGGCGAGGTAGAGCCGGACCTCGTCGGCGGGCACGTTCAGGCCCTCGCCGAACTCGGCGACGTTCTGCGGCAGCAGCGCGGCCTTGCCGGCCGGGGCGAGCGGCAGGCCGACGTCGGTGGAGCCGACCACCTCGGCGGCGAGCGCGCCGAGCGCCTGGCCGATCTGGGTGCCGAACATGGCGCCGCCCATCGAGCGCATCACGCCCATCAGCGGGCCGGCCATGGCCTGCATCTCCTCGGGCAGGACGCCGCCCATGGCGTTGCCGACCCGCTCGGCGACCGGGTCCACCAGGTCCTTCCAGACCGGCAGGGTGGCCTCGATCCACTCGGCGCGGCTCCAGGCGACGGCGGTGCCGGCCCCGGAGGGGAACTCGGTGGAGCCGTCGAGCCAGAGGTCGGCCAGGCGGACGGCCTCGGCGACGGCGGAGCGCTCGGCCGCGCTGACCGAGCGGTCCTTGCTCTTGCCCTCGGCGGGCTCGGCGACCACGCTCTGGCGGGCGATGTTCTTGGCGAGGTCCCAGTTCACCGGGCCGCCCTCGAAGGAGAGCATCTGGCCGAGCTGCTGGAAGGCGGCGCCGAGGTCGCCCGGGTTCATGCCGCCGAACATCGCGGCGAAGGGGTTGTCGGAACCGGCGCCGCCGGGGCCGCCCGGGGCGCCGGGCATGCCGAAGATCGCGCCGAAGGGGTTGCCGCCGCCGAAGCCGAACGGCTGCGGGCCGCCGCCGGACTGCTCCTGGTCCTTCTTCTTCTGCGCGTCGTCGGGCTTGGCCTTGCCGTCCTCGGGCTCCTCGGGCGGAACGCCGAATCCGAAGGGAAGGTCGCTCACGGGGTCCTCGATCCGGTCGGCCGTCATGCGGGTGTGGCGGAAAAGTCTGCGCCCGGGACGGCGGCGGAGTGGGGGACTCGGGGGCGGCTCCCGCGCGGCAGGCCCGCGCCGGGTGCACCGCCGGGCCTTCGCCTCGGGCAGGATGGACGTACGTGACACACGTCCGTACGCACATAAAGCTAACCGTGGAGGATGGCCGGTGAGTTCCCCGCCCTCGGACGTTCGCTCTGGGCTGACCGGAGGAGAGGACGCGTCGGACACCACGGCGTCGCCGCCTCCAGCCTACGGCGGACGGCCGCTGACCGTGGCGGTCACGGGTGCCGCGGGGGTGCTGGGCGAGCGGGTGGCCGCCCGGCTGGTGGCCTCGCCGCACGTGCGCAAGGTCCTCGCGGTGGACGACCGGCGCGGTGACGTGCCCGGTGTGCAGTGGCGGGTGCTCGACGTGCGCGACCCGGCGGTGGCCGAACGGCTGGCCGGCGTGGACGTGGTGGTGCACCTGGCGATGGACTTCGGCATGGAGTCCGACGCCCGGGCCCGCAGCGCCTACAACGTGCGCGGCGCCCAGACCGTGCTGACGGCGGCCGCGGCCGCCGGGGTGCACCGGGTGGTGCTGTGCACCTCGGCGATGGTCTACGGCGCGCTGGCCGACAACGAGGTGCCGCTGGCGGAGGACTCCGAGCTGCGGGCCACCGAGGAGGCCTCGCTGGTCGGGGACCTGCTGGAGATCGAGCGGCTGGCCCGCCGGGCGCCGCGCGCCCACCCGGGCCTCCAGGTGACGGTGCTGCGCCCGGCCGTGGTGGTGGGCCCCGGCGTGGACACCGTGCTGACCCGGCACTTCGAGGCGCCCCGGCTGCTGGTGGTGGCGGGCTCCCGGCCGTGCTGGCAGTTCTGCCACGTGGACGACCTGGCGGCGGCGCTGGAGTACGCGGCGCTGGGCCTGGTCGAGGGCGAGGTGACGGTCGGCTGCGACGGCTGGCTGGAGCAGGAGGACGTGGAGCGGCTGTCCGGGATCCGCCGGATGGAGCTGCCCGCCTCGCTGGCGCTCGGCACGGCGGCGCGGCTGCACCGGCTGGGCCTGACCCCGGCCCCGGCCGGGGACCTGGCGTACACGATGTACCCGTGGGTGGTGTCGGGCAGCCGGCTGCACGAGGCGGGCTGGCGCCCGGCGCACACCAACGAGCAGGTGCTGGCCGAGCTGCTGGAGCAGGTGTCCGGCAAGCACGCGGTGGCCGGGCGGCGGCTGGGCGGCAAGGAGGCGGCGACCAGTCTGGGGGCGGCCGGGGCGACGGTGGCGCTGGTCGGTACGGCGGCGCTGGTGCGCCGGGCCCGCAAGCGGCGGCGGTTCTGACCGGCCGGTCCTGACCGGTCCCCGTCCGGTCGGGCGGTCGGTCGGGCAGTCGGTCGGGGCAGTCGGGGCAGTCGGTCGGGCGGGCAGTCGGGCGGGGGGCAGTGATTCTCACGATGCGAAATTTTGCCGTCGTGATGCGGAAAGTGCTTGCCCCGCAGCGTCCCGGATGGGGAATCATGGGGTCATGTCCGAGAACCACGACCCCATCCGCCTGATCGCCGTCCGCGACACCCCGCTCTCGCTGGACGAGGTGTACGAGGCGGTCGGCGACGACGCGGCCGGCGGCACCACCGTCTTCGTCGGGACGGTCCGGGACCACGACGGCGGCAAGTCGGTCTCCGCGCTGGAGTACAGCTGCCACCCGACCGCCGAGCAGGAGATGCGCCGGATCGCCGAGAAGGTGGTCGCCGACTTCCCGGTCCGGGCGCTCGCCGCGGTCCACCGGGTGGGCCGGCTGGAGATCACCGACAAGGCCGTGATCGTCGCCGTCTCCTGCGCCCACCGCGGCGAGGCCTTCGCGGCCGCCCGTCGGCTGATCGACGACCTCAAGCACGAGGTGCCGATCTGGAAGCACCAGGTCTTCTCCGACGGCGGGGAGGAGTGGGTGGGCGCCGGTGGCTGCTGAGGGCGGTCCGTACGGCGGAACCGATCGGCACATCCGGCGCGTCCGTCGGGTCAGGCGCGCCGTGGTCTCACTCCAACGGGTCCCTGGCGGCGCTCCGAATACTCCCTGGAAGTGAGCCGATCGGCCGTCCCGTAACCCGGATGGCGCCGGCCGCGTTGTCCGCCGGAGTGGTTAATCTGCTCATAGACACGACGAGCTGGGAGTACTGGTATGGGTGTGCTCGCCTGGTTGATCATTCCGGTTGTCGCCGTCCTGGTCGCGGCCCTCTGGGCGGTGTGGGCCCAGCGGGAGCCGCGGGCCACCGGGGATCCGGCCTCACTCGCCGAACACCGGCGCTTCATGGCCGCCATGGAGCGCACCACCGCGGGCGCGGCCGCCCCCGGTGAGGGCTCCGGCAGGTAGCCCGGCGGGCGTCGCCGCGGGCGCGTCCCGTACTGTCGAGGCATGCCACGCCGCTCCGCGACGATGCTCGCTGCCACCCTGCTGCTCATAGCGCTGCTCTGCGTCTCGGTGCTGATGAAGGTGCCGTACACGGAGATGAGCCCGGGCCCGACGTACAACACGCTCGGCAACCAGGGCGGCAAGCCGGTGATCAGCATCAGCGGGCACGAGTCGTACCCGACGAGCGGTCACCTCAACATGACCACCGTCCAGGTCACCGGGGCCAAGTACGAGCCCAGCCTGGTCAACGCGGTGGTCGGCTGGCTGCGGGACGACGTGCTGGTGGTGCCGCACGACAACGTCTACCCCAAGGGGCAGTCGGACGCGGAGGCCAAGAAGCAGAACGCCGAGGAGTTCGCCTCCTCCGAGGACAGCGCGCGCACCGCGGCGCTCAAGCAGCTGGGCATCCCGGTCGGCAGCGAGCTGATCGTCAAGTCGGTCACCGCGGGCGCCCCGGCCGAGGGCCGGCTGCACGCGGGCGACCAGATCGTGGCGGTGGACGGCACGCCGGCCGGCTCGGTCGACCAGGTGGTCGCGGCCGTCACCAAGCACAAGCCGGGCGAGTCGGCGGTCTTCACCGTCGTGCCGCGGGTCAAGGACGCGAACGGCGCCGCCGCGCCGGGCGGGAAGACCGACGTCACCGTCCCGACCGTACGGGCCAAGGACCTCGACCCGAACGCCCCCGCCGAGCGGGCGGAGCTCGCGGTGGTGGGCATCGGCACCGGGATCCGGCACACCTACCCGTTCCAGATCGACATCGGCCTGCAGGACGTGGGCGGCCCGAGCGCCGGCCTGATGTTCTCGCTCGGCATCATCGACAAGCTCACCCCGGGCGGCGGCCTCACCGGCGGCAAGTTCGTGGCCGGCACCGGGACCATCGACGACGACGGCAAGGTCGGCCCGATCGGCGGCATCTCCATGAAGCTGATCGCGGCCCGGGACGCCGGGGCCGAGTACTTCTTCACGCCGTCCTCGAACTGCGCCGAGGCGACCAAGAACGTCCCGTCCGGGCTGACCCTGATCAAGGCGGAGACGCTGGACGGCGCGCTGAAGTCGCTGGAGCAGGTCCGCTCCGGGCAGACCTCCGCGCTGCCGTCCTGCGCCGCCGGCTAGCCGCCCGGCGGGCGCCGAACCGTCGCCCGGCCGACGCCGGCCGGCCGATGTCGCCCGGCCGCCCCGGCAGCCACCGGGTGAGCGGCCGCCGGGGGAGCCGGCCCCCGAAAGGGGAGCCGGCCGGAGGGCGTCAGGAGAAGGTCGCCAGCAGCGCGTCGGTCAGGCCGGGCACCAGGTCGGGGCCGGTCAGCACCTCGCGGGCGACGTCCTTGGAACGCAGCCGCAGGGCGATCTCCTTCTTGCCGTCGCGCAGCACCGCGGCGGTGATCCGCACCTCCTCGCGCTTGGGGTGGTTGGCCACCCACTCGGCGAGCTGGGCGTCGGAGGCGCCCCGCGGGCGGGACTGCTCGGCGCCCGGCGGCAGCATCAGGCGCTCGACGACCAGGGCGCAGCCGGCCACGGAGTCAGGCCAGGCGATGGTGCCGAGGAACTTGTCGAGCTCCATGCCGGCCGGCAGTTCGTCCTGCTCGATCGGGGTCAGGCCGGCCTCGTCGCCCTCGGCGAGGCCGAGCTGCTTGGCGATCTTCGGGTTGGCCTTGCGCAGGGCGGCGCTGTCCACCAGGGCGAACAGCCGGGCCGGGAGGTCCCAGCCGAGGGTGGCGGCGTACTCGTCGATCTCCAGCGCGGCCCGGGTCAGCGGGGTGGCGGCCGGGAGCTTGGAGACGTCGTCGGGGGAGTTGTTCAGTTCAGACGCGTCGGACATGCCCCAATCCTCACACGTCGGGCGGGGCCCGCTCGCCGGGCGGGCGACCGTCGTAACCGTCTGCTAACGGTGGGAACTCGGCCAAAGCCTGGTTAAGTTTCTCTGACGACCGACCCCATTCAGCCGACACTGCCGAGGTGCCACCGTGGTCTTCCAGATGCCCGAACGCTCAGGGCCGGGTTTCCGGCGCAGGGTAGGCCCGCCCTCCAGGCGGGCGCGGGTGGCCCTGCTGACCGTGGGCGTGCTCGCGGTGCTCTTCCTGCTGTTCGTCATGTTCGCGGGCTTCTGGACGGACTGGCTGTGGTTCAAGTCGGTCCACTTCTCCTCGGTGTTCACCACCCAGCTGTGGACGAAGATCGGCCTGTTCGCGGTGTTCGGGCTGCTGATGGCGATGATCGTCGGCTTCAACATCTGGCTGGCGCACCGGCTGCGGCCGCCGCTGTCGGCGATGTCGGTGGAGCAGCAGAGCCTGGACCGCTACCGGGCGGGCCTGGCGCCGTTCAAGCGCTGGGCGCTGATCGGCATCTCGCTGGTGATCGGCCTGGTGGCCGGCGCCGCGGCCTCCGGGCAGTGGCGGACCTGGCTGATGTGGACGAACTCGACCTCCTTCGGTGAGAAGGACGCCCAGTTCGGCATGGACGTCTCGTTCTACGCCTTCGACCTGCCGTTCTACGAGTTCGTGCTGGGCTTCGCGTTCAGCGCGGTGATCGTCTCGCTGCTGACCTCGGCGCTGGTGCACTACCTGTACGGCGGGCTGCGGCTGCAGGGCCCGGGCCGCCGGGCGAGCGTGGGCGCGCAGGGGCACCTGGCGGTGCTGCTGGGCGTGTTCGTGCTGCTGAAGGCCGTCGCGTACTGGCTGGACCGGTACGCGCTGGCGGTGAAGACCGGTTCGTACAAGGGCGTTTCCGGGTGGACGGGCCTGCGGTACGTGGACGCCAACGCGTTCCTGCCGGCCAAGACCATCCTGTTCTTCGTCGCGATCATCTGCGCGGTGCTGTTCTTCCTGACCCCGATCCGCCGCACCTGGGCCCCGGCCCTGATCGGTCTGGGGCTGATGGTGCTGTCGGCGGTGCTGATCGGCGGGCTGTACCCGGCGATCGTGCAGCAGTTCCAGGTCAAGCCGAACGAGCAGGCCAAGGAGACGCCGTACATCCAGAAGAACATCGACGCCACCCGCCAGGCGTACGGGATCGCGGACGCGCAGACCACCCCGTACACCCCGCAGGGCACCACCAACGCGGAGGCGCTCAAGCCGGACGCGCAGACCGTCGGGGACATCCGGCTGCTGGACCCGAACGTCGTCTCGCCGGCGTTCCAGTCGCTGGAGCAGCAGCGCAACTACTACGCCTTCCCGAACACGCTGGACGTGGACCGCTACGGCACCGGGCAGGACAAGCAGGACAGCGTGATCGGCCTGCGCGAGCTCGACCTCAACGGCGTGCAGCGCAACTGGATCAACGACCACTTCAAGTACACCCACGGCTACGGCGCGGTGGCGGCCAAGGGCAACCAGGTCGACGACAAGGGCCAGCCGGTGTTCACCGAGTCGGGCCTGCCGGCCACCGGCACGCTGGGCGACTACCAGCAGCGGATCTACTACGGCGAGAAGACCACCACGTACTCGATCGTCGGCGGCGCGAACAAGGAGATCGACTACACCGATCCCAAGACCGGCCAGAACGCCGAGTACACCTACACCGGTGGCAGCGGGGTCTCGCTGGACAACCCGCTGACCCGGGCCGCGTACGCGGTGCGCTTCGCCGAGCCGCAGATCCTCTACGCGGGGGCGATCACCGACGGCGCGAAGGTGATCTACAACCGGACGCCCAAGGAGCGGGTGGAGAAGGTCGCGCCGTGGCTGTCGATCGACGCCGACCCGTACCCGGTGGTGGAGGACGGCCGGGTGCTGTGGGTGCTGGACGGCTACACCACCTCGGACGGCTTCCCGTTCTCCTCGAAGACGACGCTGGGCGCCGCCACCAAGGACTCGCTGACCAACCAGCGCGGTGAGCTGCTGAGCGCCGCCAACCAGGTCAACTACATCCGCAACTCGGTCAAGGCCACGGTGGACGCCTACACCGGCGAGGTGAAGCTCTACCAGTGGGACGACAAGGACCCGGTCCTGAAGACCTGGATGAAGGCCTTCCCCGGCACCGTCGAGTCCAAGGCGGACATCCCGCAGAGCCTGCTGCCGCACCTGCGCTACCCGCAGGACATGTTCAAGGTGCAGCGCGACCTGCTCGGCCAGTACCACGTCACCGACGCCAACTCCTTCTTCAACGGCAGTGACATCTGGCAGGTCCCGGTGGACCCGACCAGCGACACCAAGCAGGTCCAGCCGCCGTACTACGTGACGGTGCGGATGCCGGACACCACCACCGCGAGCTTCTCGCTCACCAGCACCTTCGTGCCCAACCAGCGGCCCAACCTGGCGGCCTTCATGGCCGTCAACGCGGACCCGGGCGAGGACTACGGGAAGATCCGCATCCTGAAGATGACGGGCGAGAGCGGCGCCCCCGGCCCCGGCCTGGTGCAGTCGAAGTTCAACTCCCGCCAGGAGGTGGCCTCGCAGATCTTCGCCCTGAAGAGCGGCGGGGACGCGGAGCTGGAGTACGGCAACCTGCTGACCCTGCCGGTCGGCGGCGGACTGCTCAACATCGAGCCGGTGTACGTGCGCGGCCGCGGCGCCAAGTACCCGACGATGCAGAAGGTCCTGGCGGTGTACGGGGACGACAACGTGGCGTTCGAGGACACCCTGGAGGCCGCGCTGAAGAAGGTGTTCGGCGGGGCGCCCCCGTCGACCACCCCGACCGCGCCGTCCAACCCGGGCACCGGGACGGCCCCGAACACCCCGACGACGCCCACCACGCCGGCACCGGGCGGGACGGTCTCGCCGGAGCTCCAGAAGGCGATCTCGGACGCGCAGAAGGCGTACAACGACAGCCAGGTCGCGATCAAGAACGGCGACTGGGCGGCCTACGGCACCGCCCAGAAGGCGCTCGGCGACGCCCTGAAGGCCATCGCGGCGGCCGGCGGCGGCACCCCGGCGCCCGCCCCGGGCGGCACTCCGGCCCCGGGTGCCACGAGCGGCGGCTCGCCCAGCCCGCAGCCGTAGCCAGGGCCCTGGCTACGGCCCTGGCCCTGGCCCTGGCCCTGGCCAAGGCCGTGGCCCGCAGCCCGGCCCGCTGAGCTGCGGCAACCGTTTTCCGTTCCACCCCGCGTCCGTGCTATGGTTCAACCACCGACGCGGGGTGGAGCAGCTCGGTAGCTCGCTGGGCTCATAACCCAGAGGTCGCAGGTTCAAATCCTGTCCCCGCTACAAAGGCCAGAGGCCCGGAGGATCCTTCCTCCGGGCCTCTGGTGTTTCCCGTCCCGCCCGCCCGGAGGCGCGCCGTTCTCGCCCGGAAGCGGCGGGAACCGCTCCGGTACTATCGACCGTCGCCAAGGACGACGGCAGCGGGGTTTGTGGGGTTGAAGTGTCGGGAAATCGACAAAGCGCCGAAGCAATTTCGTCGGCTTCGGGTCAGCCCCGCCGGAATTCGGCCGGGGCAGGTGTACGCGGGTACTGGGTGATGCGACGATGGGACACATGGGGGACGGTGCACGGCCGCTGACCGGCCGTCGGGTCCGGCGCCTTCCCCAGGAGTCCTCCCGGCCGCACGCCGGGGCGCGATGCCGCGACACTCTGGGGGAGCGGGAGTCGGCATGAGGCTGATCGGCAAGTCAGGCGCCAAGTCCGCAGCGGCCGTCGAGGCGGACACCGATGCCTGGGCGGAGAGCCCCGAGAGCACCGCCGCCCACCCCGGAGCCCTGCCCGCCCAGCGCACCAGCGGACTGTCCGAACGCCCCCCGACCGCGGGCTACGGGCCCGACAGCCTGGTCCACGTGTCGACCCGTCAGTTCGCCGCCGCCGTCGGCGCGTACGGCGGGCCCTCCGGCGGGGAGCCGGCCGCCGGCGCCGCGCTCGACCCGGCCGGCCTCGACCCGACCAGCTTCGAGACCGCCCTCGCCGCCCGCGAGTCCGCCGCGCTGGAGGCCCGCCACCGGCAGGCCGCCGACGGCGGCGACCCGGACGCCGCCTGCCGGCTCGGCACCCTGCTGCTGCGCCGCGGCGAACTGGAGGACGCCGAGCCCTACCTGCGCGCGGCCGCGGCCGCCGGGGTGCGCGCCGCCGCCAACAACCTCGGCGTGCTGCTGCACCAGCAGGGCCACCGGGCCGAGGCCGGCCAGTGGTGGCGCCAGGCCGCCGTGGCCGGCAGCGCGCCGGCCGCGCACGCGCTCGGGCTGCAACTGCGCGACCAGGGCGAGGAGGAGGCCGCCGAGTACTGGCTGCACTACGCCGCCGACCACGGCCACCCGCTGGGCGCGTACGCCCTGGGCGACCTGATGGAGCACCGGCGGGACGTGCGCGCCGAGCGCTGGTTCAAGGTCTCCGCCGACGCCGGGCACCGGGAGGCCTCCTACCGGCTGGCCCGGATGCGCGAGGCCGCCGGGGACAAGGAGACCGCCGAGACCTGGTACCGCACCGCCGCCGCGCGCAGCCACGCCCGCGCCGCGCTGCGCCTGGGCGTGCTGCTGGAGGAGCGCTCCCGCACCGACCAGTCGCTGCTGGAGGAGGCGGCCCGCTGGTACCGGCAGGCCGCGCAGAACGGGGAACCGCGCGCGGCCTGCGCGCTGGGCTTCCTGCTGCGCGACTCCGGGGACCTGGCGGCCGCCGCCGAGTGGTGGCAGGAGGCCGCCGAGGCCGGGGACGGCAACGCCGCCAACGCACTGGGCGCGCTGCACGCGAGCCGCGGCGAGGCCGCCGCGGCCGAACGCTGGTACCGCGCCGCCCTGGACGCGGGCGACCAGAACGGCGCCTTCAACCTCGGCCTGCTCTGCGCCGGGACGGGCCGTGAGCAGCAGGCCGAGCAGTGGTACCGCCGGGCCGCGTACGCCGGGCACCGGGAGGCCTGCAACGCGCTGGCGGTGGTGCTGCTGCAGCGCGGCGACGAGTCCGGCGCCCAGCCCTGGTTCTCCAAGGCGGCCGAGGCCGGCAGCGTGGACGGCGCGTTCAACCTCGGCGTGCTGCACGCCGGTCGCGGTGAGCAGCGGCAGGCCCAGGAGTGGTACGCGCGGGCCGCGGCCGAGGGGCACGGCGAGGCGGCCCTGCAGCTCGCGGTCGTCCAGGAGCAGCGCGGCAACCTGGCCGGGGCGCTGGAGCGCTACCGGCAGGCGGCGGCCGGCGGTTCGGCCGAGGGCGCGTTCCGGCTGGCCTCGCTGCTGGACCGGCGCGGGGACGCGGACGCCGAGGCCGAGCACTGGTACGCGGTGGCCGCCGACGCCGGGCACCGCCGGGCGCAGGTGCGGATGGGCGTGCGGGCGGCCGAGCGCGGGGCGCTGGAGATCGCGGAGAGCTGGTACCGGCGGGCCGCCGAGGCGGGCAGCCGCAGCGCCGCGTTCAACCTGGGGCTGCTGCTGGCCCGGCAGGACAGCGAGGCCGAGGCGATGCTCTGGTACACCCGGGCCGCCGATGCCGGGCACGGCCGGGCGGCGCTGCGCCTGGCGCTGCTGGCGCTGCGCCGGGGGGAGCCGATGCAGGCGGAGAACTGGTGCCGGCGGGCGATCGACTCCGGGCCGGCCGAGGTGGCCGAGCGGGCCGGGCGGCTGCTGGGCGCGCTGAGCGCCGAGTTGAGCGCGTAGCCCCGATCAGTGCGACTCCCTGATCGGTGTGAATCCCTGGTCAGGGGCGGCAGTTCGGGCACAGGCCGCGGTAGGTGACCTCGGCGGCGGTGACGGCGAAGCCGAAGCGTTCGGCGGCGGGGAGGGCGGCGAGCGGGTCGCCCTGCGGGTGGACGTCGCGGATCGCGCCGCAGCCCGAGCAGATCAGGTGCTGGTGGGCGCGGTGCGCGTTGGGGTCGTAGCGCTTGGCGCGGCCGTCGGTGGCGACCTCCAGGACCTCGCCGAGGGTGACGAGTTCGCCGAGCGTGTTGTAGACGGTGGCGCGGCTGATCTCCGGCAGCCGGGCCGCCGCGCGGGCGTGCACCTCGTCGGCGGTGAGGTGCACGTGCTCGCCGTCCAGGACCTCGGCCACGACCCGGCGTTGCGAGGTCAGCCGCCAGCCCCGTGCGCGCAGTCTCTCCAGCAGGTCGCTCATGGCATCCAGAGTAGGTCAAGCTCCGAGATTGGTTCCAGTGTTGACTTGGACAAAGTCCAAGTTAGGATCGTGTCATCACGACCGGACACCGCGGAGGCACTCCCATGACGACCCAGGACGAGCAGCGCCCGACCCTGACCACGGAGGCGGGTGCCCCCGTCGCCGACAACCAGAACACCGAGACGGCGGGCCTCGGAGGCCCGGCGCTCATCCAGGACCAGCTGCTGTTCGAGAAGCTCGCGCACTTCAACCGCGAGCGCATCCCGGAGCGCGTGGTGCACGCCCGCGGCGCCGGCGCGTACGGTACCTTCACCGTGACCGCCGACGTGACGCCCTGGACCCGGGCGGCCTTCCTGTCCGGGATCGGCAAGCAGACCGAGGTCTTCCTGCGCTTCTCCACCGTGGCGGGCAACCTCGGCGCCGCCGACGCGGTGCGCGACCCGCGCGGCTTCGCGCTGAAGTTCTACACCGAGGACGGCAACTACGACCTCGTCGGCAACAACACCCCGGTGTTCTTCATCAAGGACGCCCTCAAGTTCCCCGACTTCATCCACACCCAGAAGCGCGACCCGTACACCGGCTCGCAGGAGGCGGACAACGTCTGGGACTTCTGGGGCCTGTCGCCCGAGGCCACCCACCAGGTGACCTGGCTGTTCGGCGACCGCGGCATCCCGGCCTCGTACCGGCACATGAACGGCTACGGCTCGCACACCTACCAGTGGCAGAACGAGGCCGGCGAGCACTTCTGGGTCAAGTACCACTTCAAGACCGACCAGGGCATCCGCAGCCTCACCCAGGCCGAGGCCAACACCCTCGCCGGCGAGGACCCGGACAGCCACCAGCGCGACCTGCGCCAGTCGATCGAGCGCGGCGAGTTCCCCAGCTGGACGGTGCAGGTCCAGATCATGCCGGCGGCCGACGCGGCGAACTACCGCTTCAACCCCTTCGACCTCACCAAGGTCTGGCCGCACGCCGACTACCCGCCGATCGAGATCGGGAAGCTGGAGCTCAACCGCAACCCCGACAACGTCTTCGCCGAGGTCGAGCAGTCGGTGTTCTCCCCGTCGCACTTCGTGCCCGGCATCGGCCCGTCCCCGGACAAGATGCTCCAGGGCCGCCTGTTCGCGTACGCCGACGCCCACCGCTACCGGGTCGGCATCAACGCCGACCACCTGCCGGTGAACCGTCCGCACGCCACCGAGGCCCGCACCAACAGCCGGGACGGCCACCTTTACGACGGCCGCCACGGCCGGCAGAAGAACTACGAGCCGAACAGCTTCGGCGGCCCGGTGCAGACCGGCCGCCCGCTGTGGGCCGCGACCGCCGTCGACGGCCTCACCGGCACCCACGCCGCGCCCTCGCACGCCGAGGACGACGACTTCGTGCAGGCCGGCAACCTGTACCGGCTGCTCTCCGAGGATGAGAAGCAGCGCCTGATCGGCAACCTGTCGGGCTTCATCGCCAAGGTCTCCGCCGACCGCGAGGACATCGTGGAGCGGGCGGTCGACAACTTCCGCAAGGCCGACGCCGACTTCGGGCAGCGGCTGGACGCGGCCGTCCGGGAGCTGCGCAAGCAGTAGCCGCGGACCGGGCAGGACGGCGGCCCCTTGACCAGCTCCCACTGGTCAAGGGGCCGCGACCACGTTCGGATGGCGACGCTGCTCAGGCCGCGACCACGTTCGGGCCGCGACCGCGCTCAGACGGAGAGCCGGCGCAGGGCCTCCTCGTGCAGCAGGCCGTTGGAGGCGACGGCGTCGGCGCCGCCGGGGCCGGGGACGCCGTCCAGGCCGGTGAAGCGCCCGCCCGCCTCCTCGACGATGATGCAGTTGGCCGCCATGTCCCACAGCGACAGCTCGGGCTCGGCGGCGATGTCGACGGCGCCCTCGGCGATCATCATGTAGGACCAGAAGTCGCCGTACGCGCGGGTGCGCCAGCAGGCGCGGGTGAGGTCCAGGAACGGGTCGAGGCGGCCGCGCTCCTCCCAGCCGCTGAGCGAGGAGTAGGAGAAGGACGCGTCCTCGATCCGGGAGACCCCGGAGACCCGCAGCCGGGAGGCCTTGGACAGGCTGCGGCCGCCGAACGCGCCCAGGCCCTTGGCCGCCCACCAGCGGCGCTGCAACGCGGGGGCGGAGACGATGCCGACCACCGGGCGCTCGACGCCGTCCGGGCCGTCCTCCAGCAGGGCGATCAGGGTGGCCCAGACCGGGACGCCCCGGATGTAGTTCTTGGTGCCGTCGATCGGGTCGATCACCCAGCGGCGCGGGCCCGAGCCCTGGAGGCCGAACTCCTCGCCGAGGACGGCGTCGCGCGGACGGGCGCGCTGGAGCACGCTGCGCACGAGCTCCTCGGCGGCCTTGTCGGCGTCGCTCACCGGGGTCAGGTCGGGCTTGGTCTCGATCTTCAGGTCGAGCGCGCGGAAGCGCTCCAGGGTGACCGAGTCGGCCGAGTCGGCGAGGACATGGGCGAGTCGGAGGTCGTCGTGGTAATCGGCCATGTCCGAAACCCTAGCGAGCCCGCCCCGATCGGCACAGCCGGGCTCGCGGAGCGGACGCAGCGGACGGAGGCGGACGGAGCGGACGCAGCGGGGACGGGCGCGCGCCCGCCCGGTGTGCGGTGCCGCTCAGTGGCTCGTGCCGCTGAGCTGGAGGCCGATGACGCCGGCGATCACCAGCGAGATCGAGACCAGCTTGAGCACCGAGGTGCTCTCGCCCAGGAAGAGCATGCCGTAGATCGCGGTGCCGGCCGCGCCGATGCCCGTCCACACCGCGTAGGCGGGGCCGACCGGCAGGGTCTTCAGCGAGAGGGTGAGCAGGCCGAAGCTGCCGAGGGCGAACACGCAGAAGCTGATGGTGGGCCAGAGCTTCGTGAAGCCCTCGCTGAGCTTGAGGTTGATCGCGAAGCCGGTCTCCAGCAGGCCGGCCAGGACCACCAGGGCCCATGCCATCCGTGCCCTCCCTGTCGATCGACGGTCGGACCGCGTATGGGCCGACTTTCCTATGATCGCCAGGTGGGCCCGCTCCGACACCTCGAACGGGCCACCAACCCCGGGCCGGGGCGGACGGCGGCCGGTTTCAGTCGGCCTCGCCCTCCTTGCTGGCCAGCAGACGGCGCAGCGAGTAGAGCCGGGCCGCCTCGGCGTGGCCCTCGGCGACCCAGGCGTCCAGCGCGCAGTCCTGCTCGTCGTGGCTGCACGCGCGCGGGCAGTCGACGGTGCCGGGCTCCAGGTCGGGGAAGGCGTGGATGACCCGGGACGGGTCGATGTGCGAGAGGCCGAAGGAGCGGAAGCCGGGGGTGTCGATCACCCAGCCGGGGTTCAGCGCCTTCTTCGAGCCCGCCTTGGCGCCGGGCGGCGGGGGCAGCCGCAGCGCCAGCGCGGAGACGGTGGTGTGCCGGCCGCGGCCGGTGACGGCGTTGACCCGGCCGGTCTGCCGCTGGCGGTCCGGGACGAGCGCGTTGACCAGGGTGGTCTTGCCGACGCCGGAGTGGCCGATGAACACCGTGGACAGGCCGCGCAGGTGCTCCCGGACGGCCTCGGCGCCGGTGGTCTCCAGCTCGTCGCGGCGGGTGACCACGTACGTGATGCCCAGCGGGGCGTAGGAGTCCAGCAGGGTCGCGGCCGGGGCGAGGTCCGACTTGGTGAGCACCAGCAGCGGCTCCATGCCCGCGTCGTAGGCCGCCACCAGGCAGCGGTCGATCAGCCGGGGGCGCGGCTCCGGGTCGGCCAGGGCGGTGACGATGGCCAGCTGCTCGGCGTTGGCGACCACGATCCGCTCGTACGGGTCGTCGTCGTCCGCGGTGCGTCGCAGCACCGAGGTGCGCTCCTCGACCCGGACGATCCGGGCGAGGGTGTCGGCGTCCCCGGAGAGGTCGCCGACCAGGTTGACCACGTCGCCGACGACGACGCCCTTGCGGCCCAGCTCGCGGGCCTTCATGGCGACGACCTCGCGCTCCTGCTTCGTCCCCGGGTCGATCAGACAGGTGATCCGGCCGCGGTCGACGGTCAGCACCATCGCCTCGGCGGCGTCCTCGTGCTTGGGCCGGATCCGGGTCCGCGGCCGGGAACCCCGGCGGGCGGGGCGGTTGCGGATGTCGTCCTCGTCGGCGTCCTTGCCGTAGCGGCGCATGTGCTCAGTCTCCGCTCAGACGCCCGCCGCCGCGTCGCCGAGCAGCTCGGACCACATCCCGGGGAAGTCGGGCAGGGTCTTGGCGGTGGTGGCGACGTTCTCGACCTCGACGCCGGGCACGGCGAGGCCGAGCACGGCGGCGGCGGTGGCGAGGCGGTGGTCCTCGTAGGTGTGGAAGATGCCGCCGTGCAGCGGGCGCGGGCGGATCCGCAGGCCGTCCTCGGTCTCGGTGACGTCCCCGCCCAGGTCGTTGATCTCCTTGACGAGCGCGGCGAGCCGGTCGGTCTCGTGCAGGCGCAGGTGGGCGATGCCGTACAGGTGGGACTCGGAGTCGGCCAGCGCGGCGACGGCGGCGATCACCGGGGTGAGCTCGCCGACGTCGTGCAGGTCGGCCTCGATGCCGTGGATCCGGCCGGTGCCGGTGAACTGCAGGCCCTCGTCGGTGAACTCGCAGGAGCCACCCATCCGGGTGTAGATCTCGCGCAGCTGGTCGCCGGGCTGGGTGGTCTGCTTGGGCCAGTCCCGCACGGTGACCCGGCCGCCGGTGACCAGGGCGGCGGCGAAGAACGGCGCGGCGTTGGAGAGGTCCGGCTCGACCACCAGGTCGCGGCCGAGCAGGGCGCCGGGGGTGACCCGCCAGACGTCCTTCTCGCCGCCGTCCTCGGGGGCGTCGACCTGGGCGCCGGCCAGGCGCAGCATCGCCACGGTCATCCGGATGTGCGGCAGCGACGGGACCGGGCCGCCGACGTGGCGGACCTCGATGCCGTGGTTGTAGCGGGCCCCGGAGAGCAGCAGGGCGGAGATGAACTGGGACGAGGAGGAGGCGTCCAGCTCGACCGGGCCGCCGTCCAGCGAGCCGGTGCCGTGCACGGTGAGCGGGAAGGCGCCGCGCCCGCCGTCCTCGATCCGGGCGCCGAGCGCGCGCAGGGCGTTGATCACGCCGTGCTGGGGGCGCTCGTGGCAGCGCGGGTCGCCGTCGAAGTGCACCGGGCCGTCGGCGAGGACGGCGAGCGGGGGCAGGAAGCGCATGACCGTGCCGGCGTTGCCGACGTCGACGGAGGCGGGGCCGAGCAGCGCGGGGGCGGGGATGACCCGCCAGGCCTCGCCGCCGCCGATGCCGCCGGAGTCGTTGTTGACCGTCTCCTCGATGGTGACCCCGAGGGCGCGCAGGCCGTCGGCCATCAGCTGGGAGTCGCGGCTGCGCAGCGGGCGCCGCACCCAGCCCGGCCCGTCGGCGAGTGCCGCCAGCACCAGGGCCCGGTTGGTGACCGACTTGGAGCCGGGGATGGTGATGGTGGCGTCGACGGGGCTGGTCGCGACGGGGGCGGGCCACAGGGTCTCGGTCATGGGGCAAGTCTAGGGGCCGTGGACGAACCCCCCGCGTCGGTCGCGGCGGCGGGACGGTCCGGACGCGGGCGCCGGCCGGCTAGGAGAGCGGCTGGAGCAGCCAGGCGGCGCCGAGGGCGAGGCAGGCGAGGGCGACGAGCAGGAAGACGGTGACCCAGGCGAGGGCGGGGACGTGGGTGAGCCGGGCGAGCTGGTCGGCGTCGGAGTCGCGGGCCCAGCCGGTCCGGCGCTGGTGCTGGAGCTCCAGGACGGGGCGGACGGCGCCGAAGAGCAGGAACCAGCAGCCGAGGTAGGCGAAGCCGGCCTGGACCGCGGCGCTGCCGAACCAGGAGACCAGGAAGAAGGCGCCGCCGGCGACCAGCACGCTGAGGAAGCCGAAGGCGTTGCGGATGCGCAGCAGCAGGGCGAGCAGCAGCACGATCGCCAGCCAGAGCAGCAGGGTGATCCGGTCGGCGGCGAGCAGGGCGGCGCAGCCGAGGCCGAGCAGGGCGGGGGCGGTGTAGCCGGCGGCGGTGGTGAGGACCATGCCGGGGCCGGTGGGGCGGCCGTAGGAGAGGGTGAGTCCGGAGGTGTCCGAGTGCAGCCGGATGCCGGTCAGTTTGCGGCGGGTGGCGAGGGCGGCGAGGCCGTGGCCGCCCTCGTGGGCGATGGTCACGGCGTTGCGGGCGACGTGCCAGAGCGGGCGGGCCAGGACGGTGAGCAGGGCGGCGGCCGCGGTGGCCAGGACCAGCCAGCCGGGTGGGGCGCTCTGGGTGCCGGTCACCTGGTTCCACAGGTCGCCGAGGGTGTGGTGGTTCGCGTTCATCGGGGTCTCTCCGCCTCCGTCCGCCGCGCTGGGGGGTCGCACTGGGTCGTCGTGTCGGGCCGGTGTGTCGGGTCGTCGCACTGGGGCGTCGCGCCGGGTCGTCGCGTTGGGCCGTTCGGGGCAGCCTCCCATGCGGGGACGGGTGCCGGGCCGCGGGCGGTTCTGGTCCGGGGATGAAGAGGTCCTGAGGACCGGTGGCATGGCAAGCTGGCCGCATGTGCGGTCGGTTCGCAGCCAGCAGCAAGCCCGAGGACGTCGTCGAGCTGTTCGGCGTCGAGCACTGGGATCCCGAGGAGACCCTGGACCCGAACTGGAACGTCGCGCCGACCAACAGCGCCTTCGTGGTGCTGGAGCGGCTGGGCAAGGAGCGGCCGGGGCGGGTGCGGCAGCTGCGGGTGCTGCGCTGGGGTCTGGTGCCGCAGTGGTCGAACTCGCCGGAGACGGCGGTGAAGATGATCAACGCCCGGTCGGACACGGTGCACGAGAAGCCCTCGTACCGGCAGGCCTTCGCCGCGCGCCGGTGCATCCTGCCGGTGGACGGCTACTACGAGTGGCAGACGGTGCCGGGGGAGCGCGGCAAGGCCCGCAAGAAGCCGTACTTCGTCTCCCGGGCCGACGGCACCCCGCTGGCGCTGGCCGGGCTGTACGAGTTCTGGCGCGACCGGGCGGTGCCGCCCGGGCACCCGGAGGCCTGGCTGGTCACGTTCACGATCGTCACCACGGACGCCGAGGAGGCGCTGGCGCCGATCCACGAGCGGATGCCGCTGTTCCTGGACCCGGCGGACTGGGACGAGTGGCTGGACCCGCGGCTGACCGATCCGGACGGGCTGCGCCGGCTGCTGATACCCCCGCCGCCGGGCGCGCTGCTGGCCACCCCGGTGTCGCCGGCGGTCGGCAGCATCCGCAACAACGGTCCGGAGCTCAAGGAGCCGTGGACCGAGGTCGAGTACGAGACCACCCTGTTCTGACCATGCTTGGAGTCACCGCGATGAGCACCACCGAACCGGTCCCCATCGAACCGGTCCCCACCGAAACCGAACTGGTCGTCACCGAGGCCGGGGAGGCCCGGATCAGCTACCACCGCGCCGCGAGGCCCAGGGCGGTGCTGGCGCTCGGCCACGGTGCGGGCGGCGGGATCGGGGCCCGGGACCTGGTGGCGCTGGCCGGGAGGCTGCCGGCCCGGGGGATCACCGTGGCGCTGGTCGAGCAGCCCTGGCGGGTGGCGGGCAAGCGGCTCGGCCCGGCGCCGAGGACGCTGGACCTCGGCTGGCGGCCGGTGGCCGAGCGGCTGGCCGGGCAGGGGGTGCCGCTGGTGGTGGGCGGGCGCAGCGCGGGGGCGCGGGTGGCCTGCCGGACGGGCGCGGAGACCGTGGCGGTCGGGGTGGTGGCGCTGGCGTTCCCGCTGCACCCGCCGGGCAAGCCGGAGAAGAGCCGGGCCGAGGAGCTGCTGGAGTCCGGGCTGCCGACGCTGGTGGTGCAGAGCGCGGCGGATCCGTTCGGCGGGCCGGCGGAGTTCCCGGAGCTGCCGGCGGGGCACGAGCTGGTGGCGGTGCCGTACGGCAGCCACGGGTTCGAGGTGCCCAAGCGGGCGCCGGTGGGGCAGGACGAGGTGCTGGACCTGATCTGTTCGGCGGTGGGGGACTGGGTGCTGCGGCTGGTGTGAGTCCGTGCTGCTGCTGCGAGTGCGGGAGGCAGGGAGGCTGCGAGGCAGGGAGGCTGCGAGGCCGTGGGTTCGGGCGGCCGTGCAGCCGTGAGCAGGGAGTTTCCGTTCGCTCACTCGTGCGAGTGAATGGGGCCCGGGAGCGGGAATGCGGGCGGGGCCGGTGTGGTTGTCGTGTCCGTCAGCACGAGTCACCGGTGTGAGAGGCAGGGCAGATGGGTTCGATCGCGTGCCCCGAGCGGCCTGAGGAGCGCGAGGCCACCACGGCGTTCGCTCCCTCGTGGTCGGAGTGGCTCGACGCGGGCGAGAAGCCCGTCAGCCCGATATCCTCCATTTCTGGGCGGCCCGCCGTGGGCCGTGCCCGTCATGCCGAGGAGGTGGGTCCGGTCGTCGGGACCGAGCACGAGGCCGATCCGGGCCGTGGCCCGGGCGACGCCCTGCCCGCGGGCGAGGCGCTCACCGGTGAGGAGCTGGCCGAGGCGATCGGTGAGGACACCTACCGGGTGTCGGCGGAGGAGAGCGAGGCGGCCCGGCGGGAGCGCTTCGAGCGCGATGCCCTGGGCTACCTGGATCCGATGTACTCGGCGGCGCTGCGCATGACGCGCAACCCGGCCGACGCGGAGGACCTGCTCCAGGAGGCGTTCGCCAAGGCGTACGCGTCCTTCCACCAGTTCCGCGAGGGCACCAACCTCAAGGCCTGGCTGTACCGCATCCTCACCAACACGTTCATCAACTCGTACCGCAAGAAGCAGCGGGAGCCCCAGCGCACCGCGGCGGAGGAGATCGAGGACTGGCAGCTGGCCCGGGCCGAGTCGCACATGTCGACCGGTCTGCGCTCGGCCGAGACCCAGGCGCTCGACCACCTTCCCGACAGCGATGTGAAGGACGCGCTCCAGGCCATCCCGGAGGAATTCAGGATCGCCGTCTACCTCGCGGACGTAGAAGGCTTTGCGTACAAGGAGATCGCGGACATCATGGGTACTCCCATCGGTACGGTGATGTCCCGGCTGCACCGCGGCCGCCGTCAGCTGCGCGGCATGCTGGAGGATTACGCCCGTGAGCGCGGGCTCGTCCCGGCCGGCAGCGGGGCAGGGCAGGAAGCGAAGGGCTCGGGCTCATGAGCTGCGGCGATCCGCACGAAACCGAGTGTGGCGAGGTCCTCGACCACCTCTATGAATTCCTCGACAACGAGATGCCCGAGGGCGACTGCGCAAAGTTGCGCGTCCACTTCGAGGAGTGCTCGCCCTGCCTGAAGCAGTACGGGCTGGAGCAGGCGATCAAGGCGCTGATCAAGCGCTCCTGCGGGTGCGACGACACCCCGACCGACCTGCGCAGCAAGGTGCTGGCCAGGATCGACTCGATCCGGGCCGGGCAGCGCTCGGGCGAGCAGGTGGTGGTCGCGGTGGAGACCACCGTCGAGCTGCACGCCGAGTCGGCCCGTCCGGCGCCCAGGCCGGGCGGGACGGCCGAGCAGGAGCCGACGGAGCGCCCCGGCGCGCCGGTCGAGGCCGGAGCACAGGCGGAGTAGACGACTCCTCAGGCGAACGCCTGTGCGGCGAACGTCCGTACGGCGGCCGGCCGGGCCGGTCGGCGCCGCCAGGGCGGTTCCGGCAGTTCGGGCAAGGAACACAGCGGCCCCGGGAGTACGCGCTCCCGGGGCCGCTCCCGTTCTGCTCGCGTGCGCCCTCACTCGTTCGAGTGAGTTGGCGGTGCGCCAACTGCGCCGTTGCGGCATCATGCGTCCCCATGTCCGGACGGCGGCCTATTCTCCTGACGGACACTCACCGTCGGTCCGCCCGACGCGTTGAGGCAACACGGGGTCCGTACGGCGGGGAGGTCGAGATCGCTACCGACTGTGGAGGACCGACCCTGCCGCGAGGGGCGACGCGCTACCTGGTGGCCGTCCCGGTGGTGGCGCTGTGCTGCCTGGTGCCGCTGCTGCCCGCCGCGGTCACCCCCCGGCTGCCGCACTGGCTCGGCGCGCCGGTGGACTGGCCCAAGGTCGGGCTGCTGGCCTTCCTGCACGGCTGCTGGGAGTCCCTGGCCCAGGGCCTGCCCACACCCTGCCTGGTGCTGGTGCGCCGGCTGCTGCGCCGGCCGGCGCTGCCCGAGCGGACGCCCGCCCGGCCCGGGGTGAACGCCTTCTTCCCGGTGCTGTTCGCCGGGGTGCTGATGCTCGCGCCGTCCGCCTCCGCGCTGGTCGCCGCCCCGGCCGCGCTGCTCGGCGGACCGAGCGGGCGCGGCTGCCGCCCGCGCCAGCTGTTCAACGGCTCCCAGCTCGCGCTGTGCGCCTTCGCCTCCTCGGCCGCCTTCCACCTGCTGCGCGGCCCGCAGCTGCTGCTCGGCTCCCGCTTCCCGGCCGCACTGCTGCCGGGATTCGCCGCCGTCGCGGTGTTCTGCCTGGTCAACGGGGTGGTGGTCGGCGTCATGCTGATGCTCAGCGAGGGCCGCCGCCCCGGGGTGCTGCTGCGCGGAGCGCACTCGGTGTGCGGGCTGCCGGTGCTGGTGCACGCGGCCGGCGGGCTGATGGTCGCGGTGCTCTGGCAGGGCCCGTACGGCGCGTTCGCGGCGCTGCTCGCGCTGCTGCCGCTGTCCATCTCGGCCTGGGTGTTCGCCCAGGGCCAGCGCGAGCGCGACGCCCACCAGGCCACCGTGCAGTCGCTGGTGCAGGCCGTGGAGATCAAGGACTCCTACACCCGGGGCCACAGCGAACGGGTCGGCCGGGCCTCGGTGCTGATCGCCACCCAGCTCGGCATGGAGGCCGAACGGCTGCGCACCCTGCGCTTCGCCGGCATCCTGCACGACGTCGGCAAGCTCGGGGTGGCCACCGAGCTGCTGCGCAGAAACGGTCCCCTCACCGAGGAGGAGCGCCGGGCGGTGGAGATCCACCCGGTGTACGGGTACGAGCTGGTGCGCGGGATCGACTTCCTCCGCGAGGCGCACGCCGGAATCCTGCACCACCACGAGCGGATGGACGGCCGGGGCTACCCGAGCGGGCTGGCCGGCGAGCAGATCCCCGAGTTCGCCCGGATCATCTCGGTCGCCGACGCCTTCGACTCGATGACCTCCACCCGCTCCTACCGGCGCGGCCGCCCGGTCGGCGAGGCGGTCACGGAGCTGGAGCGCTGCTCGGGCAGCCAGTTCGACCCGGTGATGGTGCGGGCGCTGATCGGCGCGCTGGCCGAGCACGACTGGCAGCCGGTGGTGCACCCGGAGGACTGCATCGAGGCGGTGCCGGACATCCCGCTCGGGGTGCCCGAGCCCGCCCGGGCGGCGCCGGGCCGGGTACCGCCCCAGGGCGAGGGCGTCCCCGCGGCCGGGCAGCCGTGAGGGCCACCGGGCGCGGGGCCCGGGGGCGGGCGGCCGGCGGTGCGGGCGGTGGCGTCGACGGGGCCGGTCGGGCCGGTGCCGGGCGAGGGTTCTCCGGGCGTGCGGTGTTCGGGCGTGCGGTGTTCGGGCCGGGGGCGTTCGGCCCCCGGACGCTGCGGCGCGTGCTCCTCGGCCGTACGCCCTGCGGGCGCACCGCGCGCGCGGTGCACGCGGCGGCCGCCGCCCTGCTGGTGCTCGCGCTGGGCGCCGTCGCGGTGCGCGGGATCGCGGAGCCCGGCGTCGTCCTGGCGTTCACCGCGCTGATCGCGCTCGGCGAGTGCGTCCGCATCACCCTTCCGGGGGATCGGGAACAGGCGCCCATCGGGGCGGCCGGCGCGCTGGCGTACGCCCTGCTCGGGCCGCTGCGCGGAGTGCCGACCGCGCACGGGACGCTCCAGGTGGTCGCGGTGACCGGGGCCGGCCTGCTGCTGGGCTGGCTGGGCTGCCTCGTGCTGCCGCGCCTCGTCCTGCCGCGCCGGGTCCCGCCGGGCGGCCCCGGCCGTCCGTACGACCGCCCGCCCTGGGCCGACCCGGCCCGCCGCGACGGCGCCGCCCGCCGACTGCTCGCCGTCGGCTTCGCGGCCGCCGTCTTCCAGCCGCTCTACAACGGCGGCACCGTCGACCGCTTCTCGCCCGAGGGCCCGGCGTACGGGGCGTTCCTGACCGCCGTCGCCGCGCTGGCCGCGCTCTGCGACGCGACCCTGGCGGCCCTGCTGCGCCGCTCCGGCGGCGGGCTGCGGTTCCCGGCCGCGCTGGAGGACGAGCTGCGCTCGCTGTTCGGCATCGGCTCGGCGATCGTCGCCACCGGGATGCTGGTCAGCCTCGCGGCCGGCGAGGTCGGGCTGTGGGCCCTGCCGCTGTTCTGCACCCCGTTGCTGCTCGCCCAGGTGTCCTTCCGGCGCGCCGCCGCCGTGCGGGCCACCACCGGGCAGACCATCGCCAGCCTCGCCCGGGCCACCGAGGTGGCCGGCTACACCCCGCACGGGCACGCGCGCAGGGTCGCGGACACGGCGTGCGCGCTCGGCCGCGAGCTGGGTATGGGCACCCGCGAGCTCGCCCTGTTGGAGTACGCCGCGCTGATGCACGACGTCGGCCAGCTCTCCCTGGTCGAACCGGTGCCGGACGGCGCCACCGCCCTGCTGCCCGGTGCCGAGCAGCAGCGGATCGCCCGCCTCGGCAGCGAGGTGATCAGCCGCACCGGGGTGCCCCGGCAGGTCGCCGAGCAGGTCGCCCGGCTGGCCGACCCCCACCCCGGACCCGCCACCGGCGAGGGGCCGGTGCCGCTCGCCTCCCGGATCATCCGGGTCGCCAACGCCCACGACGACCTGCTCACGGCGGCCCGCGGCCGCGGCGTCGGCGAGGCCGTCGGGCGGCTGGAGGCCCTGGAGGCGCTGCGGCTGGGCCGCGGCCGGGTCTACGACGCCCGCGTGGTGGACGCCCTCGCCAGGGTGGGCGGTCAGGCCCGCCGCTGAGGGGCCGGCCGGGGCGGCCGGCGGGCGGTGGGCCGGGGGCGGCCGGGGGGCGGTGGGCCGGGGGCGGCCGGGGGGGCGGTGGGCCGGGGGCGGCCGGGGGCGGCCGGGGGCGGCCGGAGGGCGGTGGGCCGGGGGTGCGCGGGGCTCGCACGGCAGGGGCCGTCCGCCACCGCCGCGGGCCCCGGGAACCGGGTGCAGGGCGTCAGGGGTTGAGCGGGTGGGATCGGACGGGCAGGCTGGGGAGGGGCGGACCCCAACCTCGGCGGTGGGGAGCGCGGGCGGGGGCGGGCGTGGTTGGATGCGGTCGTAGCGTGGAACACCGACCCGGGACACCGGGCCCGGAACGCCGTCCGAGGCGGTAGGGCACGGTGGCACGGGACTTGAGCGGACGACGACGGCAGGGACGAACGTGAGGATCTTCCACCGGGCACGGCACCGGCCGTCCGCCACCTGGCGGCAGACGACCGACCGGGCCTTCACGCTGATCGGCGACGGCCGCTACGAGGACGCCGGCGCGCTGCTGGTGATGGCCGCCGACCTGGAGCCGTGGCTCTCCGACTCCTGGTTCAACCTCGCCCTGCTGCACAAGTTCCGCCGGGACTGGGAGCAGGCCCGCTCGGCCGGCCTGCGTGCCGTCGCCCTGCTGGACCGCGAGCACGGCGCCCCGGACTGGTGGAACCTCGGCATCACCGCCACCGCCCTCCAGGACTGGCCGCTGGCCCGCCGCGCCTGGCAGGCGTACGGGCTGAAGCTGCCCGGTGGCCCCGGCGGGCAGCAGGACGGCCCGGTCAGCCTGGACCTCGGCACCACCCCGGTGCGGCTCTCCCCGGACGGCGAGTCCGAGGTGGTCTGGGGCCGCCGGCTGGACCCGGCCCGGATCGAGGTGCTGTCCATCCCGCTGCCCTCCTCCGGCCGCCGCTGGGGCGAGGTGGTGCTGCACGACGGCGCCCCGCACGGCGAGCGGGTCACCGACGGCGTCGCCTACCCGGTGTTCGACGAGATCGAGCTGTGGGCGCCCTCCCCGGTGCCGACCTACGTGGTGCTGCTCCAGGCCGCCACCGCCGGGGACCGGGACGCGCTGGAGCGGCTGGTCGCCGACGCCGGCTACGCGGCCGAGGACTGGACCTCCTCGGTGCGGCTGCTGTGCCGCGCCTGCTCGGAGAGCCGGATGGCCTCCGACGACGGCGTCGCCGCCCACCACGACCCGCACGACGACGGCGACGCCGCCCACCCCGGCCACCTCAGCCACCTCAGCCAGGGCGGCGCCGCCGGGATGTCCTGGCTGGTCGAGCGCGAGTGCGGGATCGCCGCCCCGGCCCACCTGGTGCGCGTCCTGCTGGACCGCTGGGTCGCGGCCGCCCCGGGAAGCCGGGCTTACCGGGACCTCGAAGAAGTGTGCTGAGTACCCTGGTGAGGTAACGCGTAGACCTATGGAAGCGGAAGACATGGCGGAGCAGGCCGAGCAGCACGAGCACGAGCACGACGTGGAGGGGACGGCGCCCGAGACGCCCGTGAAGGTGATCGGTGAGGAGCCCGACCTCAGCAAGGGCACCGCACGCCCGATCACCGTCGTCGGCAACCCGGTGCTGCACCGCGAGGTCAAGGACGTCACCGCCTTCGACGGCGAGCTGTCCGCGCTGATCGACGACATGTTCCAGTCGATGTACGCCGCCGAGGGCGTCGGCCTCGCCGCCAACCAGATCGGCGTCGACCTCAAGGTCTTCGTCTACGACTGCCCGGACGACGAGGGCGTGCGCCACATCGGCCACGTGATCAACCCCGTGCTGGAGGAGTACCCGGCCGACCGCCGCCGCGTCCTGGACGACAGCAACGAGGGCTGCCTCTCCGTCCCCACCGCCTACGCCGAGCTGGCCCGCCCGGACTACGCCGCCGTCACCGGCGTCGACAAGGACGGCACGCCGATCCGCGTCGAGGGCACCGGCTTCTTCGCCCGCTGCCTCCTGCACGAGACCGACCACCTCTACGGCACCCTCTACATCGACAAGCTGTCGAAGCGGGACCGCAAGGACGCCCTGAAGCAGATGGCCGAGGGCACCCCGAAGTACGCGACCGTGCCGAACGCGTAGTCGCACGTCGCACCGAACGCCGCCGCCCCGTACGGGAGTTCCGTACGGGGCGGCGGCGTTCCCGTGTGCGGGCCCGCCGCGGACCCGGCTCGTGGGTCAGGACTCGCCGTGCTGGCCGCGGGAGAAGATGGTCGGGCTGCCGGGGAGCTCCGGATTCGCGCCGAGGTGGTCGGCCAGGTCGCGCACCCCCTCGACCAGCGAGACCGACGGCCGGTATCCCAGGCCCTGGAGCTTGGAGATGTCGCCGACCAGCCGGTAGGTGTCGTCCTCGATCTCCGGGATCACGCTGACCTCCGGCGTCTTGCCGGTGGCCTCCCCGATCGTGTCGACGAGCTCGCGCATCGACACCTCCGTGCCGGAGCCGATGTTGAACACCTCGCCCAGGTCGGCCCGGTCGGCGATCGTCAGCAACCCCTGGACCAGGTCGGTGACATGGACGAAGTCGCGGGTCTTCCGGTCGATGTCGCCCACGATCTGGATGGGTCGGTGGTTGAGGTGCCAGCGCAGGAAACGGCCGACCTCGACCATCGCCTCGTGCGGGTTCTCCCCCGGTCCGTAGACGCAGAAGGGGCGGCCGACCACCACCGGGAGGCCGCAGGCGCGGTGGAGTGCCAGGCAGGTGATCTCGCCGCTGAGTTTGGACGCGCCGTACGGCACGAAGGGGCGGGTCGGGTGGTCCTCGTCCATGGGGAATTTCCGGGGCGTTCCGTAGACGGACGCGGACGAGACGTAGACGACCCGACGGACGGGCGCCTTGAGGAGGGCCTCGGCGAAGATCAGCGTGCCGAGTGCGTTGATCTCGAAGTCGAGGCGCGGTTGCGTCACCGACAACGTGCCGTTCGCGTTCGCGGCGACGTGGAAGACCAGGTCCGCGTCGTCCACGGCCTCGGCGACGGCGTCGACCTCGCGGATGTCCAGCAGGTGCAGGGTGGTCCCGGACGGCGCCGAGATGCTCGTGGCCGTCCGGGCGTTGTCGATGATCGACACCTCTTTCCCCAGGAAGAGAAGAGCGCTGGTCAGGTGCCTTCCGACGAAACCCAATCCGCCCGACACCAATACCTTGTCGTATTCTTCGAGCATATATTCGATATATCAGGCCTCGAACACATTCGCGATCCGGGTATTCGGAACCGCGTCCGTTCGGGTGAAATATCGGGCGGACAGGTGTGGGGCCGGCGTGGACCTGTCCGCACCGGCCCTCGGCCTCGGTGAAGGACTCCTACTGGACGAAGAGCCACTCCGGGCCGTAGGTGAGGTGGGGGTCGCCGGGGAGTCTGATGGCGTTCAACTCCTGCGCCATGCCGCCCAGATCGGTCATGTTCCCGATCGCGGTGAACAGCCGGTCCCTGTCGCCGCCCCAGGCCTTCTGGAGATTGTCCAACATGGCGCTGTACGTGGTGTTGAAGTCGCGCAGCCGGTCGGCGGTGGCCTGGTCGGGCACGTTGGCGGGGTCGTTGGCCCAGCCGCCGGCGGGGACGCGGGCGACGGGCGCGGTGACCGGGAGCGGGACGTCGGGGCCGGTGAACTCGAACCGTCCCGTCGTGGGGTTCTTCACGAGCTTCTTGCCGACGGCGATCTCCTTGAAGGCGTAGTAGTGGGCGAGCTCGCCCGGCTCGCCGAAGAACGGGTTGTCCGGGGAGGCGTCGGTGCCCTCGCCCTGGGTCTGGATGATGTTGATCGCCTTCAGGACGTCGTCGATGGTGTTCATCGCCACGACGTCGTTGCCGGCGCCGTGGCCGATCGCCCCGAGCGGGAAGGTCACCTGGTTGTGCCCGGTCAGCAGGTGCGCGTACCTCGGGAAGACGTCGGCGATGCGCTGGTAGAACCTGCCGATCGTGTTGCCGTCGGCCGCGAAGGCGAGCGGGTTCTCGGGCTTCTCGATGTCCGCGAAGAGCGCGGCCGAGTCGCGGGTCAGCCCGCTGAGGAAGACCTCCAGCCCCGGGTTGACGCCACCCGGCAGCTCTCCGGGGTACTTGGGGACGGTGAGCGGGTCCGTGAGGACGACGGTGCCACCGATGCTGGTGAGCATGTTGCAGACCAGGCCGAAGTGCGACATCTCGTCGAAGACGATCTCGCGGATCGCGCTGCGGACCGGGTTGCCGTCGTCCGGATCGGTGATCGACCAGAGGGCGGTCGCGTAGGGCGGGATGGTGGAGAGCTCCAGCATGATCGCCCGCTGGAGCGCCTCCCTGAGCTCCTGCTCGGTCCAGTCCTCCTCGGCGATGCCCATGAGCTGGACGATCGCGTCGCTCTCGTAGTCCAGGATGCCGGTCGTCACGACGTACCCCTTTCGTTCGGCTGTGCGCCGGACCGTAGTCGGGGGTCGGTCGTCCGTCTGCGTGGAATGCCGGTGCGGCCCGGGAGTTCATCCGGACGGGCGCGCGTGGACCTGCGGCCGCCCCGCCCGGCGTGAAAGCCGGGCGGGGCGGGGGAGTTCAGGGCCGGGCGGTGGTGGTGATGGTGATCAGGTGGGCGGTCCAGTCGGTCATGCCGCCGACGTAGAGGGTGACGCTCCAGCTGTCGTTGCGGGCGAGGCAGTTGGCGACGCCCTCGCCGCCGCCGGGCCCGATGCAGAGCCGGATGAAGTCGCGGTGGGCTTCGCGGATCGGGAGGGCGCGGACGCTCTCCCAGAGGACGGGCAGGGCGTGGTCGAGGCTGGGGAAGTCGGCGGGGAGCATGATGCCGGCGATCCCGGCCCGGACGGTGCTCACGCGGCGGCCCGCTCGGGGGAGGCGTGGCACCAGACGAACTTGCCGATGCCGCCCTCGCGCGGGCAGCAGCCCCACTGGGTGGCCAGCTGCTGGACGAGCCGCAGGCCCCGGCCGGTCTCGGTGGAGGTGGAGGCGGGCCGGAGGGAGGGCTTCTCACTGTCGGCGTCGTGCACCTCGATGCGGAGGGTGTCGTCCGGGGAGAGCCGGAAGCGGACGAAGATCAGCCGGTCACGCGGGGCGCGGGCGTGCTGGACGGCGTTGGTGACCAGCTCGCTGACCAGCAACTCCCCGGTGAAGACGAGGAGTTCGCCGGAGGGGTGGGGGAGGAGGAAGTCGTGGAGCTCCCAGCGGGCCGCGCGGGGGGCCTTGCGGTGCCGGGGCAGCCAGCAGGTCCGCTCGGCGGGGAGGGGGGAGGGGGAGAGGTCTTCAGGCATGGCGGGGCCACCTATGGAGTGTGCAGGTGAGAGTGGCTGAAGAAGGCATGGGGATGCCCGGTGGTGAGCCCCACCGAAATCACGCTGTGTGGCAGTGCTCACTACTCCAGGTAGCATGCACCCGAGTTGGTGCAACCTGCAAGCGAAACAACTGCAACGATGCAGATCTGGTTACGCTGGATTGACGAACCGTCACAAGGCACACTGTGGCCGTAAGGTGAGAGGACTTCTGCATGGCTGATGAATCGAAGCCGACTGTCCGTGCCCGGCGACTCGGCTCGGAGCTTCGCCGCCTTCGTGAGATTGCGGGCAAGGGGACGGAGGATGCGGCGAAGGCCCTCGCTTGTTCCCGCGCCAAGATCAGCCGCATAGAGACCGGGGTCTCGGGCGTTCGTCGGCTGGACCTCGGGATCCTGCTGGATCTATACGGGGTGGGCGTCAAGGAGCGTGAAGCTCTGGAGAAGTTGGCGCGGGAGAGCAGGAAGCGCGGCTGGTGGCACGACTACGGCGACACCATCCCGTCGGCGTATGTCGATGTTCTCGGGCTGGAAGATGACGCTCGCTACATCCGTATGTGGCAGACCATGGTTGTGCCGGGCTTGTTGCAGACGAAGCGCTACGCTCGCGCCCTGCTCGAAGCCAACCCCGCTGCGGTTCGACCGGAGCGCATCGACCAGCTGGTCGAGATCCGTATGGAGCGGAAGGAAGTTCTCGCGAAGCCGGATCCGGCCCGATTCTGGGCGATCATCTGGGAGCCTGCGCTCAGGTGCCCGGTGGGAGGGGTGAAGGTCCACAAGGAGCAGTTGGAACATCTCGCGGAGATGGCGCAGCTCCCCAACGTCACCTTGCAAGTGGTGCCGCTGGAGGTCGGTGCGACTGCCGGCGCATGTGGCGCCTTCGTGATGTACGGCTTCTCTGACTCACCTACTCCCGGCGCGGTGTTCCTGGAAACCCTGACAAGCAGCCACTATCTGGAGCAGCAGGGCGAACTGGATGGCTATGGGCTGGTCTTCGAATACTTGCGATCGGCTGCTCTGAACCCCAAGGAGTCGCTGGATATGATCGCGGCCATCGCCGCGGCGACATGACGATGAGATCAGAAGAGGTGTGAGCGCGTGACTGTGCCGGACAGTGCCACTCAGGGGTGGCGCAAGAGCAGCTATAGCGCCCAGGCGAACGAGTGTGTGGAGACCCGGCCGTTGATGGTGGGTGGGATGGCTGTCCGGGACTCGAAGGACTCAGGTGGGCCAGCTCTGGCGTTCGCTTCCGATGCCTGGTCGTCCTTCCTCGCCGGGGTCAAGTCCGGGGAGTTTTCGACCGACTGAAACAACAGCGGTGCCCCGCACGGGCTGTGGCCGTGCGGGGCACCTCTGTCGTTTCGTGCCTTTTAGAAGTCGTCGTCGAAGGCGACGGTGCCCTCGACGGCCACCTGGTACGCCGACACCCGGCGCTCGAAGAAGTTGGTCAGCTCCTGGACGTTCTGGAGCTCCATGAAGCCGAACGGGTTCGTCGACCCGTAGCGGATCGGCAGACCCAGGCGTGCGAGGCGCTGATCCGCCACGGCCTCCAGGTACTCCCGCATCGAGGCGGTGTTCATGCCGGGCAGGCCGTCACCGCACAGGTCCTGGGCGAACTGGAGCTCGGCCTCGACGGCTTCCTCCAGCATCTCCGTGACCTGCTTGGCCATCTCGTCGTCGAAGAGGTCGGGCTCCTCCTCGCGGACGGTGTCCACCACCGACATCGCGAAGTCCATGTGCATGGACTCGTCGCGGAACACCCAGTTCGTACCGGTCGCGAGGCCGTGCAGCAGGCCCCGGCTCCGGAACCAGTACACGTAGGCGAAGGCGCCGTAGAAGAACAGGCCCTCGACGCACGCGGCGAAGCAGATCAGGTTCAGGAGGAACGCGCGGCGGTCCTCCTTGGTCTGCAGCGACTCGATGTGGTCGACCGCGTTCATGTACTTGAAGCAGAACTGCGCCTTCTGGCGGATGGAGGGGATGTTCTCCACCGCGGCGAAGGCCGCGTTGCGGTCCTCCGGGTCGGGCAGGTAGGTGTCGAGCAGCGTCAGGTAGAACTGGACGTGCACGGCCTCCTCGAACAGCTGCCGCGAGAGGTACAGCCGCGCCTCGGGCGAGTTGATGTGCTTGTAGAGGCTCAGCACCACGTTGTTGGAGACGATCGAGTCGCCCGTCGCGAAGAACGCGACCAGCCGGCCGATCAGGTGGCGCTCGCCCTCGCTGAGCTTCGCCAGGTCGGCGACGTCGGAGTGCAGGTCCACCTCCTCGACGGTCCAGGTGTTCTTGATGGCGTCCCGGTACCGGTCGTAGAACGACGGGTAGCGCATCGGGCGCAGGGTCAGCTCGAAGCCGGGGTCGAGCAGCATCTTCTGGCGGTCGTCGGACATTACTGGCAGGCCTCGCAGGACTCGGGGTTCTCCAGGGAGCAGGCGAGGGCGGCTTCCTGCTCCGGGGTGAGGGTCGGGGTGTTCACGGGCACGGGCGCCGGCGCGGCGGCGCGGGCGGTGCCGGACGCGGCCTGGGCGATGCGGGTGGCCGGGCGCGAACGCAGGTAGTAGGTGGTCTTCAGACCGACCTTCCACGCGTAGGCGTACATCGAGCTGAGCTTGCCGATGGTCGGCGCCGCCATGAACAGGTTCAGGGACTGGCTCTGGTCCAGGTACGGCATGCGGGCCGCGGCCAGGTCGATCAGCGCGCGCTGCGGCAGCTCCCAGGCCGTCCGGTACAGCGAACGCACCTCGGCGGGCAGCCAGTTCAGCTCCTGCACCGAGCCGTTGGCGTCGCGCAGGGCGTCGCGGGTCTGCTGGTCCCAGACGCCGAGCTCCTTGAGCTCGCGCACCAGGTACGGGTTGACCTGGAGGAACTCGCCGGACAGCGTCTCGCGCTTGAACAGGTTGGACACCTGCGGCTCGATGCACTCGTACACGCCGGCGATGGAGGCGATGGTCGCGGTCGGCGCGATCGCCAGCAGCAGCGAGTTGCGCAGGCCGGTCTCGGCGATCCGGGCGCGCAGCGCCGTCCAGCGGTCGGCCCACTGCGGGGCGGCCGTCGGGAAGTGGTCGATGTGCAGCTCGCCGCGGGCGGCGCGGGTCTCGCCGTACGCCTCGTGGCGGCCCAGCTGCTCGGCCAGGTCGGCGGAGCGCTCGTACGCGGTGAGCATGATGCGCTCGGCGATCAGCGTCGACAGGACCTTCGCCTCGGCCGAGTCGAAGTCGATCCGCAGCTTGAAGAAGACGTCCTGCAGGCCCATCACGCCGAGGCCGACCGGCCGCCAGCGGGAGTTGGAGGTGCCGGCCTCGGTGGTCGGGTAGAAGTTGATGTCCACCACGCGGTCGAGGAACGTCACGGCCGTACGGACGGTGGCGTCGAGGCGCTCCCAGTCCATCGCGCCGATCAGATCACCGGCCGAAGCCCCGGCGGCGACGTGGGCGCCCAGGTTGACCGAGCCCAGGTTGCAGACGGCGGTCTCGGAGTCGTCCGTGACCTCCAGGATCTCGGTGCACAGGTTGGAGGAGTGCACCGTGCGGCCCGGCAGCGCGGTCTGGTTGGCGGCGCGGTTGGAGGCGTCCTTGAAGGTCATCCAGCCGTTGCCGGTCTGCGCGAGGGTGCGCATCATGCGGGCGTACAGGGTCTGCGCCGGGATGGTGCGCACGGCCTTGCCGGCCAGCTCGGCCTTGCGGTAGGCCTCGTCGAACTCCTCGCCCCACAGGTCGACCAGCTCGGGCACGTCGGCCGGGGAGAACAGCGACCAGTCGGCGTTGGCGTTGACCCGGCGCATGAACTCGTCCGGGATCCAGTGCGCCAGGTTGAGGTTGTGGGTGCGGCGGGCCTCTTCGCCGGTGTTGTCGCGGAGCTCCAGGAACTCCTCGATGTCGGCGTGCCAGGTCTCCAGGTAGACGCAGGCCGCGCCCTTGCGGCGGCCGCCCTGGTTGACGGCGGCGACCGAGGAGTCGAGGGTGCGCAGGAACGGCACGATGCCGTTGGACTTGCCGTTGGTGCCGCGGATCAGGCTGCCGCGCGAGCGGATGCGCGAGTAGGACAGGCCGATGCCGCCGGCGTGCTTGGACAGGCGGGCGATCTGCGCGTAGCGGTTGTAGATCGAGTCCAGGTTGTCCAGCGGCGAGTCGAGCAGGTAGCAGCTCGACATCTGCGGGTGGCGGGTGCCGGAGTTGAAGAGCGTCGGCGAGGACGTCAGGTACTCCAGGCGGCTCATCAGGCCGTACAGCTCGGCCACCTCGCGCACCGACTGCTCGCTGTCGCCGACCGCCAGGCCACAGGCGACGCGGAGCAGGAAGTGCTGCGGGGTCTCGATCACCTTGCGGGTGATCGGGTGGCGCAGCAGGTAGCGGGACTGCACGGTGCGCAGGCCGAAGTACTCGAAGCGGTCGTCGCCCGCGGTGTCGATCAGCGCGTCCAGGGCGGCGGCGTGCTTGGCGACGAAGTCCGCGGTGGTGTCGCCGATCAGGCCCTCGGCGTGGCCGACGGCGATCGAGGCGGAGAAGGACACCGAGCCCTGGCTGTTCGCCTCGTCGACGATCTCCAGGGCGAGCAGGCGGGCGGCGAGCTTCGAGTACTGGGGGTCCTCGGCGATCATCGACGCGGCGGCGTCCACGGCCAGCCCGCGCAGCTCGGCGAAGTCCGAGCCGGCGTGGCGGCCGCGCAGCGCGGCGGCGGCGACATGGCCGGGGTCGACCTCGGTGAGGTCGGTGCTGCGGTCGGTGAGCAGCCGCAGCAGGGCGCCGCCGGGGTCGGAGACCGTCGGGTCGGTGAAGGCGGTACCGGAGCCCTGAGTGGGCAGGGTGGCTGAGGCGGCGGTGGTCAAGGCGCTCTCTCCTGGCGGCGATCGGCGGCGGTGATCGGGGGCCACCGGGCCGATCGGGGCAGGGGAGCACGGCACGAACGCAGACGGCGTCGCGCGACGGTGACTCCCCGGCCCGCCCGCGAGGCCCGGAGGGGTACTGCTCGTGCCGGCGCGGCCTCTGCGGGAGGGCCGTGGCGCACACTGTTCGGCAGGTCATCGGACTCGCGGTACGGCTGCTGGAGCCGCCCGCACACCGCTGCGGGGCAGTCCCGGATTCGCACCGGGTTCCCCTGCATCGACAGCAGTAGCGAGCATACATGTAGTGGTGTCTCCCTGAAGCGACCCCAGATGTAGTACGGCGTCGCGTGTCGGAGTGATGACCGGTGGTACCAGAAATGTGGCGGGTGGCGGCTGTCACAGGCCCCGGAACCGGGCCGCGGCGTCCTGGTTTCGATACGGAATGGTCACCGGGAGGACCGGCCGTCACGGGGATGCCCTACGATCTGGGCGCATGAGCGACGGAACTGGCGTACCTGGGCAGGGGCCGCAGGGAACGCCTCCCGCCGGGCCGGGGGGCGCACAGAGTCAGCAGCCGGTGGCACCTGGTCCGGTGCCGCCGCCGAGCGGGGGTTTCGGGCCGCCTCCGGCCTCGTACGGGCCGGTCGTGCCGTCGGCGCAGCCGGTCCCGCAGCCCATCCCGCCGGTGCCGCACCCGGCCGCGCCGCCGCAGCCGGGCCCGCCGGTCGGGCAGCCGCAGCCGAACCCCCAGCCCCAGTGGCACCTCCAGCAGCAGCCCCAGCAGCCGGGCCCGCCGCAGCGGGTCGAGCCGGACTGGGACGCGCTGGCGGACCGCAACGAGGCCGACGGCAAGCGCCGTCGCCGGATGAAGGTCATCGGCGTGGTGGCCGCGGTCGCCGTGGTGGGCAGCCTGGTCGCCGGCGGTGTGGTGCTGTTCAAGGGCAAGAAGGACAACGGCTCCGCGACGGTCACCAAGACCACCCCGCCGACCGCCCCGCCGAGCACCTCCGGCACCCCGAGCGGCCAGCCGGACGACCCGGCGAAGCCGATCTGGGAGGCCACCACCGATCCGGCGCCGCAGGACGCGGGAGCGCTGTTCTCCGCGCTCCAGGTGACGATCAACGGCGCCACCTGGAACCGGACCGTGGTGTCGCTGGACTCGCCGTGCTGGGACGGGAACTCGACGACCGGCGGGCTGGGCAAGGTGCTCGGCGACCAGGGGTGCCAGCAGGTGCTCCGGGCGACGTACGTCTCCGGTGACAGCGCGGTCACCGTCGGGGTGGCGGTCTTCGACCACAGGATCCAGGCCGAGACCGCGCTGAAGAACTTCACCGGACAGCTCAAGGGCGCGCCCGCGGCCGGAGCCCCGGCCTTCTGCGCCGCCGCCGGCTGCACGGGTACGCACAACAGCCTGGGCCGGTACGGCTACTTCACGGTCGAGGGCTCGGCGAAGGGCGGCAACGGCCCGGACGCCACGGCCACCGCGGCGGCTCCCGGGTTCGCCGAGCACGTGAAGGGGCAACTGCTCAGGCGCGCCAAGGCGGCGTCCTCGGCCGCGCCCGGCGTCCAGGGCACCCCGCCGGCCACGGCGGGCTGACCCGCCGTGACGTCCCCGCCGGCGAGGCCGGCGGGCTGACCCGCCGTGACCCCGCGGTCCCGGCGGGTCCGTTCACGGGGGGCCGGGGGAATGTGGCAGGCTCTCGGAACAGTCATTTCGCATGCGTGTTCCGGTTGCGTCCGTGGGGGGCGGCGCCGGCGAGCAACCGGAGGAGCGGTCCGTGGCCCTGCCCAGAGCCCTGCGCGGCAAGCCCGCCGTCCTGGCCGCGGCCGGGATCGTGGTCGCCGCGGGAGCGGTCGTCCTGCTGGACCACGACGGCAGGGCCGACGTCGAACAGCCCCCGCGGGTCCCGGTCTCGGTCGGCGCGCCCGGGCGCACCCTGCCGCCGGAGGTGGGCCGGGACCTGCTCGCCCGGGATCCGCAGGCCTCGTCGAACGCCCGCGCCGTCCAGCAGTTCCTCGCCGACCTGGAGGCCCAGGCCCGGACCGGGCAGAGCGGCGGCACGGTGATCGGCCAGCACGTCGAGGCGCACAACGAACGCAACAACCCGGAGTACGGGGACTACCGGGGCACCAAGCAGGTCGGCTACTACTACAAGAAGGCCGCCGACATCACCGGCAAGCTGCCCGGTTTCGTGGAGACCGACCTCGGCCCCGGCTACGGCCAGAACGGCTGGGGCGTCGGCAATCCGCGCTCCTACTCGGCCGGCCGCTGGCCCTCCTGCCGGGCCGGCTGGCAGTACACCGACGACGCCGTCGACCTGCTCTCCGCCGTCTGGAACGGCCACCCGCGCGCCGACGACGGCGGCTACGGCGCGGCGGGCGTGCAGCAGAACTGCGACGGCAGCAGCACCGAACTGCCGGACAACGGCGGCGGCCCGGCCGGGATCGTCGGCATGTCCTTCCACCAGCCCTACCCCGGCTCGGACGTCAAGTCCTTCGACCGGGTGCTCTGTTCGAACTCGCCGGCGGCCAAGGACCCCGACTGGTTCGGCCGGGTCGTGGACGGCGCGCACGACACCCCCGAGTACCGCGCGCTGATCACCGACCTGTCCTACCTGGCCGACCACCTGGAGTACCTGGCCGCCCACGACGTGCCGGTGCTGCTGCGCCCGTACCACGAGATGAACGTGCTGGACTGCTCCCGCCGGTTCTGGTGGGCGGGCCAGAAGCCGGCCGACTACCAGGCCCTGTGGAAGATCACCTACAGGTACCTGGTGGAGACCCGGGGGCTGCACAACCTGCTGTTCGTCTGGACGCCGGTGTCCTGGGACGGCGCCCCGGGGGTGGACCCGTGGGACTACTACCCGGGCGCCCAGTTCGTCGACGTGGTCGGGGTGGACGACTACAGCGGCAGCCCGGCGCACCCGATCGGCACCGGCGAGGTGTGGACCAAGCGGTACTACGACGGGCTGTCCGGCTACGGCAAGCCGCGGATGCTGGCCGAGTCCTTCGCCGTCCCGGTCAACTCCCGCCAGCCGGAGACCCTGCGGCGCACCCCCTGGACGATCTGGACGGTCTGGGGGCAGTCGCTCACCGCGAACAACCTGACCCCGGAGCAGCCGCGCAACTCGGCCGCGGACGTCAACGCCACGTACCGCAGTCCGCTGGCGCTCACCGGCGGTTCCGGTTCGTTCGGCGCGAACGTCGACTGGGGCGGCCTGCACGTGCGCTGAGCCGACGCCACCTGAGGCGCGGCGGTCGGCACTGTGAGATCAGCCGCACCCGGGGGCTCGGCCGAACGGGTGGAATTCCGGCTCCGTTGCGCCGTGTGGCATCCTGTGGCGGCGAAGCCGAGGGCGGGCGAACGGCCGGGACGGGCCCGGAGGGGCGGGGGATACGGGATGACACGGACGGGTCCGATGCGCGCGGCCGGCAGCGTGGCCGCCGGCTGGGGCGTGGTGCTGCTCGGCTGGGCCGGGTACAACTGCTTCGGCCAGGTCGGCTTCGCCACCTACGTCAAGGGGATCTTCTACTACGGCGGCACCTCGGTGTTCGCCGAGACCGGAAGCCTCAACTACGGCCTGCTGTACCTGGTTTCGGGCATCCTCCTGCTGCGCGGACGCAACTGGGCGCTCGGCGTCGCGGCGGGTGTCGCGCTGGTCGAGGGGTACAACCGGGTGCGCAGCCTGGTCGGCGCGCTGCTGGACAAGCCGCAGCGGGAGTGGTTCACCGGCACCACCGAGGGCTGGCTCAAGCTCGCGACCTTCGGGCTCGGGGTGGTCGTCACCGCGGCGCTGATCGTGCTGCTGGCCCGGTCGGTCTGGCGGGAGCAGCCGGTGCCGGCGGTGGGGCCGGTGTCGGCCGCGCAGCCGCAGCCCGCGTGGGCCCAGCCCGCCGCGTGGCCGCAGCCCCAGCCGCTTCCCGGGCAGCCGCAGCTCCAGCCGCAGCCCCAGCCGCAGCCCGTGTGGCCCCAGCCGCTTCCCGGGCAGCCCCAGCCCCAGCCTCAGCCCCAGCCCGGTTGGGGGCAGCCCCTGCCGGGCCAGCCGATGCCGTACCCGCCGCAGCCCGCCCAGCCGGGCGCGTACCCGCCGGCCGTCGCCCAGCCGTGGCCCACCACTCCGCCGCAGTCCGGCGCACCGCTCCCCGGCCCGGTGAGTCCCGGCCCGGTGAGCCCCGGCCAGCTGCCGCCCGGCCCGGTCGCGCCGCCGCCGGTCGCGCCGCCGCCCGCGGACCGTCCGCCCCAGGGCTGACCCTCGGGGCCGACCGTCCGAACGACCCTCGCCCCGTCCGGGGCCGAGACGACACCAGACGAGGAACTGCTTTCGCCATGTCATCGACAACCGCCGAGCGGACGGTGCTGACCACGTCCCGCGAGGCCGCCCGGCTCGCCGAGCGACAGATGTCGTGGAAGCCCCGGGTGACGCCGTTCTACGTCTCCTTCGTGATCATCTTCGCGTTCTCGGTGTGGGCCTACGTGCCCAACCCCACCGCGCTCGGCTGGGCGATCACCATCCTGTGGGGCATGCCGGTCTTCGGCGTGCTGATCGGCTTCCAGGGCGTGCTGATGGTCCGGCGGCGGCTGCGCCAGGTCAGCCGGATGACCCCGGCCGCGCCCGTCGAGGACGACTTCCTGATCGTGCTGGTGCCGACCATCGGCCGCCACGACACCTACCCGGCGCTGGAGCGCTCGGTGCTCTCGTACGTCGAGCACCTGCCGCCGTACTTCCCGTGGATGCGCGTGGACATCCTCACCGAGGAGGGCTGCGCCGCCGCGGAGAAGATCGACGAGCTGGCGGAGCGCAACCCGCTGATCCGCGTGGTGACCGTGCCGAAGGCGTACGAGACGCCCAACGGGACCAAGTTCAAGGCCCGCGCCAACCACTACTCGCACGAGCTGCGGATCGAGGAGGGCGAGGCCGAGGACGACGTCTGGGTGCTGCACATGGACGACGACACCGGTGTCGGCCCGGACACCGCCGCCGCCGTCGCCCAGTTCGTCAACCGGCAGCGCCGGGCCGGGGACGACGCCAAGCACATGGCGCAGGGCATCCTGACGTACCCGCGCGAGAACGCCGTCTCCACCTTCACCTGGCTCGCCGACGCGATCCGCCCCGCCGACGACATCGCCCGCTTCCGCGCGATGACCGGCACCGGCACGCCGATCGCGGGCGTACACGGCGAGCTGCTGATCGTGCGCTCCTCGGTGGAGGCCACCATCGGCTGGGACTTCGGACCGAAGACCATCGTCGAGGACGCCCAGATGGCGCTGAACTTCTGCCAGCGCTACCCCGGCCGCAGCGACTGGTTCAACGGCCGCTGCTACGGCGCCTCGCCGGCCGGCGTCAAGGACTTCCTCAAGCAGCGCGAGCGCTGGGCCTGGGGCCTGGTCGCGCTCTGCTTCAACAAGACGATCCCGCTGCGGTACCGGCTGTTCATCGGGATGGGCATGGTCAGCTGGGTGCTCGGCCCGCTGCAGCACGTCGGCCTGGTGCTGCTGGTGGCGTGGTTCACCGGCACCTGGAACACCTCGCCGGTCACCCAGTCCGTGGTGCTGGTCTGGTCGATCAACTTCGCCTACGTCATCTGGACGTACTGGGAGGGCCTGCGGCTGAACGTGGTGGCCTCGGCCAACCACCGGCGCAAGTGGTGGGAGCCGATCGTGGTGGTGGCGGCCATTCCGCTGTTCTCGTTCCTGGAGGGCTGGGGCGGGCTGAGGGGACTGATCAAGTACCTGAAGCGCGAGGAGAACAAGTTCGTCGTCATCGCCAAGCCGGCCTGATCGGAGGTCACGATCGTGAAGCGTCCCGTCATCTTCATCCTCCCGACCGTGGTCGTCGCCCTCACCGTCGGCATCCCGATGGTCTGGGGGGACCACCCGGTCAAGTTCGACCACCAGCGCCCCACCACGGTGCACTGGGCCGGCGCGCCGACCGAGCAGGGCCGGGTCTGGGGCTTCGGCAAGGACGCCCCCGTGGTGGAGGACACCGGACCCAAGGTGGCCCGCCCGTGGACCAAGGGCAGCCCCGAGTGGGGCGTGCAGGTGTACTGGCTGGACGACCCGGCGGACCCGGACAGCTTCGTCCAGGGCAAGGTCGACCGCATCGTCGAGTACGTGGTCGGGCTGAACGCCAACTCGCTGTCGGTGACGTTCCCGTACTACACGACGGGACCCAAGTCGAACGCCGTCGCCGCCCGTTCGACCACGCCGACCCCGGAGCGGCTGGCCCTGCTGCTGGACGCCGCCCACCGGGCCGGTCTGCGGACCACCGTACGGCCGATCCTGGACGAGGAGGTGTTCAACTACGCCGGCACCGGCGTGTGGCGCGGCAACATCGCGCCCGCCGACAAGGACGCCTGGTTCGCCAGCTACGCCACGTTCCTGACGCCGTACCTGAAGACCGCCCAGGAGCACGCCGCGACCGAGTTCACCGTCGGCACCGAGTTCAACTCGCTGGAGGCCGACCCGCACTGGGCCGGCCTGATCGAGCAGGCCCGGAAGACCTTCCAGGGCCAGATCGTGTACGACGCCAACTGGGACAACTGGTCGAAGGGGCCGCTGTCGCTGCCGACCGACGGAACCGGTGTGGACGCCTACTTCCCCGCCAAGTCGGCGGGTGACGACGCCCCGGTGGCCGACCTGGTGTCCAGCTGGAACGGCTGGCTCGACAAGCGGGGCGCGGGGCCGCAGCCGGCCACCAAGCTCACCGAGGTGGGCATCCCGGCGCAGAAGGGCGCCTACAAGACGCCCGGCGACTTCTACACCAAGCGGGAGCTGAACGAGGCCGTCCAGGCCGCCTGGTTCACCGCGGTGTGCCAGGTGGCGCAGGAGCGCAGGCTGGGCGGCGTGTACTTCTGGTCGCTCTACTTCGGCATCGACCCGACCCTGCCGACCAACCAGGACACCCCGCGGATGGACTTCGCCGGGCGCCCGGCCTCCGAGCAGGCGATCCGCAGCTGCTTCGCGCAGTCCTACGAACTGCCGCCCTCCTGAGGCGCCTTGCCGCCTTGCCGCCACGGCGCCTTGCCGCCACGGCGCCATGCCGCCGTGGCGCCGGCGCCCCTCGCGGCTAGCGCCCGTCGCCCTGGGGCCCGGTCGCCTTGGCGGTCGGGGTCCGGGGGGCGGACTTCGTCGGGGTGTGGCCGGGCGACGACTTGCCGGTCGAGGTCGGCGTCGGCGTCGGCGTGGGGGTCGGTGTGGGAGTGGGGGTCGGCGTGGGGGTCGGGGTCGGCACCGCGGCGGGCCGGCCCGGCGTCGCGCCGCTCAGCGCGCCCGCGATCTCCTTCTCCAGCCACGGGGTGACGAACCGCATGCCGGCCGCGGTGAGGTGCACCCCGTCGTTGGCCGGGGAGACCAGGTGGCCCTCCTTGTCCTTCCATGCGCAGGTCTCGTACGGGCAGTAGAAGGTGTTGAGGTCGAGCAGCCGGACGGCGCCGCCGGAGGCCTTCACGAAGTCGCCGACCTGCTGGTTGTAGCAGGTGCCCCAGGTCTTGTTGATGGCGCCGTTCTCGACCCGCTCGTTCATCAGCAGCACCTGGGCGTCCTGGGCGCGGCGGCGGACCTGGTCCACGGCCTGCGAGAGCCGGGTGCCGTAACGGGTCCGGTAGTCCTCGTCGCAGGGGTTGAGCCAACTGCCGTCGAGGTACTGCTCGGCGGCGTCCCAGCCGAGGTGGAGCACCACGGCCTGGGGCCCGGAGCCGAGCTGCCGGTCCCAGGCGGCGGCCCGGTCGCGGCACTCCTGGCTGGTCTCGAACTCCTCCTGGGAGGTGGTGCGCACCTTCTCCGGGTCGAACACCCCGCACCCGCTGATCCCGCCGTCGACGACACGGTAGCGGTCGCCGTGCCGGTACAGGCCGGTGGAGAGGTCCTGGGAGAAGGAGTCGCCGAGGAGGAGGACCATCGGCTTGCCGCTCGGCCCGGACTTCATGTCGTGCGTGACCCAGGCGGGCAGGTACCAGGCGCCCGTGGTCGCCACCGCGGCGGTGACGGCCACCAGCGGGACGGCCGGGAGGGCCCGCCAGCGCAGCACCCGCAGCTTCTCGGTGCCGGTGTGCAGCAGCCAGGCCAGGACCCAGGACACCGGCGCGCCGATGACCAGCAGCTTCTTGGGCGAGATGTCGTCGACGTAGTGCTGGAGCAGCCAGTACACCGGCAGGTGGAGCAGGTAGAGGCTGTAGGAGATGGTGCCGGTGAGCCGCAGCGGGGGCAGCGACATCAGCCACACCAGCGGTCCCCGCTCCTGGCACAGCGAGACGGTGAGCACGGCGGCGAGGGCCGCGACCACGGCCAGCCCGCCCCGGTAGAGCCACGGTTCGTGGTAGGTGTCGACGGCGAGGCTGGCCCAGACCAGGCCGCCGAGGGCCGCGGTGCCGACCAGGGTGGGCAGGACGGGCCCGGCCGGCCCGCGCGGGCGGGAGCGCGGCCCGCCGGTGTCGTCGGCGGACCCGGCGCGGACCTTGCGGCGCAGCCACAGGTACACCCCGAAGGCGGCGGTGGCGCCGGCCGCGAAGCCGACCGCACGGGTCTCGGTGCCCAGGTAGAGGCGGTCGCTGTTGTGCCCGTTCCACATCAGCGGGGCGACCAGCGCGGCGGCGACGAACAGTCCGGCGGTGACGAAGCCGGCCGCGCGGACGGAGCGGCGGCAGACCCCGTAGACCATGAGCAGCAGCAGCGGCCAGAGCGCGTAGAACTGCTCGGTGATGCTGAGCGACCACATGGCCGCGAGCGGGTCGATCGAGGCGAAGTGCTGCCAGTAGGCGTCACCGCGCGACAGCTGGGCCCAGTTGGCGATCTGGGCGAGCGCGGCCAGCGCCTGCGGGCGGAGGTCCCTGACGTCCCGTAGCGGACTGACCAGGGCGGACAGCCCGACCACCAGGATGATGGTGGCGAACAGTCCGGGCAGCAGCCGCTTGGCCCGGCGGCGGTAGAAGAGGCCGAGCCGGATGCCGTCGGTGCGGTCCAGCTCGCGGACCAGCACCAGGGTGACCAGGAAGCCGGACAGGACGAAGAAGACGTCCACCCCGAACAGGCCGTTCTGGAACCAGTCGGTGTGGTAGAGCAACACCGACGCGATGGCCAGGCCGCGCAGACCGTCGACCGCCTTGAAGCGGACGGAGGGCGGCAGCGGACCGCGGGGCTCCGGGGTCGGAGCGGGGATCGCGTAACGGCTGGTGGCGGGGGCTTCGACGCCCCTGCTCCTGCGCATGTCCTGGAGCGTGGGCCCGCTCGCGGGCGCGCCGAGGCCGGGCCCGTCGTCCATGTGGTCTGTTCCCCCGCGGTCGATCGACTGTCGCGACGTGTCCATGGGACAAGTCTTGATCTGTGGTTTATATCAAAAGACGTCTGTTGATCGTCTGTCGGTCACCGGCCAGGGGAAGGGCCGGTGGCGTCCCACGGGTGCTCAGGCCGGCTGCGGGAACGCCATGGTGTAGACCATCAGGTCCATGCCCGGGTACGGGGCCCAGTCGCGTTCGGGGGTGCGGAGGAAGCCGACGCGTTCGTAGATCCGGTGGGCGGTGGTCATCTCCGGGCGGGTGGAGAAGGCCATGCCGGCCAGGCCGAGTTCGCGGCTGCGGGTGACGGCGGCGCGGACCAGGGCCTCGCCGACGCCGCGGCCGCGGGAGGCGGGGGAGGTGGCGAGCATCCGGATCTCGCCCTCCCGGGGGGAGGCGATGTCCGCCCACTCGGTGCCGCCGACGGCGAAGGTCACGCAGCCGAGGACCCCGGCTCCGGAGGAGTCGACGGCGACCAGGAGTTCGGCCTCCCGGGCCCGTCGCCCGGCGTCGCGCAGCAGGTCGACGTAGCCGCTCGTGGGCTTGGTGAAGCCGTCGCCGACGAAGGCGTCGACGGTGATCCGGCCGGCGTCGGCGAGGTCCTCGGGAAGGGCCTGGCGGATGAGGAAGTCCATCGGGCCAGTGTGCCGGAGCGCTGCGCGGGGCGGTGCTCCGGGGTCGAACGGACCGGGAGGAAGCGCACCGGGGGGAGGCGGGAGGACGCGCACCGGGAGGACGGTCGGTGGCAGGACGGTCGGCGGGGGACGCCGGCGGGAGAGGCGGCGAGCCGGCCCGGACCCCGCGGGCGGGCCGGCCGGCCGTCAGTCCTCCCCGACCGCCAGGTGCCCGACCCCGTTCCAGCCGTCCGGCCGCAGCCGCCCGTCCTGGGCCCGCCAGAGGCTGGTGGAGCAGTTGTGCACCGGCCCGAGCGCGGTGAGCTGCTCCTCGGTGAGCCGGTCCAGCGCGTAGCGGAGCATCAGCACCGTGCAGTCGTGCGCGACCAGCAGGACGGGCCGCCCGGCCTCCTCCTCGCAGAGGTCCCGCAGCAGACTGCGCACCCGCAGCGCGACGTCGGCCCAGGACTCGCCGCCCGGCGGGCGGTAGTACAGCTCGCCCATCTTGCGCCGCCGGGCCGCCTCCTCCGGGTGCTTGGCCTCGATCGCGGCCTTCGGCAGCATCTCCAGGACGCCGAGTTCGCGGTCGCGCAGCCGCTCGTCGTAGCGGACGGCCAGGGTGACCGGGACGGCGCCGAGCCCGGCGGCCTGGGCGAGCGCGATCCGGGCGGTCTCGGCGGTGCGCACGTACGGCGAGCACCAGACGCTGCGCGGGCGGTCCGCGCTGGGCAGGGCGGCCCACCAGTGGCCGAGCGCCTGGGCCTGCCGCCGGCCGTGCAGGGACAGCGGGATGTCGGCGTCGCGGCAGCTGATCGGGACGCTGAGCGCTCCGGCGGCCTCGGCCAGCTGGAACTCGACGTTGGCGGTGGACTCCCCGTGCCGGGTGGCGATCAGCAGGGACGGCAGCCGGCCGGCCGCCGCCGGGCGGTGGGCGCCGCCGTGCTGGCCGTGGCCGCCGGGGTGCTGCCCGTGACCGGCGGGGTGCTGGGCCTGGCCGCCGGCGTGCTGACTCTGGGCGGTGCCGTGCTGGCCCTGGGTGGTGTGGTGGTGGTGCTGGCTCTGGGTGGACTGGTGCTGGCCGTTGAGGGTGGTGCCGAGTTCTGCCATGGCCGCGAGCTCCCCGTGGTCGATCAGGTTCCGGCCGGTTGCCGGTCCGGTCTGGTGGTGCCCGGCGTGCACGCCTGTTCATACATATGATCGCGCCGCCTTCTCCAGTGTTCACGGAGAAGGCGGCGCGATCACAGGGCGCGTACCGCGCGAATCAGTGCGCCGCTACGGGCTCCGGCGCGTTCTTCAGCTCTTCGTCACCGGCTTCGGCGCTGTAGTCGGACGGCTTGGTCTCGTCCGGGAGCACCGGCGCCTTGACCGCCCGCAGCACCAGGGTGAGCGCCACCGCGACGATCAGGTTGAGCGCGAAGGCGGTCACCCCGATGTAGCCGATCTCGCCGATGCCGGGGATCTCGGCCGCGTTGCCGCCGAAGTGCTTGGTGGCCTTGCTGGAGATCCCGTATGCCTCCCAGGTGCCGTAGACCATGCCGGCCGCCCAGCCGGCAAACAGCGCCCAGTGGTGGAACCAGCGGGTGAACAGGCCGCCGACGATCGCCACGAAGGTCTGCAGGATCCACAGGCCGCCCAGCAGCTGGAGGTTGATCGCGGCCTGCTTGTCCATGCCGAGCACGAAGACGAGGGCTCCGACCTTCACCAGCAGCGAGACCAGCTTGGCGACCCGGGTCTCGTCGGCGGGGGTGGCGGCGGGCTTGAGCCAGTCCTTGTAGACGTTGCGGGTGAACAGGTTGGCCGCCGCGATGGACATGATGGCGGCCGGCACCAGCGCGCCGATCCCGATCGCGGCGAAGGCCACGCCGGTGAACCAGTCCGGGAACATGTCCGCGAACAGCTGCGGCACCGACAGCTGGGCGTTGTAGCCCTTGACGCCCTCGCCGACGCCCGCCGCGAGGGCCATGAAGCCGAGCAGCGCGAGCAGGCCCAGCATCAGCGAGTAGGCGGGCATGATCGCCATGTTGCGGCGCACGGTCTTGCGGGACTTGGAGGCCAGCACGCCGGTCACCGAGTGCGGGTACATGAACAGCGCCATCGCCGAGCCGATGGCGAGCGTGGCGTACGTCCACTGCTTGTTCTCGGGGACGGTCAGCGAGCCGGCCTTGGCCTGCTTGAAGTGCTGCGCGGCCGTGTCGAAGATGTGCCCGTAGCCGCCGAGCCGGATCGGGATGTAGATCACCGCGACGATGATCACGATGTAGACCAGGGCGTCCTTGACGAAGGCGATCAGCGCCGGGGCGCGCAGGCCGGAGGAGTAGGTGTAGGCGGCCAGCACGCCGAAGGCGATGAACAGCGGCAGGTCCTTGACGAACCAGTTGGCGTTCTCCCCGCCGCCGACCCCCAGCACGTCCAACACGGCCTGGATGCCGACGAGTTGCAGGGCGATGTACGGCATGGTGGCCAGGATGCCGGTGAGCGCGACCACCAGCGACAGCGGCCGCGAGCCGTACCGGCCGCGCACGAAGTCGGCCGGGGTGACGTAGCCGTGCACCCGGGAGACCGACCAGAGCCGGGGCAGGAAGAGGAAGACCAGCGGGTAGGCGATGATCGTGTACGGCACCGCGAAGAAGCCCGCCGCGCCGGTCGCGTACACCGCCGCGGGGACGGCGACGAAGGTGTACGCGGTGTAGAGGTCGCCGCCGAGCAGGAACCAGGTCACCCAGGTCCCGAAGCTGCGCCCGCCCAGGCCCCACTCGTCCAGGTGCGCGGCGTCGTCCGCGCGGCGCCAGCGCGAGGCGAGGAAGCCCATCACGGTGACCAGGGCGAAGAACAGCACGAAGACCACGAGGGCCGGCACGTTGACGTCCTTCATCGCGCATCGCCCTTCCGGGCCGCCTGGCGGGCCTTCTCGTCCCGGGTGATCAGCAGGTAGGCGGCGACGGTGAACACGGCCGACACCGGCACCCAGAGCAGCTGGTACCAGTAGAAGAACGGCATCCCGGCCACCGCCGGGTCGTTCTTGTCGTACGAGGACACCCAGAGCATCGCGACGATCGGCACGAGCAGGGCGAGGCCGGCCAGCACCCGTTCGGGCGTCACGGCCGGGACGGGACTCCCGGCTGGCTCGGGCATGACATCTTCGAAGGTGGGGGGATCAGACGGCATCTTCGGCTCCGCTCCGGAGGGGTTCCCCGTCGGCGCCGCAGCCCGCCCGGCGCGGAGCGCCGCACGGGCCCGCCGAGCAGCACCATCGGTGATCGGCAGTCAGGTCGTACGGCTGCGCAATCTAGAGCATGGGGTGATCCATGTCACCGGAATTGGCGCAACTTCCCACCTGCCGGACGCAACCGACCGATCCTCACCCCCCGGGCGACGGAAACGCGGCGCCGCCCGCCCGGGAGAGGAGTCGCGGAACGGAGAGGAGTCGCAGAACGGAGAGGGGTCACAGAACGGAGAAGAGGCGCAGAACGCAAAAGGCACCGGCGCGCGGGTCGCGCGCGCCGGTGCCCGAAGTGCGGTGGGGGAGTGCGGCTACTCCGGACGCTTCAGCCGGGTGATGAACTTGTAGCGGTCACCGCGGTAGATCGAGCGGACCCATTCCACCGGATCGCCCTCGGCGTCGAAGGAGTGCCGGGAGAGCTGGAGCATCGGCAGGCCGAGGTCGGAGCCGAGCAGGCCGGCCTCGCGCGGGTCGGCCAGGGTGGTCTCGATGGTCTCCTCGGCCTCGGCCACGGTGACCCCGTACACCTCGCGCAGCGCCGCGTACAGCGAGTTGTGCTTGGCCAGGTTGCGGCGCAGGGCCGGGAAGCGCTTGGCGGACAGGTGGGCGACCTCGATGGCCATCGGGTCGCCGTTGGCCAGCCGCAGGCGCTCGATCCGCAGCACCCGGCCGCCGGGCTTGATGTCGAGCAGCGGGGCGAGCCGGTCGTCGGCGGTGATGTAGCCGATCTCGATCAGCCGGGAGGTGGGCTCCAGGCCCTGGGCCCGCATGTCCTCGGTGTAGGAGGTCAGCTGGAGGGCCTGGGCGACCTTGGGCTTGGCGACGAAGGTGCCCTTGCCCTGGATGCGCTCCAGCCGGCCCTCGACGACCAGCTCCTGGAGGGCCTGGCGGACGGTGGTGCGCGAGGTGTCGAACTGGGCGGCCAGCGCGCGCTCGGGCGGGACCGGGGTGCCGGCGGGCTGGGTCTCGGTGAGCTGCAGCAGGTGCCGCTTCAGTCCGTAGTACTTGGGGACGCGCGCGGTCGGATCGGTGCCGGCCTGCGTCGGGAGGCTGTTCACCTCGGGGTCGTTGACCTGGGCCGTGGATCCCCCGTCGCTGCTCATCGGACCTGTTCTCCCGCTTCTCGCGGGGCCTTCAGCGACCCCGCCACATCGTTAACGGCTCACATCGTTGCATGTATGGCTACGGAACGAATACCTCATCACGCGATGAACGATGTGCGGTGTCGGCTTGATAACGGGTGGTCGAGATCGGTCGAACAGCCGTTGACAGGCCCATTGGTCTAGGCCAAGCTCCAGGCAGCTGGTCTACACCACTAGGCCGGTCACTATGAATCCCCCCACCCGTTCGAAGGGGTCCGCGGCACCTTTCCCCCCGCTTTGTGTGGGTCTGCCGCTGCCGCCCGACGGGGGCAACCCAGGCATCCCTCAGGAGGATGGCGTGAAGCGTCAGCTCATCGCGGCGGTCGGCGTCGCAGCAATGGTCGTCGGCCTGGCGGCTTGTGGCTCGGACGGCAAGAAGAGCGAGGGCGGCTCGTCCTCCGCGGCCAAGAACTACGACGGCAAGACCCTGACCGTGTGGCTGATGGACGGCTCCGCCCCCAAGGGCTGGGAGGACGGCGTCAAGGCCGACTTCGCCGCCGCCTACCCGGGTGCCAAGCTCGAGATCCAGACCCAGAAGTGGAACGGCATCGGCCAGAAGGTCACCGCCGCCCTCTCCGAGGGTTCGGTGGACGTCCTGGAGATCGGCAACACCCAGACCGCGGGCTACGCGGCCACCGGTGGTCTGCTCGACATCACCAAGGACAAGGCCGAGCTGGGCGGCGCCGACTGGGCCGCCAACCTGAGCGAGTCCTCGATCATCGACGGCAAGCAGTACGCCGCCCCGTGGTACTTCACCAACCGCGTGGTGACCTACAACAAGGACATCTGGACCAAGGCCGGCGTCACCACCCCGCCGAAGACCCTGGAGGAGTTCTACACCGACCTGGACAAGGTCAAGGCCGTCCCGGGCGTCAACGACGCGCTCTACATGCCCGGCCAGGAGTGGTACGTCTACTTCGGCCTGCTGACCAGCGAGGGCGGCAAGCTCGCCAAGAAGGACGGCGACAAGTGGGTCGGCGGCCTGTCGTCCCCCGAGGCCCAGAAGGCGTTCGAGACCTACAAGAAGCTGCAGAGCCACTCGACCTCCGCGCCGAAGGACAAGGACGAGGCCACCCCGCAGCAGAAGGACGTCTTCGCCAAGGGCGACATCGGCACCATCATCGGCCTCGGCTGGGAGGTCCCGAAGCCCGAGGAGCTGGCGGCCGACAAGATCGGCTACTTCCCGCTCCCCGGCGCCACCGCGGACAAGCCGTCCAGCGTCTTCCTCGGCGGCTCGAACCTGGCGATCGCCCAGCAGAGCAAGAACCCCGAGCTCGCCAAGGGCTTCCTGAAGATCGCCCTGAACGACAAGAACGAGGGCCTGGTCGCCTCCTCCGGCCTCATCCCGAACAAGGTCTCGCTCAACAGCAAGGTCACCGGCGACTTCGCCAAGGCCGCCCTGCCGGCCTCGGCCAACGGCGCGACCACCCCGAACGTTCCGACCTGGACCAACGTCGAGAACGAGCCGAACCCGATCAAGGACTTCCTGACCTCCGCGCTGAACGGCGACTACGCCGCCGCGGCCAAGAAGGCCGACGACGAGATCGCGAAGCGTCTCAACCAGAAGCAGTAAGGCAGTCGAGCGGCGTCGCTCACCGGCTCCCGGCGGGGGGCCGGTGGGCGACGCCTTCCGTCGTGGTCGGGTTTGCAAGGAAGAGAGAACGATGGCTGCGCAGTCGGAACGGGTGCAGACACAGTCCCCGGAGTCAACGAATTCCGTGGTGGCGTCGACAGACAGCTCCACCACCCCCGGTGCCGAGCGCACCCCGAGGAGGAGCGGCAGACCGTCGGACGGGCCGAGCGTCGCGTCCAGGTTCGCCCCCTACCTGCTGCTGCTGCCGGCCATCGCGGCGACCCTCGTCCTGCTGCTCTGGCCGTTGGTCGAGACGGCCGTGGTGTCGTTCCAGAACCTCAACAAGCGGCAGTTCATCCAGCACCTGACCGAGTGGACGGGCTTCAGCAACTACACCGACCAGCTCGGCAGTTCGGAGTTCTGGACGATCACCCTGCGCACGGTGGTCTTCACGGCGGTCAACGTCGTGCTGATCATGGTGTTCGGCACGCTGGTCGGCCTGCTGCTCAACATCCTCGGCAAGGGGATGCGGCTGCTGCTCTCGGTCGGCCTGCTGCTGGCCTGGGCGATGCCGGTGGTCGCCGCGACCACCGTCTACACCTGGCTCTTCGACCAGAACTTCGGCGTCGTCAACTGGTTCCTGGACAAGCTGGGCTGGCACTCCATGGCCCACTTCAACTGGACCAGCGGCCAGTACTCCACCTTCTTCGTGATCATCCTGCTGATCGTGTGGCAGTCGGTCCCGTTCGTGGCGTTCAACATGTACGCGGGCCTCACCACGATCCCCAAGGAGCTCTACGAGGCCGCCCGGATGGACGGCGCCGGCTCGGCCAAGATCTGGACCTCGGTGATCTACCCGATCATGAAGCCGTTCCTCCTGGCCACGACCTTCCTCGAAGTCATCTGGGTGTTCAAGGCCTTCACCCAGGTCTACCTGATCAACAAGGGCGGACCGGACGGCCTGACCCGCACCCTGCCGGTGCACGCCTTCCTCGAAGGCATCGGGTCCCAGCACTTCGGCGTCGGCTCCGCCATCGCCGTGCTCACCATCCTGATGCTGGCCGCGCTGATGGCCTACTACTTCCGCATCATTCTCAAGCAGGAGGACGAGCTGTGAGGCGCTCGCTTTTCGGACGCACCTGGCCGAACCTGATCGCGGTCGTCCTCTTCGTCTTCTTCATCTTCCCCGTCTACTGGATGTTCTCGACGGCGTTCAAGCAGAACAAGGACATCGTCAGCCGGGACCCCGTCTTCCTGCCGCTGGACGGCACCTTCGAGCACTTCGACCGGGCCGTGCACGTCCCGCACTTCTGGACGTACGTCACCAACAGCCTGATCGTCACCGTGGGCGCGGTGCTCGGCTCGCTGGTGATCGCCACCCTGGCCGCCTTCGCGATCGCCCGGATGCGCTTCCGCGGCCGCAAGGGCTTCGTCCTGGTGGTGATGGCCGCCCAGATGGCGCCCTGGGAGGTCATGGTCATCGCGGCCTACCTGATCGTCCGCGACAACGACATGCTCAACAGCCTGGTGCCGCTGACCGCCTTCTACCTGATGATGGTGCTGCCCTTCACGATCTGGACGCTGCGCGGCTTCATCGCCGCCGTGCCCAAGGAGCTGGAGGAGTCGGCCATGGTGGACGGCTGCACCCGCACCCAGGCCTTCGTGAAGGTGATCTTCCCGCTGCTCGCCCCCGGCCTGATGTCGACCTCGCTGTTCGGCTTCATCACCGCGTGGAACGAGTTCCCGTTGGTCAACATGCTGAACAAGAAGGAGATGGCGCAGACGCTCCCGCTCTGGCTCTCCTCGTTCCAGACCGCGTTCGGCACCGACTGGGGCGCGACCATGGCCGCGTCCACCCTCTTCGCCGTGCCGATCCTGATCCTGTTCATCTTCCTGCAGCGCAAGGCGGTCAGCGGAATGACCGACGGCGCCGTGAAGGGCTGAGTCAACGTGAGCATCCTCGTTCCCACCATCGCGGACAGCGACCAGCTGCACCGTGACGCCCTGACCGTCCTCCAGCCCGGCTTCGTCGGCACCGAGCCGCCGGAGTGGCTGCGCCGCCACCTGGCCGCGGGCCTCGGCTCGGTCGCGCTGTTCGACCGCAACGTGGTCGACCTCGACCAGTTGTCCGCGCTCACCGGGGCGCTGCGCGCCGAGAACCCCGACCTGCTGATCGCCATCGACGAGGAGAGCGGCGACGTCACCCGGCTGGAGGCGGGCTCCGGCTCGTCCTGGCCCGGCAACCTCGCGCTCGGCGCGATCGACGACCCGGCGCTGACCAGGGACGTCGCCCGCGAGCTGGGCCGGGCGCTGGCCGCGGCCGGCGTCAACTACAACTGGGCGCCCACCGCGGACGTCAACTCCAACCCGCGCAACCCGGTGATCGGCGTCCGCTCCTTCGGCGCCGACCCCGAGCTGTGCGCCCGGCACACCGCCGCCTGGGTCGAGGGCCTGCAGTCGGCCGGCGTGGCCGCCTGCTCCAAGCACTTCCCCGGCCACGGCGACACCGCGGTGGACTCGCACCACGGCCTGCCCGTCATCGACGTCGACCTGGACGTGCTGCGGGCCCGCGACCTGATCCCGTTCCAGGCGGCGATCGCGGCCGGCACCAAGGCCGTGATGACCGCCCACATCATGATCCCGGCGCTGGACCCGAAGCTGCCCGCCACCCTGAGCCCGACCGTGCTGCGCGACCTGCTGCGCGCCGCCCCGGCCGACGGCGGCCTCGGCTACCAGGGCCTGATCGTCAGCGACGCGATCGAGATGGGCGCCATCGCCGACACCTTCGGGATGGGCGAGGGCACCGTGCTGGCCCTGGCGGCCGGCGCGGACGCGATCTGCGTCGGCGGCGGGCTCGCCGACGAGGAGACCGTGCTGATGCTGCGCGACGCCATCGTGGCGGGCGTGCGCTCCGGCCGGCTGGCCGAGGAGCGGCTGGCGGACGCCGCCGACCGGGTCCGGGCGCTGGGCAGCTGGGGCCGGATCGCGGCCCAGGGCGAGCGGGTCGAGCCGGACCTCGCGGTCGGCCTGCGGGCCGCCCGCCGGGCGCTGCGGGTGGTCCGGGCGCCGGGCCTGGCGGTGGCGCCGGTGACCGAGCGCCCGTACGTGGCCTCGTTCTCGGACGAGCCGAACATCGCCGTCGGCGACGTCACCCCGTGGGGCGTGGCCGGGATGCTGGCCGACCGCTTCCCCGGCACCCGCACCCGCGAGGTGTCGGCGGCCGACGCCGCGCCGGAGCTGCTGGACGCGCTGGTCGAGGAGCTGCTGGCCGGCGCCGAGGGCCGCCGCCTGGTGCTGGTGGTCCGGGACGCGCACCGGCACGCCTGGATGGCCGCCGCGCTGGGCCGTCTGGTGGCGGCCCGGCCGGACGCCGCCGTGGTCGAGATGGGCCTGCCCCAGTCCGGGCCGGTCGGCGCGCTCCACATCGCCACCCACGGCGCCGCCCGGGTCTGCGGACTGGCGGCCGTGGAGGTCCTCACCGGGCAGCCGGGAGCGGTCGGCTGAACCGTTCGACGAGGCGTCACCGGCCGTGTCCGGTGGGCGTCGGCCGACGGGCCCGTCATGCGCATGTCGCATGGCGGGCCCGTTCCGTTTTCCCGGCGTTGACCTGCGGATCCTCCGGATGACGGTGTTCCCTCAAGTGGGCCTTAAATCCACCTTAAGTCCTACTTAGGGTGACGGAACGGCGACGGCCCGCCACGCGGTACAACAGCTCTGCAACGGCCGCCCCGAGTAAGGCTTTTGGTCGTTGACACCACCTATGGTCTAGGCCAGAGTCCAGTCATCCGGTTCGAGATTCAACCTCGCCGGATGTGGTATCGGCCCTCCCCCAAGCTCTTCGCCGCCCCCTGTCCGGACTCTCCGCCGCGGGCGCCAATCACGCTGCCGGCGGGCAACACGGCTCTACACCCCTCGGAGGATGGCGTGAAGAAGCGTCAGCTCATGTCGACGCTCGGGACCCTGGCACTGGCGGTCGGTCTGACGGCCTGTTCCTCGACCGCGAAGCCCGCGGGCGACGGCGGTGCGGGCGGTTCCGCGGACCCGAAGGCCGCCGGCGGCACCGTCACCGTCTGGCTGATGGACGACGCCCAGAAGAACTGGCCGGACCTGGTCCAGCGGGTCAACGACGAGTTCGCCGCGAGGTACCCGAACGTCAGCCTCAAGCTGGTCTACCAGGGCTGGGCCGACAAGGTGGGCAAGCTCGACAAGGCCATCGCCGACGGCAACGCCCCCGACGTCGTCGAGCTCGGCAACACCGAGACCATGAAGTACGTGCTCTCCGGCGCGCTGGCCCCGGTGGACCGCAGCACCTTCGACAACTCCGACAGCTGGATCAAGGCGCTCGCCAACACCTGCACCTACCAGGACAAGCTCTGGTGCGTGCCCTACTACGCCGGCTCCCGGGTCGCCATCTACAACTCCACCGCCTTCCAGCAGGCCACCGGCAGCGCCGACTTCCCGAAGACCGAGGCGGACCTGCTGGCCGCGCTCGACAGGATCGCGGACCGCAACAAGGCCGACCGGACCTACTCCCCGCTCTACCTGCCCGGCCCGTACTGGTACGCCGCGATGAGCTACGTGGCCGCGTACGGCGGCAGCATCGCCAAGTTCGACAGCTCCGGCAACTGGCACGGCACCCTGCACGACGCCAAGTCCCAGCAGGGCGTCAGCCACTTCGTCGACCTGGTGCGCAAGTACAACAAGGGCGACCTGGCGGTGAACGAGCAGAACCAGTACGAGGCGATGGCCCGCGGGCACGCCGCGTCCTTCTACGGCAACGGCTACGAGGCGGCCAGCGTCACCGCCCCGGTCACCGGCGACCCGAGCATCAAGGACGCCGTCAAGGTGGCCACCATGCCCGGCCCCGACGGCAAGCCGCTGCCGACCTTCATCGGCGGCTCCGACCTCGCCGTCACCGCCAAGTCCCAGCAGGTGGCGCTCGCCACCGACTGGATCCGGATGTTCACCAGCACCAAGTCCGAGCAGGCGCTGGCCGACAAGGACATCCTGCCGAACAACCTGACCCAGCTGAACCCGCTGAAGAACAAGCCGACCACCGCCGCCGCGGCCAACGCCGTCCCGGACGCCTGGTTCACCCCGCTGGCACCCGGCTGGGGCGCGGTCGAGAAGCAGAAGGTCATCCCGGACATGCTGACCGCGATCCTCAAGGGCAAGTCGGTGGACCAGGCCACCAAGGAGGCCGACGCCGCGATCGACCAGCTGATCAACAAGGCGTCCTGACACCGGCCGTGGTACGCCCCTCCCGACCCCGGGAGGGGCGTACGGGTGCCACGCCGCGGGCCCGCTCGTACGATGGCGGCAGAACCGCAGCGAGTGTGCGGACTCGCCGCCGTGGAGGTTCCCGCCGGGCAGCCGCCCGGCGGGGTCGAACCGTCTCATCGGAGGCAGACCCAGATGTCCGACCCGCAGACCGTTCCCGTGCCCGGCCGGATCATGGCGGCGGAGATGGCCGAGCAGCCGGCCGTCCTCCGGCGCATCCTCGACGAGGGTGCCCCGAAGATCCGTGAGGTCGCCGCGCAGATCGCCGCCCGCGGCCCGCGTTTCGTCCTGCTCACCGCGCGCGGCACGTCCGACAACGCCGCGCTGTACGCCAAGTACCTGATCGAGATCCTGCTCGGCAAGCCGGCCGGCCTGACCTCGATGTCCACCACCACCGCGTACGGCGCCAAGCCGGACCTCACCGACGTCCTGGTCGTCACCGTCAGCCAGTCCGGGGGCTCGCCCGACCTGGTGGCCTCCACCAAGGCCGCCCGCGAGGCCGGCGCCGTCACCCTCGCGGTGACCAACAACGCCGCCTCGCCGCTGGCCGAGGTCTCCGAGTTCCACATCGACGTGCTGGCCGGCCCGGAGAAGGCGCTGCCGGCCACCAAGACCTACACCGCCGAGCTGCTGGCGCTCTACCTGCTGGTCGAGGGCCTGCGGGGCGGTGACGGATCGGCCGCCGAGGAGCTGCCGGGCCTGGCCGCCGGGGTGCTGGCCCGCAAGGCCGAGGTGAAGGCGCTGGCCGAGCGCTACCGCTTCGCCCAGCGCCTGGTCATCACCTCGCGCGGCTACGGCTACCCGACCGCCCGCGAGGCGGCGCTCAAGCTGATGGAGACCACCTACATCCCGGCCACCCCGTTCTCCGGCGCCGACCTGCTGCACGGCCCGCTGGCCATGGTGGACAACGTCTCGCCGGTCATCGCGATCGTGCCGGACGGCAGGGGCGGCGAGGCCCTCCAGCCGGTGCTGGACCGGCTGCGCGGGCGCGGCGCGGACCTGGTGGTGGTCGGCCAGCAGGCGCAGGTGGAGGCCGCCTCGGCGGGCTTCGCGCTGCCGGCCGGCGTGCCCGAGGAGGTGCAGCCGATCCTGGAGATCCTGCCGCTGCAACTGCTGGCCCACGAGGTCACCATCGCCCGCGGCCAGGACCCGGACGCCCCGCGTGCCCTGGCGAAGGTCACCGAGACCAGGTAGGCCGCCCCGGACGCGATCCGGCCCCCGGTCCACAGGCGGTGGACCGGGGGCCGGATCGCTGAGCGGCCGGACGTGGTTCGGGGGGCCGAAAACACTACGGGCCACGGCGCCGACACGGGACCCTCAACCCATGCGGCACCGCAGCCCGGAGCTGTCGTCGGGCACCGGAGTCGACCGAGGACTGTGCGGGGTCCTCGCTCGTCGGCGTCCGACCGAGGAGGGGCCGCGCGCGGTCAGGGCAGTTGCGCGGGGGCCTCTCCTTGGTGCTCTTTCATTGTGGACTAGACCAATCTCGCTTGTCCAGGCCCCTCGGAAAATTGGTCTAAACAACTCAGGGGGCAGGCGGCCCGCGGCGCCCGCCCGCCGGTCCGCCGCGCTCCGTCCACCGGTCCGCCGCGCCCCGCCCGGACCGGCGGCGCTACCCTCGCCATGTGCCCTCGCTGAACGAACTCGTCCGCCGCCACACCACCCTCACCGGGGCCGACGTGGAATGGCTCCACAACCTGGTCTCGGAGTGGCAGCTGCTCTCCGACCTCTCCTTCGCCGACCTGGTGCTGTGGATCCCCACCTGGGACGGCATCCGCTACGTGTCCGTGGCGCAGATGCGGCCCAACACCGGGCCCACCTCCTACCAGGACGACATGGTCGGCCACCTCGTCCCGCGCGGCCGCCGTCCGCTGCTGGACGCCGCCTTCGACGAGGGCCGGATCGTGCGCGAGGGCGACCCGGAGTGGCGCGAGGAGGTCCCGGTCCGGGTCGAGTCGATCCCGGTCCGACGGGAGGGCAAGGTGCTGGGCGTGATCGCGCGCAACACCAACCTGCTGACCGTGCGCACCCCGAGCCGGCTGGAGCTCACCTACCTCCAGAGCGCCTCCGACCTGGCCCAGATGATCGCGGCCGGCTCCTTCCCCTTCCCCGGCGTCGAGCAGGCCGACATGGACGCGGCCCCCCGGGTCGGCGACGGCCTGATCCGGGTGGACGCGGACGGCGTCGTCACCTACGCCAGCCCCAACGCCCTCTCCGCCTACCACCGCCTCGGCCTCACCACCGACCTGGTCGGCAGCCACCTCGGCCGGGCCACCGCCGACCTCGCCCCGCCGTCCCGTTCGGCCGTCCACGAGGCGCTGGTGAAGCTGGCGAGCGGCTGGGCGCCCCGGCAGACCGAGGTGGAGGCCCAGGGGGGAGTGGTGACCCTGCGGGCGATCCCGCTCAAGCCCAAGGGCACCCTGACCGGTTCGCTGGTGCTCTGCCGGGACGTGACCGAGCTGCGCCGCCGCGACCGGGAGCTGATGACCAAGGACGCCACCATCCGGGAGATCCACCACCGGGTGAAGAACAACCTCCAGACCGTCGCCGCCCTGCTGCGGCTGCAGTCCCGCCGGATGGACTCGGAGTCCGGCCGGGCCGCGCTGGACGAGGCGGTGCGCCGGGTCGGCTCGATCGCGATCGTGCACGAGACGCTCTCCCAGGCGCTGGACGAGCAGGTGGCCTTCGACGAGATCGCCGACCGGGTGCTGGCGATGGTGATGGAGCTGTCCCAGGACGGCCGGGTGGCGACCCGCCGCACCGGCAGCTTCGGCATCCTCTCCGCCGAGGTGGCCACCCCGCTGTCGATGGTGCTGACCGAACTGCTCCAGAACGCCCTGGAGCACGCGTTCGGACCGACCGCCTCCGGGAACCTGGAGGTCAGCGCCCTGCGCGGGCGGGCGCCGGCGACCGGCAAGGGCTGGTCGGACAGCTGGACCGGCGGCGCCCGGCCGGAGGAGTACCTGCTGATCACGGTGCAGGACGACGGCCGCGGCATGCCGGAGGGGTTCGACCCGAAGACGGCGGGCAACCTCGGGCTGCAGATCGTCCGGACGCTGGCCACCGGTGAGCTGGGCGGCACCTTCGACATGGTGGCCGGCCCGAACGGCGGGACCAAGGTGATCCTGGAGATCCCGGTCCGCTGAGGTCCGCTGAGGTCCGGTCGGTCGGGATCCCATCGGGATCCGGTGCGCGGTCGGGTGTGAAGCGGTCGGGTGTGAAGGTGTGCGGCAGGGCGCGTGTCCGGCGGAAGCGCCGGGTTCGCGCCGCACGCGCCGGAGTGCGGAAGCGGAGCGCGCGCCGGAGTGCAGTGTCGGAGTGCGCAGCCGGAGCGCCCAGCCAGAGCGCCGAGTCCGAGCGCCGGGTCGGCGCGCGGAAACAGAAACGAGGCCCTGTCGACCGGGGGGGGTGGGTCGACAGGGCCTCTCAACCCGTTCCGGCCGTCGGGGGGAGTCGGCCGGAGCGGGGGCTCAGGGTGGTGCGACACCTCGCCGGTGCGTTGCACACGGTGAGCGCCACAGCTCCACGATATTGCTCTCTGTGAACAGTATCAAGTGTCCGGGCGGGTCCGGTGTCGCAGGACCCGGCTGGGCAAGGTCCTTTGTGCGGAAGGCTTCACCAGGAGGTGCAGGGAAGCCTTTGATCATGTGTCGATCGGTACTGCGGTCACTGCTGGTGCTACGGCGTGTGATCGCCGGGCGATCAGGCGGTGCGGGCGCGGTTGCGGGCGGCGCGGCGCTTCATCGCGCGACGCTCGTCCTCGCTCATGCCGCCCCAGACGCCGGCGTCCTGGCCGGTCTCGAGCGCCCACTGGAGGCACTGCTCCATCACCGGACAGCGGCGGCACACGGCCTTGGCTTCCTCGATCTGCAGCAGAGCAGGACCGGTGTTCCCGATCGGGAAGAACAGCTCCGGGTCCTCTTCGCGGCAGACAGCGCGGTGGCGCCAGTCCATGGTCGTCCAACTCCTCCTGCCGCGGGGGGTGGCCCGATCGGCATAATCGAATGGCTTGTGAATGTGAACGCTTTCACGAATCCCGCAACAGCAAAAGAGACCAAAGGCCCGTCGGGCCCGGGTGGTCTGTGCTGGGGGGGATTCGGCGATTCGAGGGACACCCCGCGGTCGGTGCTCCTGTGGTTCCGGAGTCGCCGTCGCTGCGATGTGTCCCGATCGCCATGTAGAGGTTCGCAAACCTCGGGCTCGGATACAACCCCCTTCGGGGAGGAATTTTGGATTCTTCGGTGTCGCCTAGCTCACAGCCAGTACTTCTATGGAGTGAAGGGGGCTTGTGCGTTCGAGAAGAAGGGGGAACCCCCCTTCCAGTCACACAATCACACGCAGTGCCCGCCGTACGCCTGTGAAACTGACGCGACTCCTGTCTCCAAGATGGTCCCCGTCGACCTGGAACGGCGCCGGTTCCTCCGAAACCAAGGTGAAGTGTCTGACGTCGTGATAGGAGACGACGTGCTTCCCGGAGGGGCCCTTCGGAGGGGTGCCGTCACTCGAAGGCGCGTACGACCGCAGGATCTGACGGACCGTTCGAGCCGTGCCGAACGCCGTCATCCGGGTGATGCCGAAGACGTCCAGGTCCGTGTCGAAGGAGGCGAGCGGTGAGGGGTAGACCGGACGGTTGCCGAGGAAGGTCCAGGGCGAGGTGTTGCTGACTATCGACAGGACCAGGCCCGGGACCCGCGCGTGGCCCGGAAGTTCCAGGGAGACCGGGCCGGAACGGCGCTGCTCACGCTGGGTGAAGTAGTGCCGCAGGGCCTGGCCGACGTACAGGGCGTGGGTGGACTTGCGCCCGGCCCGGCGCTGCTCCTCGACCCGGCCGACCACCCCGGCGTCGAAGCCGAGGCCGGCGGTGAAGGTGAACCAGCGGTCCGGCAGCCCGTCGGTCATCGCCTTGCCCAGCCCGATCGGCCGCTCCCGGCCGTGCTCCAGCGCGTCCAGCAGGACGCCGGTGGCCTCGACCGGGTCGTTGGGCAGGCCCAGCGCGCGGGCGAACACATTGGTCGAACCGCCCGGCACCACGGCCAGTCGCGGGACCTTCTCGCCCGGGCCGTGCGCCAGCAGCCCGTTCACCACCTCGTTGACGGTGCCGTCCCCGCCCAGCGCCACCACCAGGTCGACGGTGCCGTCCTCCGCCGCCTCGCGGGCCAGGTCGCGCGCGTGGCCCCGGTACTGGGTCTCGGCGACGTCCAGCTTGAGATCGCTGCGCAGGGCGTGGATCAGGACGTCCCTGGTCCGGCCACTGGTGGTGGTGGCCTTGTGGTTCACGACCAGGAGAGCGCGCATGGGGAAAGCCTACGGGTCGGTACGGACCGACCGGCGGCTACCCTGCTGGAGTGACCGCAGAAACCTCCGCACCCGCACCCTCGGCCGGCGCCGGCCGCCCGGCCTCCCTGACCCTGGGCGCCGCCATCACGGCCCTGGAGGGCGCCGCGCTCGCCGTCGTCGGCCTCTCGGACATGGTGGCCGCGCTGTCCGGCCAGGCCAAGCAGCTGGCCCTGAACGAGTTCGGCGGAGCGGTCATCGTGCTGCTCGGCGTGCTGCCGGTGCTGGCCGCCCTCGCGCTGCTCAAGAAGCGCCGCTGGGGCCGCAGCCCGGCGGTGCTGACCAACTCGATCTGCCTGCCGGTCGCCTACTACATGGTCGAGAGCGGCGGCGCGATGATCGCGGTCGGCGCGCTGATCGGCGTGCTCGGCCTGGTGGGCATCGGCTGCCTGCTGAACCCGAAGTCGACGGCGGCCCTGTACGCCCCGTCCGAGGACTAGGGGCACACAGGGCCGAAGGTCGCGAGGAACCGGTGTGCGACCGGACGGCCGCCGGCCGGAGCTGAGCGGCCGTCAGTCCTACTCCTCCACCAGGAGCTTCTCCCGCAGCTGGGCCAGGGTCCGGGCGAGCAGCCGGGACACGTGCATCTGGGAGATCCCCACCTCGGCGGCGATCTGCGACTGGGTCATGTTCCGGAAGAACCGCAGCACCAGGATCTTCTGCTCCCGGGGCGGCAGTTGGGCCAGCAGCGGCTTGAGCGACTCGCGGTACTCGACGCCCTCCAGCGCCTCGTCGGTCGCGCCCAGGGTGTCCGCGACGGCCGGCGACTCGTCGTCGCTGTCCGGCACGTCCAGGGACAGCGTGGAGTACGCGTTGGCGGACTCCAGGCCCTCCAGGACGTCCTCCTCGGAGATCCCCAGGTGCTCGGCCAGCTCGTGCACCGTGGGGGAGCGGCCGTGCCGCTGGGAGAGCTCGCTGGTCGCCGTGGTGAGCGACAGCCGCAGCTCCTGGAGCCGGCGCGGGACGCGCACCGCCCAGCCCTTGTCGCGGAAGTGCCGCTTGATCTCCCCGACGATGGTCGGCGTCGCGTAGGTGGAGAACTCGACGCCGCGCTCGTGGTCGAAGCGGTCCACCGACTTGATCAGGCCGATGGTGGCGACCTGGGTCAGGTCGTCCAGCGGCTCTCCCCGGTTGCGGAAGCGCCGGGCCAGGTGCTCGACCAGCGGGATGTGCATCCGCACCAGCTGGTTGCGCAGTTCGACCCGCTCCGGGGAGCCCTCGGGCAGTGCGGACAGCCGGACGAACAGCGCGCGGGCGGCCTCCCGGTCCGGGGCGCCGGTGCGGTGCGTGCCCTGGGTGGGCACGGCGCCGTGTACCTCGGCCCCGACCGCCGGGTCCGTCCCGTCCGCCGGGTCCGGCGGGGGCACGGAGGCAGGCGTCGGCTCGGACGTCGGCTCGGTGGGGTGGCTCATCCGCTGGGCGTCCTTCGGGTGCGCTTCGTCGTTGGCGGCGAGGCCGGGAACGCTCGCCTGGGTCGGTACGGCAGGTCCCGCCGTCGCGAGGCCGGTACGGTCCAGATCACTCACGGCCATTCCCCCGTTCCGTTCCGGGAGCACCGGGGCCGGCGGCCCCGGAATCGTCTCGTTGGTCGTACCGCGTGGGTGGCGGTACCGGGAGCCGTCCGTCGGACCCCGGGTCGGGGAGCGGCGGACGGCCCTTGCGCGGGTGGTGCTCGGTGCTGCTCGGGTCGTGCGGTTCGGTCCGGCGCCCGGCTAGTGGGCGGGGGAGCCGCCGCGCTTCTTGTTCAGGCTGATCGACACGGTGTTGTCCTCGCCGACCGAGGAGTCGACCTCGCCGGCCAGGGCGGAGAGCACCGTCCAGGCGAAGGTGTCCCGCTCGGGGGCCTTGCCGTCGGTGGTCGGGGCGGCGACGGTGACCTTCAACGAGTCGCCGACCAGCCGGAACTCGCAGGACAGCACGGAGCCGGGCACCGCCTGCTGGAGCAGGATGGCGCAGGCCTCGTCGACCGCGATCCGCAGGTCCTCGATCTCGTCGAGCGTGAAGTCCAGCCGGGCCGCGAGCCCGGCCGTCGCCGTTCGCAGGACGGAGAGGTAGGCCCCCGCTGCGGGCAGCCGGACCTCCACGAAGTCCTGAACACCGAGATCGCCGTCGATCTGGGACACCCTTGCCTCCTGGGTGGCGCGCTGTGCTTTCTTGGTACCCCGCTTGTTACCGCTTGCTACCCCCGAAGGGGGCCCGGCGTCACGGATCCGCCAACGCTCTGCCTTCCGCACCCCGGTTCGGGAGTTACTCATGGTAAGGCATTGCGACGCAGGGTGGCAGACCCTTTCCCCGGTCTCCGAACGGCCGTTCAGCGCCGGCCGGCCTCGGCCAGCGCGCCGTCGGTGAGCCGGTAGACCGTCCACTCGTCCATCGGCACCGCGCCGATCGACTTGTAGAAGTCGATCGAGGGCTGGTTCCAGTCCAGGACCGACCACTCGACCCGGGAGTAGCCGCGCTCGACGGCGATCCGGGCGAGCTCCAGCAGCAGCGCCTTGCCGTGGCCGCCGCCGCGCGCCTGCGGACGGACGTACAGGTCCTCCAGGTAGATCCCGTGGGTGCCGCGCCAGGTCGAGAAGTTGCGGAACCAGACCGCGAAGCCGACCGGCTCGCCGGTGGCGTCGTCCTCGGCGATCAGCCCGAACAGGGCCGGGTTCTCGCCGAACAGGGCGTCGCGCAGCTGCTCCTCGGTGGCCTCCGCCTCGTGCAGGGCCTTCTCGTACTCCGCGAGTTCGCGGACCATGGCGTGGATGACGGGAACGTCGGTGGTGACGGCGTTGCGGATCATGCCAGTGAGCCTACTGCTCGGGACCGGTCTCGTCCCAGGCCTGGACGGAGGTCTGGTCGACGATCCGGCCGTCCCGCAGGACGGCCATCGAGGACATCAGCACCCGGACGCCGTCCGGGTACCGGCAGGACTCCAGGAACGCGGCGTGGTCGCCCTGCACCACGACCTGTTCCAGCTTGTGGGTCATCTCGCGGCCGTAGATGTCGTCCAGCATGGCGCCGATCTCCTCCCGCCCGTGCATCACCAGGGGGTGGCTGGGCTGGGTCTTGCGATCGACCATGCGCAGTTCGGCGTCCTCCGCGTAGAGCGCCAGGAGGGTCTCGGCGTCGCAGCGCTCGATGCCCTCGCGCAGTGCGCGGGTGTCGAAGGCGGCGGGGGCCGCCATGGTGGTCATGATCTCGCTCCTCCGGTCGGGTTCCGTCGGCTCGTACCTTGAGCGTACGCCCGCGGCCTGCGGCCCGGAGGAGCGCGATCGGGGCGGTCGGGGCCGGTCAGCGGGGCGGCACGGTGCGCAGGTACGCGGCCAGCGCGCCGATCGCGGCCGGGTTGCGCGGGCTCTCCACCAGGTCGACGTAGTCCATGACGAAGATCCGGTCGTTCCTGATCGCGGAGACGCCGGCCAGCGGCGGGAAGGACGTGAGGAACTTCCGCTTCTCCTCGGCGCCGGTGTCGCCGTAGTTGTTGATCACGATCACCTCGGGGTCGCGCCGCACCACGGCCTCCCAGCCGGCCGTGACCCAGCTGTCGGCGAGGTCGCCCATGATGTTGGTCCCGCCGGCCTTGGCGATGATCTCGTCGGCGGCGGCGAACTTCCCGGCGGTGTACGGCTTGTCCTGCCCGCTGTCGTACAGGAAGACGGACGGGCGGCGCTCGACCGGGGGGACGGCGGCGATCTGCGCCTTGAAGTCCGCGATCAGCCGGTCGGAGCGGTCCTTGACGTCGAAGATCTCGCCGAGGTTGGCCAGGTCGGTGTAGAGCGCCTCCAGCGGGTCCATCACGCCGCGCTCGGTGCCCTTGCCGCTGCGGCAGGACTCGGTGAGCACGTACGAGTCGATGCCGAGCGCCCTGAACGCCTGCGGGGTGACGCCGGCGCTCTCGTCGAAGCCGTAGTGCCAGCCGGCGAAGACCAGGTCGGCCTTGGCGTCCAGCACGATCTCCTTGGTGATCCGCTGCTTGGAGAGCCACTTCGTCTGCTGGTAGCCGTCCTTCCAGGCGACCTGGTCGATCTTCCCCTTGTCGTCGGGCATCACGTAGCCGGCCATCCGGTCGGCGAGGCCGAGGGAGAGCATCAGCTCGGTGATGCCCACGTCGTAGGTCACCGCGCGGGCGGGCTTCCGCGCGAAGGTGAGCTTCTGCCCGCAGTTCTCCACCGTCACCGGGTAGTGGGCGGAGGCGCCGGCGGCCTCCTTCGGGGCGATCTCGGCGCCGCAGGAGGTGAGTCCGAGGACGAGCAGGGCGGCGGTGGCAACGGCCTTGGTGCGCACGGGGGTTCCTTCGTGGTCGAGCGAGGTCGTTCGTGGTCGAGTGGGGTCGTCGGGGTCGTCGGGGTCGTTCGAGGTCAGGGGAGCCGGTCGAACAGCAGCTGGAGGGCGCCGGTCTCCGGGTGCCGCACCGGGGTGGCGCGGACGCCGAACACCTCGGCCAGCAGGGCGGGGCGGAGCACCTCGTGGGGCGGGCCGGAGGCGACGATCCGGCCGTCCCGCAGCACGTAGAGCAGGTCGCAGTGGCCGGCCGCCAGGTTGAGGTCGTGCAGCGCGGTGAGCACCGTCGGTCCGGCCTCGCGGGCGAGCGCCAGCACCTCCAACTGGTGGGCGATGTCGAGGTGGTTGGTGGGTTCGTCCAGCACCAGCAGGCGCGGCTCCTGGACCAGCGCGCGGGCGAACAGCACCCGCTGCTTCTCGCCCCCGGACAGGCTCAGGAAGCCGCGTTCGGCGAGGTGCCCGGCCCGGACCTTGCGCAGCGCCTCGGCGCAGCGCTCCTCGTCCCCGGCGGACGGGGCGCCGAACCCGCGGCGGTGCGGCAGCCGGCCCATGGCGACCACCTCGGCCACGGTGAAGTCGAACCCGGCGGAGTGCTCCTGGGTCAGCGCGGCCACCCGGCGGGCGGTGTCGCGGGCGGTGAGGGCGTGCAGGTCGTCGCCGGCCAGCCGCACCACGCCGCCGGCCGGCCTGAGCACCCGGTAGACGCAGCGCAGCAGGGTCGACTTGCCGCTGCCGTTCGGGCCGATCAGGCCGACCACCTGACCGGCGGCGGCCGCCAGGCTCACCTCGTGGACCAGCCGGGTGCCGGCCAGCTCCACCGAGACGGCGTCGACCGCGAGGTCCTCGGCCCGCTCCGGGGCCGGTCCGGTCGGTCCGGTCGGTCCGGTCGGTCCGGTCGGTCCGGTCGGGTCGGTCAGATCGGTCGGGTCGGTCGGGTCGGTCAGGTCGGTCGGGTCGGTCATCGGGCACCTCCGAAGGACTGGCCGCGGCGGCGCATCATCAGCAGGAAGGCGGGCACACCGAGCACCGCGGTGAACACCCCGACGGGCAGTTCGGCCGGCGCCAGCAGGGTGCGCGAGGCGATGTCCACCCAGACCAGCAGCAGCGCCCCGGCGAGCGGCGCGATCACCAGCACCCGGCGGTGCCCGGCGCCGACCAGCATCCGCGCCACGTGCGGCACCAGCAGCCCGACGAAGCCGATCGCCCCGCTGACCGCGACCACGGTGCCGGTGACGGCGGCGGTCACCACGAACAGCTCTCGGCGCAGCCGGCCCGGGTCCACGCCGAGCGAGGCGGAGGTCTCGTCGCCCATGGCGAGCGCGTCCAGCCGTCCGGCGGCGCAGGCCAGGTGGACGAGGCCGGCCAGCACCGTGACGGCGGCGATCGGCACCGAGCCCCAGGTCGCGCCGCCGAGGCTGCCGAGCAGCCACATCATGGCGTCCCGGGCGGCCTCGCCGCGGTCGGCGGCGAAGACCATCAGGGTGGTGGTGGCGGAGAAGCCGTAGGACAGGGCGGTGCCGGTGAGCACCAGGCGCAGCGGGGTGAGCCCGTACGCGGTGCGGGCGGCGAGGTAGACGAGCGTCATGGCGGCCAGGGCGGAGCCGAAGGCGGAGACGGAGATCGCCCACACCCCGAGCGCGGCGAAGGCGCCGAACAGCAGGACGGCGTTGGCGCCGACGGCCGCGCCGGAGGAGATGCCGAGCACGAAGGGGTCGGCCAGCGGGTTGCGCACCAGGGCCTGGACGGCGACCCCGCAGGCGGCCAGCCCGGCGCCGACCACGGCGGCCAGCACGGTGCGCGGCAGCCGGATCTCCCAGACGATCGCGTACGCGGAGGCCTCGTCGGCGTCCAGCCGGCCGCCCGTCAGGCCGGCGCCCAGCAGCCGCAGGACGCGGGGCAGGCCGAGCCCGGAGGAGCCGAGGGCGACCCCGCAGACCAGCGACAGCAGCAGGGCGGCGCCGAGGCCGACGGCGAGCGGGACGACGGGTATGCGACGAGCGGGCGGGCCGACTGCGCGGTCGACGGTGCGGGTCACGGGTGCGCCTTGCCTCGGGCCGCGGGTGCGCCGGGGCGGGCGCGGGCCGCGGGCGTGGCGGGGCGCCGTTCCCCTCGCAGTCCACGGCGAGTTGTCGGGAGTTCGGCGGCCGAGGGCGATCGGGCTGGCGCGGCCGTACGGGGTGGTACGGGCCGTGCTCACCGTTGCGGGTCAGCGCCGGATTCACACCGGACTTCCCCCTCGGACGCCCTGGCAGCATAACAGCCACTCAGGGTAGGCAACCCTTACCGGGGTCGGGGCGGGGCGGGCCGCGGGCCGTGAACGCGCGACCGCCCCCGGCCGGCGGTGCGGACGGGGGCGGTCGGGTGGCGACGCGTCAGGCTCAGGCCTGCTTGGTCTCCCAGAAGATCTTGTCGACCTCGGCGATCAGGTCCAGCAGGGCCTGGCCGGTGGCCGGGTCGGTGGACGCCTTGGCGGCCGAGGCGGCCTTCAGGGTGTCGTTGATCAGCTGGTGCAGCTGCGGGTACTTCTCGAAGTGCGGGGCCTTGAAGTAGTCGCTCCACAGCACCGAGATGTGGTGCTTGACGGCCTCGGCGCGCTGCTCCTTGATGATGATGGCGCGGGCGCGGAAGTGCGGGTCCTCGTTGGCCTGGTACTTCTCCTGGGTGGCCTTGACCGACTCGGCCTCGAGCTTGGCCTGCGCCGGGTCGTACACGCCGCAGGGCAGGTCGCAGTGGGCGTGGGCGGTGGCGCGCGGTGCAAACAGACGAGAGAACATGGGAGTCCTTCCTTAGATCGTCTTCCCGCGCCCGAGATTACCCTTCCGGTCTTCCGGTTTCGCGATCGGGCGGTGGGCCTAGGGCAAAAGGCGGACCAGGAACCGGGGTAATCCGGACATCGGACCGGTGACGGTCCGTACGGCAGACTGGGGGGCGGACGGAGCGGGAGGAGGAGCCGTGGCGCGGAGCACGCGACCGGAGGGCGCCGGAGCCGGGGGGCGCGAGCGGGGCGGTGCGCTGCCGTTCGGGCTGGTCGACGTGGCGGGGCCGTCGATGGTCCCGACCCTGCGCGAGGGCGACCAGCTGCTGGTCCGCTACGGCGCGCCGATCCGGCCGGGCGCGGTGGTGGTCTTCCGGCACCCCTTCCAGCAGGACCTGCTGGTGGTGAAGCGGGCCGCCGAGCGCCGGGCCACGGGCTGGTGGCTGCTCTCCGACAACCGGCCGGTGGACAGCGACAGCCGCAGCTACGGCGCCGTGCCGGACGAGCTGGTGCTCGGCCGGGTGCTGCTGCGGCTGCGCCCGAGCCCGGTCTGGCTGGCGCCGGGGCGCCGGCTGGAGCGGCTGCTGCTCACCCCGCGGCTGGCCCGGGTGCCGGGCCTCTCCCGACGGCTCGGCGTCTGGGTCGAGGAGGTCTAGGCCCTGCGCCCGGGGTCCTGCACCCCGGCCCTGACCCCGGCCCTGACCCCGGCCCTGACCCCGGCCCTGACCCCGGCCCTGCGCCCGGCCCTGCGCCCGGGGTCAGTCCCGGGCCGCCGCCTCCGCCTCCTGGCGCTTGCGGGCCCGGTAGGCGGCCACGTTGGCGCGGGTCGCGCAGCGGTCCGAGCAGTAGCGGCGGGAGCGGTTGGTCGAGGTGTCCAGGTAGGCGTTGCGGCAGGGCGCGGCCTGGCAGATGCCGAGCCGGTCGGCGCCCAGCTCGGTGAGGTGGACGGCCAGGCCCATGCAGGCGACCGCGGTGAAGTGCGCGGTGGCGGTGGGGGAGTTGTCGGCCAGGTGCAGGTGCCAGCGCGGCCGCCCGGCGTCGTCCAGGTAGTCGTGCCCGGAGACCAGCGGGCTGACGGGGTACTCCATCAGCAGGCTGTTCAGCAGGTCGACGCCGCGGGTCTCGTCCCCCTCGGCGGCGGCCTCGAAGACGCCGCGCAGCCGGGTCCGCACCGCCCGCAGTCGGGGCAGGTCGGACTCGTCGGCGAGCGCGGCGGCCCGGGCGGAGTCCGAGAACAGGCCGCGCACGGCCTCCACGGAGGTCAGCGTGTCGGTGCCGCGCTCGGGCTCCTCGGTGTTCACCAGCCGAACGGCGAGATCGGCGTAGGCGGCGAGCTCCACAGGGGTCCTTCCAGATTCGGTAACGGGCTGACTGCATCCAGCCTATTACCTGGGCGGGGCAAACGTCGGCGCCCGGCAGGAGCGGCCTGCCGGGCGCCGACGGTTCGGGCTCAGAGCACCTTGGACAGGAAGGCCCTGGTGCGCTCGTGCTGCGGGTTGGTGAGCACCTCGCGGGGGTTGCCGGACTCGACCACCACACCGCCGTCCATGAACACCAGCGCGTCGCCGACCTCGCGGGCGAAGCCCATCTCGTGGGTGACGACCACCATGGTCATGCCCTCCTCGGCGAGGCCGCGCATGACGTCGAGGACGTCGCCGACCAGCTCCGGGTCGAGCGCGGAGGTCGGCTCGTCGAAGAGCATCAGCTTGGGCTTCATGGCCAGCGCGCGGGCGATCGCCACGCGCTGCTGCTGGCCGCCGGAGAGCTGCGAGGGGTAGTTCCTCGCCTTGTCGGCGAGGCCGACCCGCTCCAGCAGGACCATTCCGCGCTCGCGGGCCGCGGCCTTGCTCTCGCCCTTGACCTGGACCGGCGCCTCCATGACGTTCTCGATGGCGGTCATGTGCGGGAACAGGTTGAAGCGCTGGAAGACCATGCCGATGTCGCGCCGCTTGAGGGCGACCTCGCGGTCCTTGAGCTCGTGGAGCCGGTCGCCCTTCTGGCGGTAGCCGACCAGCTCGCCGTCCACCCAGAGGCGGCCGCCGTTGATCTGCTCCAGGTGGTTGATGCACCGCAGGAAGGTCGACTTGCCGGAGCCGGAGGGGCCGATCAGGCAGAACACCTCGCCCTGCTTGACCTCCAGGTCGATGCCCTTGAGCACCTCGACCGGGCCGTAGGACTTGTGCACGTTCTCGGCGCGGACCATGGGCTCGGCGGAGGCCGCGGCGCCGGCGGGGGTCTTGGTCAGATCGGTCATACGTGACCACCTCCCTCGAGCCCCGGGACGACGTCGGCGGTCGTCTTCGGGGCGGGCTTCCCGGCGAACAGGCCCCGCAGTCGCTGCAGCGGGGTGGGCGGGAGGGTGCGGTTGGAACCTCGGGCGTAGTGGCGCTCGACGTAGTACTGACCGATGGTCAGCACCGAGGTGAAGAACAGGTACCAGAGGCTGACCACGATCAGCAGCGGGATGTTCTGGTAGTTCCGGGAGTAGATCACCTGGCCGGCCCGGAAGATCTCCTCCAGGGAGATCACGGAGACCAGCGAGGTGGTCTTCAGCATCGAGATGGTCTCGTTGCCGGTCGGCGGGATGATCACCCGCATGGCCTGCGGCAGGACGATCCGGCGCATGGTCTGGAACCGGCTCATGCCGAGCGCGTGCGCGGCCTCGCTCTGGCCCTCGTCCACCGACTGGATGCCGCCGCGGACGATCTCCGCCATGTAGGCGGCCTCGTTGAGGCCGAGGCCCAGCAGCGCGGCGACGAAGGTCGGGATCAGCACGTTGGTCTGCTCGGACCAGAACTCCGGCCCCCACGGCACGCCGATCGACAGCTTGGCCCAGATCAGGCCGAGGAAGTTCCAGAACACCAGCTGCACCAGCACCGGGGTGCCGCGGAAGATCCAGATGTAGACCCAGGCGACGCCGGCCAGCAGCGGGTTCGGGGACAGCCGCATCACCGCCAGGACGATGCCGCCGACCACACCCATGAGCATGGCGAGCACGGTCAGTTCCAGCGTCACCAGCAGGCCGTGCATGATGCTGTCGTGGAACAGGTACTGACCGACGATGTCCCACTTGAAAGCGGGGTTGGTGAAGAGGGCGCTCAGCAGCATCGCCGCGAGTACGGCGATGACGACGGCGCCCGCCCAGCGTCCGGGGTGGCGGACGGGAACGGCCTTGATGGTCTCAGGCCGCCCCTTCTCCGCCGTCCCCTTGTCCAAAGAGTTCACGGTGTGGCCTCGGGGGAGAAGATGGAGCGGACGAGGGATCAGGCGGCGCCGTTGACGACCGACTTGTCGATGGCGCCGGCCTCGACGCCCCACTTGGTCAGGATCTGCTTGTAGGTGCCGTCGTCGATCAGCGACTGGACGGCGCCCTGGATGGCCGGGGCGAGCTTGGAGCCCTTGGCCAGGGCGACACCGTAGGGGGCCGTGCCGTAGGTCTCGCCGACCTTCTCCAGCTGGCCGCCGGACTGCTTGATCGCGTAGTCGACGACCTGGGAGTCGGCCATCATCGCCTGGTCGCGCCCGGAGACGACGGCGTTGGTGACGTCCGTCTGGAGGTCGAACTTGTCGCCCCCGTTCTGGATGCCCGGCTTGCCGGCCTTGGCGCAGTCCGGGTCGCGGGTGTCCTTGATCTCGTCGGCCTGGGTGGTGCCGGTCTGGACGGCGACCTTCTTGCCGCAGAGGTCCTTGGGGTCGATCTTCTCCGGGTTGCCCTTCTTCACCGCGACGGCGCTGCCGGAGTTGAAGTAGGTGACCATGTCGACGATCTGCTCGCGCTCCTTGTTGTCCGTGAAGGACGACATGCCGAGCTGGAACTTGTTCGACTGGATGCCGGGGATGATCGCGGTGAAGCCGGAGTCCTGGACCTCGGCCTTCAGCCCGAGCTTGGCGGCGATGGCGTTGGCCAGGTCGACGTCCATGCCGATGATCTTGCCGCTGTCGTCCTTGAACTCGTCCGGGGCGTACGACGCGTCCGCGCCCACCACGAGCTTGCCGGCGGACTTGACGTCGTCCGGGACGAGCGCGGCCAGCTTGGCGTCGGCCTTGACCTCGTTGACGGTGGCGGAGGCGTTGGGGGCGCCGCCGTTGTCGCTCTTGCTGCTGCTGCAACCGGTCAGCACCAGGGAGACCGAGGCGGCGACCACACCGGCTGCGAGGAGCCGGCTGCGCTGGGTACGGGTGGTCATGAGGGGGATCTCCATCCTGGGGGAGAGAGGTCGGGCGGAGCGCGCCGCGGGAGCGGCGCACCGGAACGGCGAGCCGCGCGGCTCGGTACGGGTGCGTGTCGCCGTACGTCGTCGTACGTGCGGGCCGGGTCGTGCAGTTGCCCGGGCGCGGGGGGAGCCGCCCGGGGTTGTACGAGGTACTGCTTCCGCCACCCTCCGCCGAGGTGGACGTTGACCGGACGGCCTCGGCCGGCGGCCGACTCGATCCGAGATGGGGGGAATCCTGCCATCTGATGACAGTCAGGTGGCCCTCATCCAGATCAAAATCGGATAACGAGGGGTCGCACTGTCCGCTATTCGGACTTATTTCGTGCCCCTGTCACTCTGCGCATAGGTATGCGGACCGGTCCGTGCCGTACCCGGCGCCCGCCCCCGACCGCTCAGATGCCCCCGTTGACCACCGCGTTCTGCGCCGCGCCCGCGCTCACGTTCCACTTGGCCAGGATCTTGTCGTACTCGCCGCTGCGGATCAGCTGGTCGATCGCCTTGGCCAGTACGTCGCGCAGCTGGTCGTCGTCCCTGCGCAGCGCGATCCCGTACGGGTTGGAGGTGGACTGCCCGCCGGTCACCTCGAAGCGGCCGCCGCCGTCGGTGGTCTTCGCCGCGTAGGCGGCCACCGGGAAGTCGTTCAGGCCGGCCGCGGCGGCGCCGGAGGCGACCTCGGCCAGCGCCTTGGCGTCGGTGTCCACCTTGTGGGGGGTCAGCGGGCGGCCGGCCCGGGTGCAGACGGACACCTGACGGGTGACGATCTCGTCCTGGGTGGTGCCCTGCTGGAGCGCGACGGTCTTGCCGCACAGGTCGTCCAGGGTCTTGATCCCCTTGGGGTTGCCCTTCGGGACGACGATCGAGGTGCCGGCGATGAAGTAGTCCACGAAGTCCACGCCCGGGCCGGCCTGCTTGCCGTTCTCGTCCAGGGCGTCGCGGCGCCGGCGGGTGTCGCTGAGCGCCGACATCGCCACGTCGTACTGCTTGGCCTGGAGGTTCGGCATCAGCTTGTCGAACGGGGTGTCGACGAACTCGACCCGCACGTCGAGGATCCGGCCCAGGGCGGCGGCGAGCTCCGGGTCCAGGCCGGTCGGCACGCCGTCCGGGCCGCGGAACTCCACCGGGGCGTAGTTGATGTCCATGCCGACCCGCAGCGCCCCGGCCGACCGCTGGGCCTTCGGCAGCTTGCCGCGGAGGTCCTTGACCGGGTCGTCCTGGGCGGCCTGGCCGCCGCCGCAGCCGCTCAGCAGCAGGGCTCCGGCGGTGGCCAGGGCGGCGGCGGCCGGGATCGGACGACGGGCATGGCGGACGTGAGGCATGAGGGAGGCTCCTGTGCGAGGGACGAGCGGCCGCCACTGTGACGCGCGGGTGTACGCGAAATGGCGGACAAGCGATCCTGCCATCCCGGCCTGCCGGGCCCGGCAGCGGGTGTGTCAGAATTCGTTACCGGGTGACCCCCGAACGCTCGAACCAGACCGGCGAGCCCCGACAGGCTCGGGGTGCTCGGGAACGGAAGTCCTCACGTGGCTCCGTATCCGGGGCACCGAATCCCCTCGGCTCTGCGTTCACTCCTACGGGTGCGCGTGCGCTCATGCCGTTGCCGCCGCCGGAGTCCGGTGCTTGTGACGCCCGGGCCCTGAGGCGACAGCGCGGCGATGAACCGTACGTGACGAGGACGAAAAGGCATAGGTGCGATGCCTCCGTCCGACCTACGCTCGGCCCGGAAGCACAAACGGACAACACAAGCCCCATAAAAACCCTCATCCGAGGGCGCCGCCCGACGGCAGCGCCCCGACCCTGACCCCGGGTCCGCTTCGGCGTACCCGGTTTCCGGTTTCCGGCCGGGTCGTCCTGCCCGTCGGCCGCGCGTCCTCGCCAGATCAATGACGAAGAGGTCATCGTGGCAGCGGAGATCATCAGCAGCACCCAGGACACCGACGATCCGGTCGACGCGGTTTTCGCGCTCCACCGCGGCGGCAAGATGGAGATCCGGGCGACCGTCCCGGTGCGCGACGCGGACGACCTGTCCCTCGCCTACACTCCCGGTGTCGCCCGGGTCTGCACGGCCATCGCCGAGCAGCCGGAGCTCGTCAACGACTACACCTGGAAGTCCAACACCGTCGCGGTGGTCACCGACGGCACCGCGGTGCTGGGCCTCGGCGACATCGGCCCGCAGGCCTCACTGCCCGTGATGGAGGGCAAGGCGATCCTGTTCAAGCAGTTCGGCGGCGTGGACGCGGTGCCGATCGCGCTCGCCTGCACCGGCGTCGACGAGATCGTCGAGACCGTGGTCCGGCTGGCGCCCTCCTTCGGCGGCGTCAACCTGGAGGACATCTCCGCGCCCCGCTGCTTCGAGATCGAGCGCCGGCTCCAGGAGGCCCTGGACATCCCGGTCTTCCACGACGACCAGCACGGCACCGCGATCGTCACCACCGCCGCCCTGTGGAACGCCGCCAAGGTGACCGGCCGTGAGATCGGCTCGCTGCGGGCCGTCATCTCCGGCGCGGGCGCGGCCGGCATCGCCATCGCCAAGATGCTGGTCGCGGCCGGCATCGGCGACGTGGCCGTCTGCGACCGCAAGGGCGTGGTGTACGAGGGCCGCGGCGACCTCACCGACGTCAAGGCCGAGATCGCCGCGCGGACCAACCGCACCGGTCTCAAGGGCTCGCTGGCCGACGCGCTGGCCGGCGCCGACGTGTTCATCGGCGTCTCCGGCGGCACCGTGCCGGAGGAGGTCGTCGCGACCATGGCCGAGGGCGCGTTCGTCTTCGCGATGGCCAACCCCACCCCGGAGATCCACCCCGAGGTCGCGCACAAGTACGCCGCGGTGGTCGCCACCGGCCGCAGCGACTTCCCGAACCAGATCAACAACGTGCTGGCCTTCCCGGGCATCTTCGCGGGCGCCCTCCAGGTCCGCGCCTCCCGGATCACCGAGGGCATGAAGCTGGCCGCCGCCAAGGCGCTGGCCGGCGTCGTGGCCGACGAGCTGACGCCGCAGAAGGTCATCCCCTCCCCGTTCGACGAGCGGGTCGCGCCGGCGGTCACCAAGGCCGTCGCCGAGGCCGCCCGGGCCGAGGGCGTGGCGCGGATCTGACGATCCGGCCGGGAATCCGCCGAACGGCCCGGGGCCGGGACACGCGTCACACCCGCGCGTGGTCCCGGCCCCGGCCGTCCGACGACAAAACGGCCCGGGGCCGGGACACGCGTCACACCTCCGCGTGGTTCCCGGCCCCGGCCGTCGCGGCTATCGTCCGGGGCATGTTCGCTGCCTACGCCGCACGTATCGACGCCGCCGACCCGCTGAGCGGGCTGGAGCTGGGCGACCTCCCCGAGCCGCAGGCCCGTCCCGGGTGGAGCGTGGTGACGGTCCGGGCCGCCAGCCTCAACCACCACGACCTGTGGTCGCTGCGCGGGGTCGGCCTGCCCGCCGAGAAGCTGCCGATGATCCTCGGCTGCGACGCCGCGGGCGTCGACGAGCACGGCAACGAGGTGGTCCTGCACTCGGTGATCGGCCAGAGCGGCCACGGGGTCGGCCCGGACGAGCCGCGCTCCATCCTGACCGAGCGCTACCAGGGCACCTTCGCCCAGCGGGTCGCGGTCCCCACCTGGAACCTGCTGCCCAAGCCCGCCGAGCTGAGCTTCGAGCAGGCCGCCTGCCTGCCCACCGCCTGGCTGACGGCCTACCGGATGCTGTTCACCAACGCCGGGGTCAAGCCCGGGGACACCGTCCTGGTGCAGGGCGCGGGCGGCGGGGTGGCGACCGCGCTGATCGTCCTCGGCAAGGCGGCCGGCCTGCGGGTCTGGGTCACCGGACGGGACGAGGCCAAGCGCGCCCGGGCGGTGGAGCTCGGCGCCGACGCGGCCTTCGAGAGCGGCGCCCGGCTGCCCGAGCGGGTGGACGCGGTGCTGGAGACGGTCGGCGCCGCGACCTGGTCGCACTCGGTGAAGTCGCTGCGCCCGGGCGGCACCATCGTCATCTCCGGGGCCACCTCCGGCCCCAACCCGAGCTCCACCGAGCTGAACCGCATCTTCTTCCTGGAGCTCAAGGTGGTCGGCTCGACCATGGGCACCAAGGAGGAGCTGGCCGGGCTGCTCGCGTTCTGCGCCAACACCGGCGTCCGGCCCGTGATCGACTCGGTGCTGCCGCTGGCCGAGGCCCGGGAGGGCTTCGCCCGGCTCGCCGAGGGCGACGTCTTCGGGAAGATCGTCCTCACCCCCTGACGGCCCGGCAGCCCGGGGCCCGGACCCCCCGGCGCCACGGCGCGCCGACGCCCCCTGACGCGCGGCGGCCCGGTGCCCCCCGAACGGGGCACCGGGCCGTCACCTTCCGGACCGTCGGCTCAGCCGAGCAGTCGCTTCAGCCGCTCGCCCGCGGCGCCCAGCACCGCACGGGCCTCGGCCAGCCCGTCCGCGCTGACCCCGCCGTCCCGGGCCGCGTCGCGGACCTGGTCGCGGAAGCGGTCGAGCAGCCGCTCCAGCTCGCGGGCCGGGTCCCCGGCCGGGTCGGTGCGGGTCCACGGCGGCAGGTCGGCCGGGGCGTCGGCCTCGGCCTTGTCCTTGTCCTTGTCCTTGTCCTTGTCCAGGTCGATCCTGGTCACGGTGATCCGCTCGGCGGACCCGGCGGGCGGCTCCTCCGCGCCGTGGCCCCAGCGGGCCGCGTCGGCCAGCCCGGCCAGGCCCTTGGTCAGCTCGGAGAGGCCCTCGGCCAGCCCGGTCGGCCAGTCGCCCTTCGCGGCGTGCTCGCGCACCTGCTGCTCTACCCGGCGCTTGATCCGCAGCGCCTCCTGCTGCGCGGCGGTGCGGGAGGCCTTGGCCTGCTCGCGCAGCCGGCGGGCCTCCGCCTCGGCGGCCTTCGCCTTGGCCTTGGCGGCCTGCTCCTGTTCCCGGGCGCGCTTGGCCTGCTCCTTGGCCTGCCGCTTGAACTGGGCGAACTCCTCCTTGGCGCGCTGCCAGGACTCGTTGTCGCCCCAGGGCCCGGCCCACGGGTCGCCGCCCTCGGCGCGCTCCGGCCGGGGCGCCTGCTTCGCGGCGTTCCACAGTTCCTCGCGCAGGTCCTTGGCGCTGTCCCGGACGTCCTCGCGGATCGCCCCGGCGAGCTGGGCCACGGAGTCGCGGATCTCCACCTCCAGCTCGTCCAACTCGCCCTGGCGGGCTTCGAGTTCGGCGCGTCCGGCGTCGGTCAGCCGGTACACCTTGCGGCCGCCCTCGGTGCTGTGGGCGACCAGGCCCTCCTGCTCCAGCTTGGCCAGCCGCGGGTAGACCGTCCCGGCCGAGGGGGCGTACAGGCCCTGGAACCGCTCCTCCAGCAGCCGGATGACCTCGTAGCCGTGCCGCGGGGCCTCGTCCAGCAGCTTCAGCAGGTAGAGGCGGAGCCGGCCGTGGCCGAACACCGGGGTCATCTCAGGCCTCCTTGGTGAGGTTCGGGGTGCCGGGGCCGGCCGGGAGTTCCTTGACCACCACCGGGCCCTCCTCCTCCGAGTCGGGGCGGCGCAGCACGGTGACCGCGCCGGAGACGGTGGTGACGTTGAGGCTGCCGCGGCCCTCGCCGAGCCGGCCGGAGATCTTCTTGGCGCCCCAGGTGCTGCTCATCTGGAGTTCCTCGAAGGTGCTGGAGACGTCGCCGCTGGTGGAGCCGGCCTCGACGGTGGCGTCGGCCAGCGAGGGGATCCGGACCACGACCGCGCCGCTGACGGTGTTGACCTTGACGTCGGTCTCGCCGGCCACGTCGAGGTCCAGGGTGACGGCGCCGGTGACGGTGTTGGCCTGGATCCGGTCGGCGGTGCCGGCGATCACGGTGAGCTGCCCGGAGACGGTGTTGACCTTCAGCCGGCCGCCGACGGCCTGGGCGTCCACGTCGCCGGTGACGGTGCTGGCCTCGATCCGGCCGGTCACCCCGGCGAGGGTGGTGTCGCCGTTGGCGCTCTGCACCGAGACGTGCCCGTCGACGCCGCTGACGGTGGCGTGGGCCGAGACGGTGCCGACCTTGACCTCGACCCCGGCCGGGACGGCCACGGTGACGCCCGCGATCCGCTTGCGCTTGAAGGAGCCGAAGAAGTTCTTCACCGAGCCGACCGACTTGAGCCAGTCGCCGAACTCGCCCCAGCTGTTGATGTCCTTGTAGGTGACCGTCAGGACGCCGTCCACCAGGGTCACGTGCAGGGGGTCGCCGACCAGTTCGGTGACCTCCAGGCGGGCCGGGCCCTCGGCCGCGACCACGTTCACGGTGCCCTCGATGGTCCGCACGTGCAGCGCGCGCACCGGCTCGTCGAAGGTGATCCTCTCGGTGCCCTCGACCGTCCACTGGCTCATCTCTGCCGCCTCCCGTTGCCGATCGCGATGTATCGCGTTCTCTTTTAAAGACGATATATCGCGTGCTGGCAGAGTCAAGCGTGCCGACCCGGATCCCGACCCCGATCCGTCCCCGATCCCTCCCCGAGTCCTCCCCTACGGGGACGGCCGGGCTCCGTGCCCGAACACGCGTGGGGCCCGGGAGGCGATCGCCTCCCGGGCCCCACGGCGCCGTCACCGGGTCACTCGTCGTCCTCGTCGTCGAGTCGCGCCAGCCAGGTGGCCAGCCGCTCGACCGGGACCTCGAAGTCCGGGTTGAGGTCGACGAACGTGCGCAGCTGCTCGGCCAGCCACCCCAGGGTGACCTCCTCCTCGCCGCGCCGGTTCTCCAGTTCCTCGATGCCTCGGTCGGTGAAGTACACGGTTCGCTCCGGTCCGATGGGGATTGACCTGGTCAGGATAGTCCGGTCAGCTGGCGCGCCAGGTGCTGACGGTGACCTTGGCGGCCCCGGTGGTCGAGTCCGCCTGCTCGATCGCCGCGATGGCGATGTTGCGGGTGACCCGGTCGCGGACGCACAGCAGCCGGCCCGGCGCGACCCGGTTGTACGAGAGGTCGGTGTCCGGCCGGGAGTCGATCGCGGCGGCGCACTGTTCGGCGGTGACGGACGGCTCGGTGATCACCGCGAAGTCCGACTTGTCGTCGCCGTAGCTGGTGAAGGAGTTGGCCCGGCTGCCGCCGGTGCCGCCGGCGTTGACCACGCCCAGGCCCCACTTGATGTCGTTGGAGCGGGGCACCACGGTGCCCGCGTCCAGGTCGATCCGGTAGGCGTCGGAGGAGTACTCGGCGCCGGGGATCGCCAGCGACTTCTTGTCCAGCATCGGGGAGTAGCCGGTCGGCCGGGCCGGGGCCGAGACGGTGCTCTGGCCGGGCTTCGGGGTCGAGGCCGTCACCGGACCGGTGGTGGCGGACGCGGAGGCGCTCGGGCCGGCCGACGTCGGGGCCGGGGCGGGCGCCGGCCCGCCGGTCGGCCCGGGGTTCTGCTGCGCGGAGGAGTTGGTGTCCGACTTCTTGTCGTCGCCCAGCTTCTTCATCAGCACCACGCCGCCCGCGGTGCCGCCGACCGCCATCACCAGGGCGACGGTGAGCAGCACCTTCCAGGACACCCCGCCCTTGCGGCCGGGCTCGGGCTCCGGCGCGGGCGCCGGGGCGGCCGTCACCACCGGGCCGGGCGGCGGGGTGTCGTAGGACGGGGGCTCCGGCTGGAGCCGGGCGGTCGGCGGGGCGGGCAGCACCGGTGCGGTCGGCGACTCGGTGGGCGGCTGCGGGGCGCCGTACGAGCCGACCGGCGGCGGGGTGAAGCCGGCCGGGGGCGTGGCCGGCTGCTGCGGCGGGTGCGCCGCGGTGGCCGGGTGGGTCGGGGCGCCGGCCGGCGGCGGGGGAGCGGCCGGCATCGCGGGCGGCTGGGTCGGCGGGGCGGCGGGCGCGGCCGGCAGCGGGGTGGGCGGCGTCTGGAGGAACTGCTGCTGCGGAAGGTCCGAGCGGCGGGTGATCTCGGTGTTGACCTCGCGCGGCAGCCAGTCGTCGCCGAACCGCAGCTGTCCGCCGACCTCCGGGTGGTTGCGGGCGACCTGGATGATCTCGGCGGGCGTGGGGCGGTCCTCGGGGGACTTCGCCAGGCAGCGCTGGACCAGCTCGCGCAGGTCCGCCGGGACGGCGGTGAGGTCCGCCTCCTCGTGCACCACCCGGTAGAGCACCGCGGTGTCCGGGCCGTCGCCGAACGGCGCGGTGCCGCCGGCCACGTACGCGGCCAGCGCGCCGAGCGCGAAGACGTCGGTGGCCGGGGTGACCGGGCGGCCCTGGGCCTGCTCGGGGGACATGAAGGCGGGGGAGCCGATCCGGTAGCCGGTGCCGGTCAGCGCGGTGGCGTCGGCGGCCCGGGCGATGCCGAAGTCGATCACCCGCGGGCCGTCCCCGGCGACCAGCACGTTGGCGGGCTTGAGGTCGCGGTGGACCACCTCGACGCTGTGGATCGCCTGGAGGGCCTCGGCGATGCCGCCCATCAGCAGCAGCACGGTGCGCACCGGCAGCGCGCCGTTCTCGCGCACCACCTGCTGGAGGGACGGGCCCGGGACGTACGCGGTGACCAGCCACGGGGCGTCGCCGTCCAGGCCGCCGGAGTCGATCACCTGCGCGGTGTAGAGCCCGTGGATGCGCTGGGCGCTGCTGACCTCCTGGGCGAAGCGGCGGCGGAACTCGCCGTCCTCGGCGAACTCCGGGCGCACCACCTTGAGCGCGACCGGGCGCCCGCCCGGGGTGTAGGAGAGGTAGACGCGGCCCATGCCGCCGGCGCCGAGGCGGGCGAACAGCCGGTAGCCGCCGACCTCCCGGGGGTCGTCCGGGAGGAGGGGCTGGAAGACCGGCGGGAGCTGGCCGGCGTCCCGAGGCGTGTCGGCGGTCATGTGGTGGATCCCCCTGGGAGAGCGGTGAGGCGGTACGGCCGTGGCGGCCGGGCGCGTCGACGGGCGCCGGGGCTGCCGACCGGCGAGCCATAACCTATCGATCTGTCAGGAGTGCGCGCACCGCGGTCCCGGATTGGTTGCAGAGCTGGAACCAAACGGGCGGCGGGCACGAACGCCCGCGGCCCCGCACGAACGCCCGTGGCCCCGCCCTCCCGGTGGGGAGGACGGGGCCACGGGCGTGGAGACCGCGGGGCTTCAGCGCGTCAGAGCGCGAAGACCTCCTCGACCAGCGCCTGCTGCTCGGCGGCGTGCCGCTTGGCCGAGCCGACCGCCGGGGACGAGGCGGAGGTGCGGGCGACGCGGCGCAGACGGGCGTCGCCGCCGGTCCGGCCGATGACGACCTGGAGGTGGTCCACCAGGTTCATCGCGATGAACGGCCAGGCACCCTGGTTGGCCGGCTCCTCCTGCGCCCAGACGAACTGGACGTTGTCGCCGTAGCGGGCCAGCTCCTCCTGGAGCTCGGCCACCGGCAGCGGGTAGAGCCGCTCGACCCGGACGATCGCGGTGTCGGTGACGCCGCGCTCGGTGCGGGCCGCCGCCAGGTCGTAGTAGAACTTGCCGGCGGTGATGACCACCTTGCGGACCTGCGCCGGGTCGACGGTGGTGTCGCCGATGACCGGGCGGAACGAGCCGGACAGGAACTCCTCGGTCGCACTCGCCGCGGCCTTCAGACGCAGCATCGACTTCGGGGTGAAGACGACCAGCGGCTTGTGGTGCGGGTTGTGCGCCTGCCAGCGCAGCAGGTGGAAGTAGTTCGACGGCAGGGTCGGCATGGCGACCGTCATGTTGTTCTGCGCGCACAGCTGGAGGAAGCGCTCCGGGCGGGCGGACGAGTGGTCCGGGCCCTGGCCCTCGTAGCCGTGCGGCAGCAGCAGGGTGACGCCGGAGTGCTGGCCCCACTTCTGCTCGGCGGAGGCGATGTACTCGTCCACCATGGTCTGCGCGCCGTTGACGAAGTCGCCGAACTGCGCCTCCCACATGACCAGCGCGTTCGGGCGGGTCAGCGAGTAGCCGTACTCGAAGCCCATGGCCGCGTACTCCGACAGCAGGCTGTCGTAGACGGTGTAGCGGGCCTGGTCCTCGGTGAGGTACTGCAGCGGGGTGTAGTCCTCGCCGGTCTTGCGGTCGATCAGGACGGCGTGCCGCTGGCCGAAGGTGCCGCGGCGGCTGTCCTGGCCGGCCAGGCGGACCGGGTGGCCCTCCATGAGCAGCGAGCCGATGGCGAGGGTCTCGCCCATCGCCCAGTCGATGGTGTTGTCCTCGACCGAGGCGGCGCGGCGCTGGAGCTGCGGCATCAGGCGCGGGTGGACGGTCAGCCAGTCCGGGTGGTTGACCTGCGAGGCGGCGATCCGCTTGACCATCTCCTGGGAGATGCCGGTCCGGATGGAGACCGGGAAGTCGGCGACCGGCTTGCCGGCGGTGGCGTCGGCCGGCGCCTGGGCCGCGTCGCGGACCTCGGCGAAGACCTTCTCCAGCTGTCCCTGGAAGTCCTGGAGCGCCTGCTCCGCCTCTTCCATGGTGATGTCGCCGCGACCGATCAGGCCCTCGGTGTACAGCTTGCGCACCGAGCGCTTCTTGTCGATCAGGTCGTACATCAGCGGCTGGGTGAACGACGGGTTGTCGGCCTCGTTGTGACCGCGGCGGCGGTAGCAGATGAGGTCGATCACGACGTCCTTGTGGAACGCCTGGCGGAACTCGAAGGCGAGCCGCGCGACGCGGACCACGGCCTCCGGGTCGTCGCCGTTCACGTGGAAGATCGGGGCCTCGATCATCCGGGCCACGTCGGTGCAGTACATCGAGGAGCGCGAGGACGCCGGGGCGGCGGTGAAGCCGACCTGGTTGTTCACCACGACGTGCACGGTGCCGCCGGTGCGGTAGCCGCGCAGCTGCGACATGTTCAGGGTCTCCGCGACGACGCCCTGGCCGGCGAAGGCCGCGTCACCGTGGATCTGGATCGGCAGCACCGGGAAGGTGGTGCCGCCCTGGTCCAGGATGTCCTGCTTGGCGCGGGCGATGCCCTCGACGACCGGGTCGACCGTCTCCAGGTGGGAGGGGTTCGCGGCGAGCGAGACCTTGATGGTCTCGCCGTCCAGGCCGGTGAAGGTGCCCTCGGAGCCGAGGTGGTACTTGACGTCGCCGGAGCCGTGCATCGACTTCGGGTCGAGGTTGCCCTCGAACTCGCCGAAGATCTTGCCGTACGGCTTGCCGACGATGTTGGCCAGCACGTTCAGGCGGCCGCGGTGGGCCATGCCGATGACGGCCTCGTCGAGGCGGTGCTCGGCGGCGGCGTCGATGGTCGCGTCCAGCAGCGCGATCAGCGACTCACCGCCCTCCAGCGAGAAGCGCTTCTGGCCGACGTACTTGGTCTGCAGGAAGGTTTCGAAGGCCTCGGCCGAGTTCAGGCGGCGGAGGATCCGCAGCTGCTCCTCGCGCTCGGGCTTCGCGTACGGCTTCTCCAGGCGCTCCTGCAGCCACTTGCGCTGCTTCGGGTCCTGGATGTGCATGTACTCGACGCCGACGGTGCGGCAGTAGGTGTTGCGCAGCAGGCCGAGGATGTCGCGGAGCTTCATCATCTTCTGGCCGCCGAAGCCGCCGACCGCGAACTCGCGCTCCAGGTCCCACAGGGTGAGGCCGTGGGTGGTGACGTCCAGGTCGGGGTGCTTGCGCTGCTTGTACTCCAGCGGGTCGGTGTCGGCCATCAGGTGACCGCGGACCCGGTAGGAGTGGATCAGCTCCATGACGCGCGCGGTCTTGTTGACCTCGTCGTCGTGGGTGGTGGCGACGTCGGTGGCCCAGCGGACCGGCTCGTACGGGATCCGCAGCGACTCGAAGATCTCGTCGTAGAAGCCGTTCTCGCCGAGCAGCAGGCGGTGGATCTCGCGCAGGAACTCGCCGGACGCCGCGCCCTGGATGACGCGGTGGTCGTAGGTCGAGGTCAGCGTCATGATCTTGGAGACGCCCAGGCGGGACAGGGTCTCCGGGGCGGAGCCCTGGAACTCGGCCGGGTACTCCATGGCGCCGACGCCGACGATGGTGCCCTGGTTCTGCATCAGGCGCGGCACGGAGTGCACGGTGCCGATGCCGCCGGGGTTGGTCAGCGAGACCGTGACGCCGGTGAAGTCGTCCATGGTCAGCTTGTTGGCGCGGGCCCGGCGGACGATGTCCTCGTAGGCCTGCCAGAAGCCGAAGAAGTCGAGCGTCTCGGCCTTCTTGATGGCCGCGACGACCAGCTGGCGGTCACCGTTCGGCTTGACCAGGTCGATGGCCAGGCCCAGGTTGACGTGCTCCGGCTTGACCAGGAAGGCCTTGCCGTCCTCCACCTTGTAGCTGTGGTTCATGCCCGGGGCGGCCTTGATGGCCTGGACCAGGGCGTAACCGATCAGGTGGGTGAAGGAGACCTTGCCGCCGCGGGCGCGCTGCAGGTGGTTGTTGATGACGATGCGGTTGTCGATCAACAGCTTCGCCGGCACGGCGCGGACCGAGGTCGCGGTCGGCACCTCCAGCGAGGCGTCCATGTTGGTGGCGACGGCCTTCGCCGGGCCGCGCAGCTGGACCAGCTCGGGGCCGGCGGCGGCGGCCGGTGCGGCCGGCGCCGGGGCGGCGGCCTTGGGGGCCGGGGGCGCGGCGGGCGCGGCGGCGAGCGGGGCCGGAGCGGCGGCCGGGGCCGGGGCCGGAGCGGCCGGGGCGGCGGCGGGCGCGGCCGGAGCAGCGGCGGCCGGGGCCGGAGCAGCAGCGGCGGCGGGGGCAGCGGCAGGGGTCGGCGTGGGGCCGGCCTGGGTCGCGGCCTGGGTCACTGGGGTCACCTCGGTACCGGGCTTGTAGTCGGCGAAAAAGTCCCACCAGGCTCGGTCGACCGAGTTCGGGTCCTGGAGGTACTGCTGGTAGATCTCGTCGACGAGCCACTCATTGGGGCCGAAGCCAGTGGAACTTGCCGAGCTGTTGGGGGTTTCAGGGGACTGTGGCGACACGGCGGCAACCGCCCTCTTCCGCTTCCTTTTGGGATGTTTGGACAGCGGGGATTAAGGCTACGCCCCTGACCGGTGATCGCGCAGTCCCCGGGGCCCAGGCGTCGCCCAGATCACAGTGCTGACCTGCACTTTGGCTGAAAAAGTGCGTTAGAAAGCCGCATCTGAGGGGAACCGATCAGCGTCGATCACGGTACATACCAGGACCAAAGCGGACAAAACTTCGGTCGAATCCTCTAACGATCTTCGTATGCCTCTGTGTCGGATCTGTGACAAATGTCCTGACCGTCGCCCTGGCGCTGTCCGGGCAGCCGGACCTCGATCCGGCAGCCGCGCGGGGACTCGGCCACCGCGATCCGTCCGCCGTGCAGGTCCACCGCCCAGCGGGCGATGGCCAGGCCCAGTCCGGTGCCGCCGTCCGCGCCCGGTCCGGCGGCGGTCGCGGTGCCGCTGCGGCCGAACCGCTCGAAGACCCGGGTGCGGTCGGCCGGCGGGATGCCGGGGCCCTCGTCCTCGACCTCCAGCAGCAGGCCGCCCGCCCCGCCCTCCGGTCTCGCCCGCACCGTCACGGTGCCACCGGGCGGGGAGTGCTTGCAGGCGTTGTCGACCAGGTTGGCGACCACCTGGTGGAGCCGTTCCGGGTCCGCCACGCCGGTCAGGCCGGTGGGGCTGACCTCCAGCGCCAGCCGGACGTCCCCGCGCCGGGAGAAGGCGCCGCCGGCCGTCGCGCCGTCCACGGTGACCCCGCGCAGCACGCCGTCCAGGAACTCGCGCACCTCGAACGGGCGGGCGTCCAGGTCGACCACGCCGTCGTCGATCTTGGAGAGGTCGAGCAGGTGGGTGACCAGCCGGCCGAGCCGCTCGGTCTGCTCCAGCGCCGCTCCCAGGGTGGCCGGGTTGGGCTGGACGACGCCGTCCACCACGTTCTCCAGCACGGCGCGCAGCGCCGCGATCGGCGTGCGCAGCTCGTGCGAGACGTTGGCGACCAGTTCGCGGCGGTGCCGGTCGGCGGCCTGGAGGTCGGCGGCCATGGCGTTGAAGGCGGCCGCCAGCTCGCCGATCTCGTCGCGCGAGCTCACCTCGACCCGGCGGCTGTAGTCCCCGGAGGCCATCGCGCGGGCGGCGGCCGTCATCTCGCGCAGCGGGGCGGTGAGCCCGTGCGCGAGGAACTGCATGAAGAGCAGCGAGGCGATCATGGAGAAGACCACGATGATCCGGATCTGGGTCTCGGACCGGATCGCCACGACCACCATCCCGGTGGCCAGGAACACGGAGACGATCACGAGCAGGGCGAGTTTGCCCTTGATCGAGCGGACCGGGTCGAGCGGCCGGATGTCGGCCCAGACCCGGCGGGCGGCGCGGGCGGCCAGGTTCTGCTGCCGCGTGCCGTCGGATTCCCCGTTGCGTTGCTGTGGAAAGGTCATGGTCCCCTGTGGTCCCCGCGTTGTCCCCCCGCGTGGTGGCACGGCGTCGTCCGGACACGGGCCCCCCGGTGGCCCGTCGCCCGCTCGGCGCCGTCAGGAGAGCGGGGCCTCCAGCGCGTAGCCGACGCCGTGGACGGTGCGGATCCAGCTGGCGCCGATCTTCCGGCGCAGCGCCTTGACGTGGCTGTCCACCGTGCGGGTGCCGGACGCGTCGGTCCAGTCCCAGACCTCGGCCAGCAGCTGCTCGCGGGTGAGCACGGCGCGCGGCTGGGCGGCCAGGCAGGCGAGCAGGTCGAACTCGGTCGGCGTCAGGTGGACGTCGCCCGAGGCCAGCCGGACCCGGCGCTGCACGTGGTCGATCTCCAGCTCGCCGAACCGCAGGCTGCCCAGCGCGGGCGTGCGGGCGGCCTGCTGGGCGCGCTCGACGCGGCGCAGCAGCACGTTGACGCGGGCGGCCAGCTCGCGCATCGAGAACGGCTTGGTCATGTAGTCGTCGGCGCCCACGCCGAGGCCGACCAGCAGGTCCGTCTCGTCGTCGCGGGCGGTGAGCATCAGCACCGGCACCGGGCGCTGGGCCTGGATCCGGCGGCACACCTCCAGGCCGTCGAAGCCGGGCAGCATGATGTCGAGGACCACCAGGTCCGGCTGCCAGGTGTGGAAGCCGTCGACCGCGCCGGGGCCGTCGTGGGCCACGGCGACCTTGAATCCCTCGGCGCCCAGCCGGGCGGCGATCGACTCGGCGATCGTGGGCTCGTCCTCCACCACCAGGACTCTGCGTTGGCTGCTCACAGTGCCACCGGTGTTGTGGTTGTCCTGCTGGATTTCTGTCACGGTCACGCCACCGCCCCCAGGGCTGCGGGCCGGCCACCTGTGGGGATGGCGGGGCTCCGCTCGTAGTCTTGTTCCGTCGTGGACTGTGCCGGGTCCGCCGTCCCGCCGCGCGATCGGGAGCCGAGGACGGATGGTCGGCCGCCCACTTCTCCCGCGCACTTCGCAGCGTACGGACAGCGGATGCTTCCCGGCAGGTGGACCGGACGTTTCCGGCCCGTGGGCCGGCTTTCGGGCCGCCCTCGGACCCACTGCACGAGTGGGCACGGGCCGATACCTTACCCGGCGAATTTTCACTGCGTAACGGTACGTATGCAGTTCAGTTGACGCCAAGTCGCCGGTCAGAGGCCCTACTGAGGGGTCAACCGGGAGAAGGTCTGGACCAATGTCGGGAATCCGGCGGTCCGCTACGGCGACGGTCTTCACGGGCTTTTCCCAGGTGCCTCTCAGAACCTCGACGTACCGTGGCCACGACAACATCCGACCGGGCGGAATCCGCGGTGCGCGCCCGTGCGTTGGGCACCTGGTGAGGAGCCGGCGGGCGTGGCGTGGAGCGGAGGCGGCATGGCGGGACTCGGGCGGGGCGCCGACGGGCGCGGAGCCGCGGGAGCGCCGTACGGAATGCTCCGCCTCGGGCTGCGCACCGGCGTCGTGGAGTGGCTGCTGGGACGGGTGCCGACACCCCGGACGACGCCTTTCACGCTCGGATACCTCGCCGTCGTGGGAGCCACCACGACCTTCGCGAAACTCGCCGATCCGGAACTCGTCCAGCGGTTGCAGGAGGCTTCCAGTTCGGACGGGCACAACCTGCTCCAGCACCCTTTGCGCGCTCTTGTGCTGAGCGGGTTCTGGGTGGCCGGCGAGGTGTGGATGCCCTACCTGTGGGGATTCGCCCTCACCCTCGCGCCGCTGGAGCGCAGGGTCGGACCGGCCCGGGCGGCGGCGGTGTTCGCGGTCGGGCACGTCGCGGCCACGCTGCTCTCCCAGGGGGTGGTGATCACCGCGGTGGAGACCGGGCGGATGGCGCCCGAGGCGATGGACTACCTGGACATCGGGGTCAGCTACGGCGTGCTCGCCTGCCTGGGCGCGGTGGCCGGGCTGCTCTCCTGGCGCGGGCGGCTGCTCGCGCTGGGCGGCGCCGGGCTGATGATCGCCCAGCAGATCGCCGCCGACAAGGACGTGATCACCGGGGTGGGGCACCCGGCGGCGGTGCTCACCGGGGTCGCGCTGTGGCGCTGGCTGCGCCGGATCGAGCGGCGCCCGCCGAGGCCGCGCCCGGCCGCCGCGACGGCCGCCGGCGGTGCGCCCGCGCGGGTGCGCACGGCGCGTTGACATCGTCGCCCGGCCGGAACCGTACGGACCCGGGGCCTCTTCCCAGGATTCTCCGAGGCGCGCCCGGGCCCGTTTGACGGAGCCGGGTGCGACGCGGTGGGGGCCGATCGGCGTTCGCTCACGGCGAACAGGGGGTCGGGAACATCCGGCCGCCGCCAGGCCTTAGTCAGGTCGACTCAAGTTCGCTGACTGGGGAGAGATCATGGCATCGACGTCCACTCCGCTCACCCTGCCCGTGCTGCCGCTCGACGACGAGGTCGTCCTGCCGGGCATGGTCGTCCCGCTGGACCTGAAGGACACCGAGGTGCGCGCCGCGGTCGAGGCCGCCCGGGCCGCCGCCACCGGCACCGGCAAGCCGCAGGTCCTGCTGGTGCCGCGGGTGGACGGCTCGTACGCGGCGGCCGGCACGCTGGCCACCGTGGAGCAGGTCGGCCGGCTGGCCGACGGAGACCCGGCCGCGCTGGTGCGCGCCGTGCGCCGGGTCCGGATCGGCGTCGGCACCACCGGCCCCGGCGCCGCCCTCTGGGTGGAGACCACGCCGTTCCGGGAGTCCTCGGTGGGCACCCCGGTGGCCGGCCGGGCCGCCGATCTGGTCAAGGAGTACAAGGCGCTGTCCACCCAGTGGCTGCGCAGGCGCGGCGCCTGGCAGATCGTCGACCGGGTGGCGCAGATCGAGGGCGTCGGCGAGCTCGCCGACAACATCGGCTACGCGCCCTTCGCCACCGCCGAGCAGAAGCTCAAGGTGCTGCTGGAGGCCGACCAGGTCGCCCGACTGGAGTACGCGCTCACCCTGCTGCGCGACCACCTCGCCGAGGAGGAGGTCAACGACACCATCCGCAAGGACGTCGAGGAGGGCGTGGCCAAGCAGCAGAAGGAGTTCCTGCTCCGCCGCCAGCTGGAGGCCGTCCGCAAGGAGCTGGCCGAACTCAACGGCGAGGCCGCAGACGAGGAGGGCGACTACCGCGCCCGGGTCGAGGCCGCCGACCTGCCCGAGAAGGTCCGCGAGGCCGCGCTCAAGGAGGTCGACAAGCTGGAGCGCTCCTCCGACCAGTCGCCCGAGGGCTCCTGGATCCGCACCTGGCTGGACACCGTCCTGGAGCTGCCCTGGAACGAGCGCACCGAGGACGCGTACGACATCGCCGGCGCCCGCGCGGTGCTGGACGCCGACCACGCCGGCCTGGCCGACGTGAAGGAGCGGATCGTCGAGTACCTGGCCGTCCGCAAGCGCCGCTCGGACCAGGGGCTCGGGCTGGTCGGCGGCCGTCGAGGGGGCGCGGTGCTGGCCCTGGTCGGCCCGCCCGGCGTGGGCAAGACCTCGCTCGGCGAGTCGGTGGCCCACGCCATGGGCCGTAAGTTCGTCCGGGTCGCGCTCGGCGGCGTCCGGGACGAAGCGGAGATCCGCGGCCACCGGCGCACCTACGTCGGCGCGCTGCCCGGCCGGCTGGTGCGGGCGATCAAGGAGGCCGGCTCGATGAACCCGGTCGTCCTGCTCGACGAGATCGACAAGGTCGGCTCCGACTACCGGGGCGACCCGGCCGCCGCCCTGCTGGAGGTGCTGGACCCGGCGCAGAACCACACCTTCCGGGACCACTACCTGGAGGTCGAGCTCGACCTCTCCGACGTCGTCTTCCTCGCCACCGCCAACGTGCTGGAGGCCATCCCCGAGCCGCTGCTCGACCGGATGGAGCTGGTCCGGCTGGACGGCTACACCGAGGACGAGAAGGTCGTCATCGCCCGCGACCACCTGCTCCCGCGCCAGCTGGAGCGGGCCGGCCTCGGCGGCGAGCAGGTCACCGTGGACGAGTCGGCGCTGCGCAGCCTCGCCGGGGAGTACACCCGGGAGGCGGGCGTCCGCACCCTGGAGCGCTCGATCGCCCGGGTGCTGCGGAAGATCGCCGCACAGGCCGAGCTGGGCGAGCGCGAACTGCCCGCCGCCGTCGGCGCGGAGCACCTGCGCGCCCTGATCGGCCGGCCGCACCACGTGCCGGAGTCCGCCCAGGAGCCGGCCGAGCGCCGTACCGCCGTCCCCGGCGTGGCCACCGGCCTCGCGGTGACGGGCGCCGGCGGCGACGTCCTCTACATCGAGGCCTCGCTGGCCGACGCCGAGACCGGCGGCACCGGGCTGACCCTCACGGGCCAGCTGGGCGACGTGATGAAGGAGTCCGCGCACATCGCGCTCTCCTACCTGCGCTCGCGCGGCGCCGAGCTGGAGCTGCCGGTCACCTCGCTGCGGGACCGCGGTGTGCACCTGCACATCCCGGCCGGGGCCATCCCCAAGGACGGGCCGAGCGCCGGCATCACCATGACCACGGCGCTGGCCTCGCTGCTCTCGGGCCGCAAGGTGCGCACCGACGTGGCGATGACCGGCGAGGTGTCGCTGACCGGGCGGGTGCTGCCGATCGGCGGGGTGAAGCAGAAGCTGCTCGCCGCCGACCGGGCCGGGGTCACCACGGTGATCATCCCCAAGCGCAACGAGGCCGACCTGGACGACGTCCCGGCCGAGGTGCTGGAACGGCTCACCGTCCACCCGGTGGCGGACGTGCGGGAGGTGCTGGAGCTGGCGCTGGAGCCGGCCGGGGCCACGGTGCTGGTGGCCGCCTGACCGGTCGCCCGGGCCGCCCGGAGCGGCGGCCCGGGCGGCGCACCGCGCACCGCGGAACCGTCGGCCTTTCGGGTCGCCGGCGCCCCGAAAGGGCCGTCGGCGGTCCGCAGGGCCGGCGGCACGCCCGCGTGCGAGACTGCGGAGATGCCGTCCCCCACGCAGCGCGCGCTGGCCCGGGTGCCCGACCGGCTGCGCCCCTTCCTGGTACGGCACCGCCGGCTGGTGAAGTTCCTGCTGGTCGGCAGCGGCTGCTTCGTGCTCACCACGGTGGTCGACGTCGAGCTCAAGTTCACCGTGCTGGAGCACAAACCGGTGGTCGCGCTGACCGTCGCCACCGTGATCGGCACCGTCGTCTCGTACGTGCTGAACCGCCGCTGGGCCTTCCGGGCCGCCGGCCGGCAGCGCGAGGTGCTGATGTTCGTCCTGGTCAGCGCCGTGGCGATCGCCGTCAACGACGTCCCCCTGGTGGTCTCCCGCTACCTGCTCGACCTGCGCGAGCCGTACGTCGAGCCCTTCCGGCAGGAGGTCGCGGACTTCCTCAGCGGAATGGTCGTCGGAACCTTCGCGGCGATGCTGTTCCGCTACTGGGCGATGCGGCGGTGGGTCTTCGCCCCGCCCGCCGGGCGGACCCCGGCCGAGCCCGCCCCGGCGCCGACGACGGCGCCGCCGGAACCCGGCTACGCTGCACCCGAGATGCCACGGGATGTGCCGTAAAGGGGCGAGGTGAGCCTTATGCACGAGCCGGACCCCGTCCGGACCGGGCCCGCCAGCCAGCAGGGGATGCGCCGGGCCAACCTGGCCCTGGTGCTCGGGACGATCGCGAGCGGACCGCGCTCGCGCGCCGAGGTGGCCGCCGGGACCGGCCTGACCAGGGCCGCCGTCTCCTCGCTCGCCGAACAGCTGATCGCCGTCGGCCTGGTGGTCGAGGAGGGCCCCGCCGCGCCCAGCGGCAAGGTCGGCCGCCCCGGCACCGCGCTCGGCCTCAACCCGGACGGGCCCGGCGGCCTCGGCGCCGAGATCGGGGTGCGCCACCTGGGCGCCTGCGTGGTCGACCTGCGGGGAGAGGTCCGCGCCTGGCGGCGCCGGGAGGTCTCCAACCACGGGCGCCGGCCCGCCGCCGTGATGGCCGACCTCGCCGACCTGCTGCGCGAGGCCGTCACCGAGTCGGGGCTGCGCCCGGCCGGGCTCACCCTGGCCGTGCCCGGGCTGGTCGGCGGCTCGGGCGGGGTGCTCCAGCGGGCCGCCAACCTGGACTGGGAGGACGTCCCGCTGGCCGCCGTACTGCGCCCGGCGCTGCGGGCGGCCGGCGGCGGACTGGCCGAGCTGCCGATCGAGGCGGACAACGAGGCCAACCTCGGCGGACTGGCCGAGCGCTGGCTGGGCGAGGGCCCGGAGGACTTCCTGTACGTCTCCGCCGAGGCCGGGGTCGGCGCGGCGATCGTGGTCGGCGGCCGGCTGCTGCGCGGGGCCGGCGGCTTCGCCGGCGAGTTCGGCCACGTGCCGGTCCACCCCGAGGGGCCGCGCTGCGCCTGCGGGGCGCACGGCTGCCTGGAGCAGTACGCGGGCGAGGCGGCGGTGCTGCGGGCGGCCGGTCTGACCGGTGCCCGGGGCGACTGGGTGACGCTGCTCGCCGACCGTGCCGGGGCCCGGGAGGAGGCGGCCCTCGCGGCGCTCGCCGGGGCCGGTGCCGCGCTCGGCACCGCGGCCGCCGGCGCGGTCAACCTGCTGGACCCGGCCGAGGTGCTGCTGGGCGGCGGCTACGCCCGGCTGGCGCCCTGGCTGCTGCCCGCGATGCGGGCCGAACTGGCCGCCCGGGTGACGGTGCGGCCGTGGTCCGAGGACCGGCTGACGGTCTCCCGGCTGGGCCGCCGGGGCCCGCTGCTGGGCGCGGCGGTGCGGGTCGTCCGGGCCATCGTGGCCGACCCGGGGCCGCTCCCGGCGGGGTGAGCGGGAACGGGCCCGGGAACGCGCCGAGCCCCCGGCCGTGGTGGCCGGGGGCTCGGTGACGAGTGGTGAAGAGGGGGCTCAGGCCTCGACGGAGGCCGGCTCGCGGTCCTCGGCGCGCGGGCCGCGCAGGACGGCCAGCAGGGCGACGCCGATGCCGAGCAGCGCCCAGATCACCAGGACCAGGATCGGCAGCCCCAGGTTGGTGGAGCCGAAGTAGGCGACCGACTTGGTGGCGCTGGTGCCGGCGCCGTTCGGGATCCAGGAGCCGATCGCCCGCCAGAACGGCGGCATCATCGGCGCCGCGTGGACCCCGCCCGCGCTGGGGTTGCCGAGCACCACGAAGATCACTACCGCGATGCCGATGCCGATGATGCCGAACAGGCACTGGAGCGCCATGGTGAAGGCGCCGACCGTGAACACCACCAGCGCGCCGACGGCGCTCAGGCCGAGGATCGAGCCCGGCAGGGCGTCCAGCACCGGCCCGGCGATCAGCGTGCCGAGCAGGCCGGCGCCGATCGAGTAGACCGCGAGCACGCCGAGGCGGATCAGCAGGCGGTGGACGTTGGCCGGCTTGGAGCCCGCGCTGATGCCCAGGATGGAGGCGACCAGGTAGCCGCCGACGCACCAGCCGATGACCAGGTAGAAGCCGGAGAGGCCGTTGGCGTCGCCCTTGTCGAGCGGCACCACGTCCTGGACCTTGACCGTACGGCCCTGGGTCTGGTCGATCGCGGTGGTGATGGACTCGGCGGCCTTGGCGGCCGAGGCGCCGCGGGCGCCGCCGACCAGCAGGGTGTCCTGGGTGGAGGTCGGGTCCACGACCAGCGCGGCGTAGAGCTTCTGGTCCTTGATCTGCTGGGTCGCCGTCTCGGCGTCCGGCGCGGTGACGGCCCGGACGGCGTCGTTCGGCACCGACTCCAGCGCGGCGACCAGCTTGGGGGTGACCTGCGGCGGGGCGACCACCGCGATGGAGAGGTTCTGCGGGGCGGGCTTGTGCAGCGCCCCGATGTAGGAGGTGATGAAGCCGAGCTGGAGCAGCAGCACGCCGATCACGAGCAGTGCCGCGCGCGGGGTGACCGCACTCTTCAGTTCGGCGACGAAACCCTGCCCCGGGGCTGCCATCCACATCTCCTTGCGTAACGGGGAAAAACGGTACTTCCAGAACCGATACTTCATACCATGAAGTAGTTGGCTTGTCGCACCTCCGCGCCGGACCGCGGCCGGGGCGGCTGCGCGATACTGGCGCGGTGAGTGACGAGGATGCCCTGGTGGCGGTGGAGCGCGAGGTCGCGCTGATGTTCCGGCGGGGCCGGGCCAGAGTGGCGGAACTCTCACGGCGGGTGCACCCCGGACTGGAGGGGATGGCGTACAGCCTGCTCGGCTACATCGAGCAGGCCGGGCCGGTGCGGGTGACGGACGCCGGCGCGCACTTCTCGATCGGCAAGGCGACGGTGAGCCGGCAGATCCGGACGCTGGAGGAGCTCGGCCTGGTGGCCCGGGAGACGGACCCGCTGGACCGCCGGTCCGCGCTGGTCTCGCTCACCGAGGACGGGCGGCGGCGCTACCTGGCCGCGCGCGACGCCCGGATGCGGCGGGTGCGCGAGGTGATGGGCGGCTGGTCGCCGCAGGACGTGGACCGCTTCGCGGAGCTGCTGCACCGCTTCAACGAGGTGCTGGAGGAGCCGACCGCCGAGTGATCCGGCGGTCGCCGGCGAGGCGATCGGGGTCGTGGGCGAGGCTTTACTTTCCCTTGAAGAAAGTTGCCTAATTCAACCATCTCGGCTTATGGTTGCTTACGGCAACGAACTTTCATGATCCGTGTGTCCCGCGCGCCCGCGCGCCGCCTCGCCGAAGGACCCAGATGACCGTGACCACCGAGGCCGCGAGCGGAACCGCCGCGGCCGACAGTCAGCAGATGACCCACCGGCAGGTGATGGAGGCGCTCTCCGGCCTGCTGCTCGGCCTCTTCGTGGCCGTGCTCTCCTCGACCGTCGTCTCCAACGCCCTGCCGCACATCCTCGCCGACCTGCACGGCGGCCAGTCCGCGTACACCTGGGTGATCACCGCGGCCCTGCTCACCCTCACCGCCTCCACCCCGATCTGGGGCAAGCTCTCCGACCTCGTCAGCAAGAAGCTGCTGCTCCAGATCGCCCTGCTGATCTACATCGGCACCTCGGCGCTGGCCGGCCTCTCCCAGAACACCGGCGAGCTGATCGCCTGCCGCGCGCTCCAGGGCATCGGCGCCGGCGGTGTGGTGGCGCTCGGCCAGATCTGCCTGGCCGCGATGGTCCCGGCCCGCGAGCGCGGCCGCTACAGCGGCTACTTCGGCGCGGTCTTCGCGCTCGCCACCATCGGCGGACCGCTGATCGGCGGCGTCATCGTGGACACCTCCTGGCTCGGCTGGCGCTGGTGCTTCTACGTCGGCATCCCGTTCGCGCTGGTCGCGATCCTGGTGGTGCAGCGCACCCTCAAGCTGCCGGTGGTCAAGCGCCGGGCGAAGATCGACTACCTGGGCGCGCTGGTCATCACCGGCTCGGTCAGCCTGCTGATGATCTGGATCACCCTGGCCGGCAAGAACTACGCCTGGCTGTCCTGGCAGACCGCGGCCATGGTCGGCGGCGGCCTGCTGCTGGGCGCCCTGGCCGTCGTGATCGAGCGCCGCGCCGCCGAGCCGATCATCCCGCCGAGCCTCTTCCGGTACCGCACCGTCGTCCTGGCCGCGCTCGCCAGCGTGCTGGTCGGCGTCGGGATGTACGGCGCGACCACCTTCCTCAGCCAGTACTTCCAGCTGGCCCGCGCCAAGTCCCCGACCATGGCCGGCCTGATGACGCTGCCGATGATCCTCGGCCTGGCGGTCTCCTCCGCGGTGGCCGGCCGGCTGATCACCAAGTACGGGAAGTGGAAGGCCTACCTGGTCTCCGGCACCGCGCTGCTCGCCATCGGCTTCGGGCTGCTCGGCACCGCCCGGGCCGACACCGACTACGGGCTGCTCTCCGTCTACATGGCGATCACCGGCATCGGCCTCGGCCTGACCAGCCAGAACCTGGTCCTCGCCGTGCAGAACACGGTGCCCCGGAACGAGCTCGGCGCGGCCAGCTCGGTGGTCACCTTCTTCCGCACCATGGGCGGCGCGATGGGCGTCTCCGCGCTCGGCGCGCTGATGACCGACAAGGTCGGCCACTACCTGGCCGAGAACCTGGCCGCGGCGCACGTCCCGGCCTCGCCCGCGGCCTCCGGCAGCGGCATCCCCGACCTCGCCAAGCTGCCCGCCCCGCTGGTGCCGCTGGTGACGGACGCCTTCGGCCACGGCGTCGGCACCGTCTTCCTGTGGGCCGCCCCGTTCGCGGCGCTGGCCTTCGTCACCGTGCTCTTCATCCGGGAGACGGTGCTGAAGACCACCACCCAGGAGGGCTGACCGGCCGTCGGGACACGCGAACGGGCCGGGGAGTGCGCAGGCACTCCCCGGCCCGTCGGCCTGTGTACGGCTACGGCTACGGCTCCGGCTACTTGCCGGCGATCAGCGACAGCCCGTAGAGGACGGCCCCGCCGCACAGCGCGAAGCAGACGCACGCGCCGGCCAGGGCGAGCCTGCCGCCGCCCGCGGCCCCGGCGCCCTCGCCGCCCTCACGGACGGCGGCCACCGCGGCCTCGCGGCGGGACAGCGCCAGGATGCCGAGCGCGAAGACGCAGACCACGGCGACGGTGATGCCGAAGCTGAACCCGGCGGTCTGGGCCAGGGCGTTCCACTTGATGTGCATGGTGAGTGCTCCTCAGTCGACGGCGCTCAGGCCGCGACCGTGGTCGAGGCGGGGGTGGGGGCGTTCGCGGCGGTGCCGGCCGGTGCGACCTCGACCGGGGTGACGTCGACGTCGTTGACGTTGTCCGCGCCGACCGGCTGGCGGCGGGAGATCAGCCACATCGCTCCCGCGCCGGCCACCAGCACGGCGCCGACCAGGGCGACGCCCCAGCTGCCCTGCTCGGCCAGCAGGGCCGCACCGCCGGAGACCACGGCGGCGGCCGGCAGGGTCAGGCCCCAGGTGTAGACCATGCGGCGGACCAGGCTCCAGCGCAGCTCGCCCTTCGGGCCGCCGAGGCCGGCGCCCATGATGCCGCCGGAGCAGACCTGGGTGGTGGAGAGGCCGAAGCCCATGTGCGAGGAGGTCAGGATGACGGTCGCGGCGGCCGACTCGGAGGCGAAGCCCTGCGGCGGGCGGATGTCCGCCAGGCCCTTGCCCATCGAGCGGATGATGCGCCAGCCACCCATGTAGGTGCCGAGCGCGATCGCGGCGCCGGCGGAGACGATCACCCAGGTGGGGGGCAGCGCGCCGTGCGGCAGGGCGCCGACCGAGACCAGGGTCAGGGTGATGATGCCCATCGTCTTCTGGGCGTCGTTGGTTCCGTGCGCGAGCGAGATCAGGGAGGAGGAGAAGACCTGGCCGGTCTTGAAGCCCTTCTCGGTGGTCGCGGCGTTGCCCTTGCGGGTGATCACGTACGCCAGCTTGGTGGCGCCCCAGGAGGCCAGACCGGCGACGAACGGGGAGGCGACCGCCGGGATGAGGATCTTGGTGACCACGGTGTCGAAGTTGACGCCGTTCATGCCGACACCGACGATCGTGGCGCCGATCAGGCCGCCGTACAGGGCGTGCGACGAGCTGGACGGCAGACCGCGCAGCCAGGTCAGCAGGTTCCAGAGGATCGCGCCCGCCAGGGCGGCGAAGATGATCTCCGGGTGGACGCCGGCCTTCTCGTTGACGATGCCGCCGGAGATGGTGGTGGCGACCTTCACGGACAGGAACGCACCCGCGAAGTTGAGCAGGGCCGCGATGGTGACCGCGACCTTCGGACGAAGGGCTCCGGTCGCGATCGCGGTGGCGGCCGCGTTGGCGGTGTCGTGGAACCCGTTGGTGAAGTCGAAGGCGAGCGCCGTGATGATCACAACGGCTACCAGGAACGAGATGTGTTCCATACCCAAACAATCGTCGTAGTTGTCGCACGGACGTTGGTGACGTCGTGACCGTAGGTCTGCTTGGTAAACAGAAGGTTAACTGGGCCGGGAATCGTGGTTCCGATGGTTGACTCGGGGTGACCACTTGCTTTCATCGAGGTGACGTGGGCCGCGCTGAGCTGGACATTAGCGGAGAACATCCCGGTTCCGCCCGGTTTGTTGAGAGCTGTCTCACAGATCAATCGAGAATTAACCTCCCAGTCCGCATGCGCCCTGTTTCCGGCGAGTAACCCGTGGGAGGATCTGCGGGATCCGGGAAGCCGGGACAGGGGCAGTGCGCGGCGGGGAGGGCCAGACCATGGGCGGGGCGGGACAGAGAGCCGAGACGGCACACGTACGGCCCTGGGTCCGGGCGGCACTGCGCTGCGGAGCCGTCCTCGCGGCCGCGGCGCTCGCGCTGCCGGTGGGCGCCCAGGCCGCCTGGGCCGCGCCCGACCCCGGGGCCGGCCAGGCCGTCACCGACGCCGACCCGCTCGCCGCCGCCAAGGCCACCCTCGGCCCGCTGCTCGACCGGCTGCACGCGCTCTACCAGAGCGCCGAGGCCGCCACCGAGCAGTACAACGGCGCCGTCGCCAAGGCGGCCGAGCAGCAGACCGCGCTCACCGACCTCCAGGGCCGGCTGGACCGCCAGCAGAAGCAGGTCGACGCCGGCACCGACATCGCCTCGCAGCTCGCCGCCGCGCAGTACCGCAACGGCGCCGCGTCGGCCTACGCCGAGCTGCTGCTCTCCAAGGACCCGTACGAGGCGGTCGTCATCGCCGAGCTGCTCGCCTCGGCCAGCCGCTCGCAGTCCGAGTTCCTGGACAAGCTGAAGAGCGACCGGGACGCGCTGGACGGGCTGAAGAAGCAGACCGAGGAGGCGCTGACGACCTCCCGGACGCTGGTCGCCCAGCAGGACGCGGCCAAGGCCAAGGCGACCGCCGACCTCGCCGCGGTCGAGCAGGTGGTCTCCTCGCTGACCGGCGCCCAGCGCACCGAGCTGGAGCAGCTGGAGAAGGCCAAGGCGGACGAGGCGCAGCTCGCGTTCCTCGCCTCCGGGGCGCTCGGCAAGGGCGAGCGCACGCCCTCCCTCCAGGGGCGCGCGGCCATCACCTTCGCGCTGGCACAGGTGGGCAAGCCGTACCTGTGGGGCGGCACCGGTCCGGACGCCTACGACTGCTCGGGCCTCACCTCGCAGGCCTGGCTGCACGCCGGCAAGCCGATCCCGCGCACCAGCCAGGAGCAGTGGGCGCAGCTGCCGCACGTGGCGCTCAACCAGCTGCGGCCCGGCGACCTGGTGGTCTACTTCCAGGACGCCTCGCACATCGGGATGTACATCGGCGGCGGGCTGATCGTGCAGGCGCCGCGGCCCGGTGCGTTCATCAAGATCTCGCCGATCGGCTCGATGCCGATCCTCGGGGCCGTCCGCCCCGACCCGTCCGGCACGGCCGACGACGCCGGCGGCGCCTGGAAGGTGCCCGACCTCCCGGCCGGCTGGGACTCCGTCACGCCGATCGCGCCGAGCCCGGTCCACCAGGTGCCGGCCCAGCCGGCCCCGGGCGGCGCGGTGACGCCGCCGGCCGTGCCGGAGACGCCCGCCACCCCGGGCGGCAGCGGTACCCCGACCGACCCGGGGACGCCGTCCGGCGGCACGCCGACCTCGACCCCGACCGGCACGCCGACCGGTCCGGGCACGCCGACCCCGACCGGGACGCCGGGCACCCCGAGCGGGACGGGCACGCCCACCCCGACCGGGACGGGCACCCCGACGCAGGGTCCGAGCGGCACCGGCTCGGCGACCGCCTCGGCCCCGGGCAGCGCGACGGCCACGCTGCCGCTGGGCACGCCGACGCACTGACGCCGCGGCACCGGCCGCCGTAGCACGGGGACTGAAACCCGGAGGCCGAAACCCGGAGGCCGCCCCACGTCACCGGACGTGGGGCGGCCTCCGTGCTGCCCGGGGCGGCCGGCCGCTACTCGCCGCTGTCGGCGGCGAAGCGGATCACGACGGCCTTGGAGGTGGGGGTGTTGCTGATGTCGGCGGTGGAGTCGAGCGGCACCAGGACGTTGGTCTCGGGGTAGTAGGCCGCCGCGCCGCCGCGGGCGACGGGGTAGTGGACGACCCGGAAGTGCGGGGCGCGGCGCTCCACGCCGTCGCTCCACTCGCCGACCAGGTCGACGTACCCTCCGTCGGTGAGCCCGAGCTCGTCGGCGTCCGCGGGGTTGACCAGGACCACCCGGCGGCCGCCCTTGATGCCGCGGTAGCGGTCGTCGAGGCCGTAGATCGTGGTGTTGTACTGGTCGTGCGAGCGCAGGGTCTGGAGCAGCAGCCGGCCCGGCGGGACCTCGGGGGCGGTCAGCGGGTTGACGGAGAAGTTGGCCTTCCCGGTCGCGGTCGGGAAGGTGCGGGTGTCCCGGGGGCCGTGCGGCAGGGTGAAGCCGCCGGGGCGGCGGACCTTCTCGTTGTAGTCCTCGAACCCCGGCACCACACGGGCGATCCGGTCCCGCAGGGTGTCGTAGTCGGCGGCGAAGTCCTCCCACGGCACGGTGTCCCGCGGCCCGAGCACGGCGCGGGCGAGCCGGCAGACGATCGCGGTCTCGGAGAGCAGCCCGGGCGCGGGCGGGCGCAGGCCGCCGCGCGAGGCGTGCACCTGGCCCATCGAGTCCTCGACGCTGACGAACTGGGCGCCGCGCGCGGTGACGTCCCGGTCGGTGCGGCCCAGGGTGGGCAGGATCAGGGCGCGGGCGCCGGTGACCACGTGCGAGCGGTTGAGCTTGGTGGAGACGTGGACGGTCAGCCGGCAGCGGCGCATCGCGGCCTCGGTGACCTCGGTGTCCGGGGTGGCCGCGACGAAGTTGCCGCCCATCGCGAAGAAGACCCCGACCCTGCCGTCCCGCATCGCGCGGATGGTGTCCACCGAGTCGAGGCCGTGCTCGCGCGGCGGCTCGAAGCCGAACTCCTCGCCCAGCGCGTCCAGGAAGGCGCTGGTGGGGCGTTCGAAGATGCCCATCGTCCGGTCGCCCTGGACGTTGCTGTGCCCGCGCACCGGGCAGACCCCGGCGCCGGGGCGGCCGACGTTGCCGCGCAGCAGCAGGAAGTTGACCACCTCGCGGATGGTCGGCACGGCGTGCTTGTGCTGGGTGAGGCCCATCGCCCAGCAGACGATGATCTTCTCGGACTTCAGCACCAGCCGGCCGAGCTCCTCGATCTGCTCCCAGGGCAGGCCGGTCGCGGCGAGCACCTCGGCGCGGTCGGTGGTCCGCGCCTGGGCCTCGAACTCCTCGAAGCCGTAGCAGTGTTCGGCGACGAAGTCGCGGTCGACGCCGTCCTGCTCCAGGACGATCCGGTTCAGCGCGCGGAACAGCGCGAGGTCGCCGCCGAGGCGGATCTGCAGGAAGAGGTCGGTCAGCTTGGTGCCGTGGCCGACCAGGCCGCGCGCGTGCTGGGGGTTCTTGAACCGCTCCAGTCCCGCCTCCGGCAGCGGGTTGACGCTGACGACGGTGGCGCCGGCCCGCTTGGCGCGCTCCAGCGCGGAGAGCATCCGGGGGTGGTTGGTGCCCGGGTTCTGGCCGGCCACGATGATCAGGTCGGCCTGGTAGAGGTCCTTCAGGCTGACGCTGCCCTTGCCGACGCCGAGCGTCTCGGTGAGTGCCGAACCCGAGGACTCGTGGCACATGTTGGAGCAGTCCGGCAGGTTGTTGGTGCCGAGCCGGCGGGCGAACAGCTGGTACGCGAAGGCGGCCTCGTTGCTGGTCCGGCCGGAGGTGTAGAACGCGGCGCCGTCCGGGGTGTCCAGGGCCTTCAGCTCCTCGGCGATCAGCGCGAAGGCGTCGTCCCAGGAGATCGGCGTGTAGTGGGTGGCGCCCTCGTCGAGCAGCATCGGCCGGGTGAGCCGGCCCTGCTGGCCCAGCCAGTAGCCGGAGCGCTCGGCGAGGTCGGCGACCGGGTGGGCGGCGAAGAACTCGGCGTGGACGCGGCGCTCGGTGGCCTCCTCGGCGACGGCCTTGGCGCCGTTCTCGCAGAACTCGGCGGTGTGCGGCTTGTCCGGCTCCGGCCAGGCGCAGCCGGGGCAGTCGAAGCCGTTCTGCTGGTTGACCTTGAGCAGGGTGGCCAGGGTGCGGCGGGCGCCCATCTGCTCGGCGGCCATCCGCAGGCTGTGGCCGACGGCGGGCAGCCCGGCGGCCGCGTGCTGGGGCGCGGACACCTGGGGGGCGTCCTGCGCCGGGTCGCTCTGCGGGGCCTGCTTGGCCATGGCCGCTCTCCTCGGGCTCTGCTGGTTCGCGCCGCCGCGTTCGTGCGGAGGTTCGATTCCATCCTTCCACCTGGCCGGGGGCCGGGGGGAGGGGGAGGAAGGGAGGGACGACGGCGGGGGAAGTCCGGTGGACGGCGCCGGTGGGGTCCGGGCGTCTTGGCGGGAGGGGGCGGCGTGCGAGTCGGGGACGTCCCGGACGGCCGGTACGAGCTGCTGCCCGGCCCGCACGCCGCCCGGGGCCCGACCTTGTGGAGGAGGTCTTGGGCCCCTGAACGGCGTCGCCACGGCGCTCACTGCGGTCACTGCCCTCAGGCCGCCAGTACCGGGGTCGCCGGGAGCGCGGCCAGGGCGTGGAGCAGGGCGCGGGCGGCGGCGTCGTTCTGCCGGAAGCCCGGGGCGTCGGTGCGCGGGCGGGCGAAGGCGGCGGCCGCGCGCAGGCTGGTGTGCGGGCCGAGGGCGGTGCGGCGGGGGTGCGGGGCGCCGCCGAGGGCCGGGTCGAGCAGCCGGCTGTCCGCGGGGGTGATGGTGACCAGGCCGGAGCGGTGGGTGTAGTCCGGGTCGGTGACCACCTCCTCGACGATCCGGCCGGTGCGGTGCAGCTCGCGCAGCACCGGGTCCAGGGTGCGGGCCAGCGCGTGCTTGGGCAGGTACGCCTCGATCAGCGCGGTCGCGGTGACGTGGTGGCCGGGCACGGTGGCGCCGCGGGCCCGCCAGGTGCCGCTCGCCTCGTCCCGTTCGACCCGGACGTCCGGGCCGAGGAAGCGCACCACCCCGGCCTCGGAGAGGGCGAGCAGCTGGCGCAGCCGGAAGCCGGGCGGCCCGGAGGCGAGGAAGCTGAAGTAGCCGAAGAACCACTCGTCCACCTCCTCGGCGAGCGACCGGGCGGTGAGCCGGCCGCTCGCCATCACCCGGGGGAGCTGGCCGAACAGCGAGAGCAGGGCGAGGAAGGCGCCGAGGTCGGCGCTGTGCGCGGGGTCGGCGCGGCGGTCGACGTCGGCGGTGACGTACCCGCGCAGATGCGCCTGGAGCTCCTCGTCGGTGCCGAGTTCGAGCCCGGCCAGCGGGTGGTCGAGCCGTTCGAAGTCGAGCCGGTCGGCCGGGTCGGGGACGGCCTCGGCGACCAGGGCGGCGAGTTCGGGGCTGTACCAGCCGTGCCGGTCGTAGCGGTCGAGGAACTCCGGCCAGGGCAGGGCGGTGCGCTCGGGGTGGGCGTGGAACAGCTCGTGGTAGTGCCCGAAGCCGACCTCCTTGGCCATCGACGGCCAGAAGTCGCGCCGTAGTTCGAGCTGCCCGCCGGTGGCGAGCACGGCGTCCACGGCGGCCGCGTCGAAGTACCGGGGGAGCGGGGCGGGCGGCCCCTGGAGCCGGTAGTCGGTCTTGGCGTGGTACGGGACGCCGCGCCGGGAGCCGAGGTGGAGCACCGGCTCGCGGCCGGACGGGAGGTAGCGCAGGGCGGGCCCGTCCCCGGTGGCCTCGAAGCGGCCGCCGCGGCCCTCGGTGAGCAGCGCGACCAGGTCCACCGCGGCGAGGCCGAGGCCGCGCAGCACCACCTGTTCGCCGGGGGCGAGGCCGGCGAGTTCGGCGGCCACGTCGGCGGAGTAGGCGGGCGGGAGGTGGAAGCGGCCGTGCCGGGCGGCGAATTCGGCGTCGGCGGCGTGGCGCGGGTGCGGGGCCGAGTCGAGGTGGCCGAGGGTGAGCGCGACGTGGTCGGCGGTGAGCGTCCGGTCGGTGAGGTGGACGGTCTGCGGGCCGTCGGCGGGGCCCTCGATCCGCCGGACGGTGTCGCGGTGGACGGTGACCGTGACGTGCGCCGGCAGGTCGGCGACGGCGCGGCGGAACACCCAGTCCAGGTAGGCGCTCTGGGCCCGGCGGGTGGGGAAGTCGGTGGGCGCGAGGGTGCGCAGCTCGGCCCGTACGCCCGGGTCGGCGACCTCCCGGTAGGGCGCGAACTCCTCCTGCCGCGGGGCCCATTCGGCCAGCGAGGGGCCGGGGCGGACGGGCCCCGCGAGGGTGGAGCGCTCGTCGGTGAACATGGTGACGTCCTCGGCCATGGAGTTCATCCGCAGCAGCGGGGACTGGTCGTGGCGCCAGATTCGGCCCGCGCCCGGCGGGTACGGGTCGACCAGGTGGATCGCCAACGGCCGGTCGGCGGGCAGGAGTTCGGCGGCGTTGGCGGCGATCCGCTCCAGCAGTCCGGTGCCGCGCGGGCCGGCGCCGACGATGACGAGCGTCGAGGTCATGCCTTCGCCACCTTCACGAAGGCGGCGCGGGCCCGCTGCAGCGGGGTGGGCGGCAGGCCGTCGCGGGTGGCACCCCGGGCGAAGCGCCGCTCCACGTAGTACTGGCCGATGGACAGCAGGGTGGTGACCACCAGGTACCAGAGGGTGGCGACCATCAGCATCGGGATGACCTGGTACGACTGGAGGTAGACCAGCTGCACCGAGTAGAGCAGGTCGGAGACGGCCAGCACGCTGACGATGCTGGTGCCCTTGAGCGCGCCGATCAGCATGTTCCCGGCGCTCGGCACGATCGCCCGCATTGCCTGCGGCACCACGATCCGGCGCAGCACCCGCCACCGGCCGAGCCCGAGCGCGGACGCCGCCTCCAGCTGGCCGCGGTCGACGGAGAGGATGCCGCCGCGGATCACCTCGGCGGCGTAGGCGGTCTCCAGCAGGGTGAGGCCGATGACGGCGGTCAGGGTGGGGCCCATCAGGTTGACGGTCCTGACCGTGACGAACTCGGGGCCGAAGGGGATGCCGAGGCCGAGGGTCGGGTAGAGCGCGCCGATGTTGAAGAAGAACAGCAGCTGCACCAGGGGCGGGGTGGAGCGGAACACCCAGATGTAGGCCCAACTCAGCGTGCGCAGCACCGGGTTGGCGGACAGCCGCATGGTGGCGAGGAGGGTGCCGAGCAGGAAGCCGAGGGCGAGGGTGACGGCCGTCAGCCAGAGGGTCAGGGCGAGCCCGTCGAGCACGGACCGGGCGGTGAACCAGTCGGCGACCAGGCTCCACTGGAAGGCCTTGTTGCGGATCACCGAGTTGACGGCCATCGCGGCCAGCAGCAGGGCGACGGCGGCGGCGGCCCACTGGCCGGGCTTGCGGCGGGCGACGATCCGGGCCTCGGCGGAGGGCGGCGCGGTGGGGCCGTCGAGGGCGGTGGGGGCGGGGGCGGGCAGGACGTCCTGCGGGGTGGCCATGGCGGCGGCTCCTGGGCGGAGTGCGGGCGGGGAGGGGTACGGCGGTGGTCACGTACGCGGGCGCGGCCCGCGTCCCTCAACACGGCCGGCGCATTGCACTGCACTCCGCGCCGATCGTACGCATGCGCGATCGACGGCTGTCAAGGGTGATCGGGGGTGGGGGAGGGCCCGGTGGAAGCGTGTCGGAGAAGTGACAGGAGATCGCAACAGTGCGGCAATGATGGACGGTTGACGGACCGATCGGCCGACTGCTCAACTTGAGGCCATGTACGCCGAGCAGCCCCTGGTCAGCCGCGACCACATCGACTTCGGTCGGGTGTGGTCCGCGGCGTGTCGCGGCTGACCCGGCAGCGGGCCGTCCGTCCGGCCTGATCTCCCGGCGGGGAGCCCTCCCTCGGTTCACCCCGTCGCGGCCCGGATCCGTCGTCGACGACCGGCGCCGCGTCAGGCCTTCGCTGCCACCGACTTCGCACTGCGCTCCGGCCCTCCCGTACTCCGGCTCTCCCCGCACTCCGGCTCTCCCGTACTCCGGCTCTCCCGTACTCCGGCAGTCCTCCCGCACTCCTGCGTCACCGTCACCCGTTCGACGGCCGCCCCGCCGCGGCCGCCTCCGGGCTGCCCACCCGCGGCCCACCGGAGTCCCGCCCACCCGAAAGGTTCCGTCATGCCCGTCGAATTCCTCGGCATCGCCGCCACCGGCGATGGCTCGGAGACCACCGCCCGCACCACCGCCGCCTTCGACCGCGACTACACCCTGCGGCTGGCCCGGGCGCACGAGGACCACGGCTGGGACCGGGTGCTCTTCGCCTACGCGGCCGGTGCCCCGGAGCCCGCGGCGGCGGCGGCCTTCCTCGCCTCGCACCTGGACCGCCTCCAGATCCTGCTGGCGCACCGGCCGAACGTCTCCTACCCGACCTTCGCGGCCAAGACCTTCGCGACCCTCGACCGGATCAGCGACGGCCGGCTGACCGTGCACTTCATCACCGGCGGCAACGACCACGAGCAGCAGCGCGAGGGCGACTTCCTGACCAAGGACCAGCGCTACGAGCGCACCCGGGAGTACATCGGCATCGTCAAGAAGGCCTGGACCAGCCGGGAGCCCTTCGACCACGAGGGCCCGCACTACCGCTTCAACGACTTCGTCTCGGACGTCTTCCCCGTCCAGCAGCCGCGCCCGGCGGTCTCCTTCGGCGGCTCCTCGGACGCGGCCTACGCGGCCGGCGGCGCCGAGGCGGACATCTACTGCCTGTGGGGCGAGCCGCTGGCCCGCACCGCCGAGCAGATCGAGCGGGTGAAGGAGGCGGCCCGGGCCGCCGGGCGCACCGACGTGCCGCGGATCCAGGTGGCGTTCCGGCCGATCATCGCGCCGACCGAGGAGCTGGCCTGGGAGAAGGCGCACCGGACGGTGGCCGCGATCCGGGCCCGCCGGGGTGCCGAACGGCCGGGCGCGGGCCCCGGGGCGGTGGCACCCGGGGCGGCACCCGAGAACACCGGCTCCCAGCGGCTGCTGGAGATCGCCGAGGCGGGCGAGCGCTACGACCGCGCCCTGTGGACCCCGACCGCCGCGGCCACCGGCGCGGCGGGCAACTCCAACGCGCTGGTCGGCACCCCGGAGACGGTCGCCCAGGCGCTGCTCGACTACTACGACCTCGGCGTGGACATCCTCTCCGCGCGCGGCTACCACCTGCTGGACGACGCGATCGACTTCGGCCGGTACGTCATCCCGATCGTCCGCGAGGAGGTGGCCAAGCGGGACGCCGCCAAGGCCGGGGCGAGCGCCAAGGCGTCGCAGGCGGAGCGCGACCGCCACCAGCTGATCGCGGTGCAGGCGTGAGCCCGTCGCCGGCGGCCGTCTTCCGCTCGGTCGCCATCGACGATCCGCTGGTCGAACCGCTGCTGCGCGAGCTCACCCACGAGTACGTCACCCGGTACGGCCCCGAGGCGCACCAGGAGATGACCCGCTACCCGGCCGAGGACTTCGCCGAGCCGCACGGGGTGCTGCTGCTCCTGCTGGAGGACGGCGAACCGGTGGCCGGCGGCGCCTACAAGCGCTACGACGAGCGCACCGCCGAGGTGAAGCGGATGTGGACGCACTCCGCGCACCGGCGCCGGGGCCTGGCCCGCCGGGTGCTGGCCGAGCTGGAGCGGACGGCGGCCGCGGCCGGCTACACCCGGCTCTACCTGACCACCGGCCCGCTCCAGCCCGAGGCCAGGAACCTCTACCTGGCGGCCGGCTACACCGCGCTGTTCGACGTCTCGGCCGACCCCCTGACCATCGGCCCGCTCCCCTTCGAGAAGCACCTGGCCGTCCTGGCCCCGACCTCCTGAAAGGCCCCCCGTGAGAACCAGCACCGTCCGCCGCCGCCTGCTCGCGACCACCGCCCTGCTGCCGGTCCTGGCCCTGGCGGCCTGCGGCTCGGACCCGAAGATCGCGGGCGCGGCGGTGGCGGGCGGTCCGGCCGCCACCGCCACCGAGGACCTCGTCTCCGGCCTCACCCGGTCGGAGGCCGCCGCCGCGCTGCTGCCCGAGGAGGTCCGCAAGGCCGGCACGCTGAAGTTCGGCTCGGCCTTCGGCTCGCCGCCCACCGCGTTCTACGTCGACCAGGTCGCCAAGAAGCCCGCCGGGATCGACGTGGACTTCACCGACGCGGTGGCCAAGCTGCTCGGCCTGGGCGTCCAGCGCGAGGAGGCCGCCTTCGAGACCATCCTGCCCGCCCTGGACAGCGGGAAGTACGACGTCGGCACCGGCAACTTCGGGGTCACCGCGACCCGGCTGAAGACCATCGACTTCGTCACCTACATCGACGACGGCCAGGGTTTCGCGGTGAAGAAGGACAACACCGCGGTCCAGCCGGTCACCGACCTGGTCCAGCTGTGCGGACTGACCGTCGGCACCGGCGCCGGCACCACCTTCGAGACCACCCTCAACAGCCGGAAGGGCGTCTGCGCCGACGCCGGGAAGAAGCCGTACGAGGTCAAGGCGTTCAGCGAGAGCGGCGCCCTGCTGACCAGCCTCCAGCAGGGCCGGGTGGACGTCGTGATGTCCACCATCAACGGCCTGCGCCACCAGGCCGCGCAGGAGGCCTCCGGGACCCGCTTCCTCGGAGAGTTCCACCGCCTCGACGTCGGCTTCGCCCTGAAGAAGGGCTCGAAGCTCGCCCCGGCCCTCCAGGCGGCGGTCAACCAGCTGATCAAGGACGGGACGTACGAGCGGATCCTGCGCAAGTGGGGGGTCGCCGAGTCGGCGATCAAGGAGTCGCAGATCAGCCCGCCCGAGCACACCTGAGCCCGAGCACACCTGAGCCCGAGCACACCTGAGCCCGAGCCCCCGCCCGAGCCCGCGCCCGCCCGCGCCCCCGACCGTCCCCCGACCGTCCCCCGAGCCCAGGGCCCGTCGAAGGAGTCCCGATGACCGTCAGCACCGAAGCACCACCCGCCCCGTCGAGACCGGCGGCCGCCGCCCTCGACCTCGACGCCCTGGCCGGCCTGCGGACCGTCCCCGCCCGGCACCCCTGGCGCTGGGCCGCCGGGATCGCCGCGCTGGTCGTGCTCGCCCAGTTCGCCCACGGCCTGGCCACCAACCCCGGCTGGGACTGGGCCACGTTCCGGCTCTACTTCACCGCCGACACCATCCTCCGGGCGATCGGCCGGACCCTCGAACTCACCGCCTACGGCACCGTGCTGGGCTTCGTCCTGGGCACCGCGGTGGCCGCGATGCGGCTGTCCCGCAGCGCGATCCTGCGCTCCATCGCCTGGGCCTACGTCTGGGTGTTCCGCTCGATCCCGCTGATCGTCCAGCTGGTGTTCTGGTTCAACCTCTCCTACCTCTACAAGCGGTTCGGGTTCGGCATCCCGTTCGGCCCGACCTTCGGCGACGTCGAGACGGTCGGGGTGCTCGGCGCGCTCGGTGCGGCGGTGCTCGGCCTCGGGCTGCACCAGGCCGCGTTCGCCGCCGAGATCATCCGCGGCGGCATCATCGCGGTGGACGCCGGCCAGCGGGAGGCCGCCGCCGCGCTCGGCATCCCGCGGTGGCGCCAGGGCTGGCGGATCGTGCTGCCGCAGGCGATGCGCGGCATCCTGCCGGCCGCCGCCAACGAGGTGATCTCCCTGCTCAAGGGCACCTCGGTGGTCTACGTGATGGCCATCGGCGAGCTCTTCTACCAGGCCCAGGTCATCTACGGCCGCACCGGCCGGGTGGTGCCGCTGCTGATGGTCGCCACCGTCTGGTACGTGCTGCTGACCACCGTGCTCTCGATCGGCCAGTACTACGTCGAGCGCCACTTCGCCCGCGGTGCCGAGCGCACCCCGCCGCCCACCCCGTGGCAGCGCGTCCGGGCCCTCGCCCGGAACCTGCCGGCCCGCACCCGGCCCGCCGCCGCCCGCACCTCCGGAGGACAGTCGTGACCACCCTGACCAAGCCCGGGCCGAACCCCGCCGGCCCGGCCCCGGCCGCCCCGATGGTGCAGGTCCGCGGCCTGCACAAGAGCTTCGGCCGGCTGGAGGTGCTGCGCGGGGTCGACCTGGACGTCCCGGCCGGCTCGGTGACCGTGGTGCTCGGTCCGTCCGGCTCCGGCAAGTCCACCCTGCTGCGCGCGATCAACCACCTGGAGAAGCTGGACCGCGGCCACGTCGCGATCGACGGCGAGCTGATCGGCTACCGCCGCTCCGGGGACCGGCTGTACGAGCTCAGGGAGCGCGAGGTGCTGCGCCAGCGCACCGGCATCGGCTTCGTGTTCCAGAACTTCAACCTGTTCCCGCACCTCACCGTGCTGGAGAACCTGGTCGAGGCGCCGCTGGCCGCGCTGCGCCGCCCGAAGGCCGAGGCCAGGGCGACGGCGCTGGCGCTGCTGGAGCGGGTCGGGCTGGCCGACAAGGCCGCCGCCTACCCCCGGCAGCTGTCCGGCGGGCAGCAGCAGCGGGTGGCGATCGCCCGGGCGCTGGCGCTGGAGCCCAAGGTGCTGCTGTTCGACGAGCCCACCTCGGCGCTCGACCCGGAGCTGGTCGGCGAGGTGCTGGACGTCATCAAGGACCTCGCCCGCAGCGGCACCACGATGATCGTGGTCACCCACGAGATCGGCTTCGCCCGCGAGGTCGCCGACACCGTGGTCTTCATGGACGGCGGCGTCGTGGTCGAGCAGGGCCCGCCCGCCGAGGTCCTGGACCAGCCGCGGCACGAGCGCACCCGGGCCTTCCTGGCCAAGGTCCTCTGACCGTCCCCTCTCCCCACCCCCTCTCCCCACCCCCCTTTCACCGAGCAGGAGTTCCGCCATGTCCCTACCCCGTCGCGCCCTCGTGACCGCCGCCGGCGCGCTCGCCGCCGCCCTCGCCCTGGCCGGCTGCGGCAGCACCGCGGGCGCGGCGGCGGACCTCGCCCCGGCCAAGGGCACCACCGCGCCCGACGGCACGGTGGTGAACCTCTCGCCGGACCAGAAGCGGGTCACCACGCCCAAGGTCGACGCGATCGCCGCGCTGGTCCCGGAGGAGATCCGGAAGAAGGGGACGCTGACCGTGGTCGACTCCATCGGCACCACCCCGCCGCTGGACTTCTACGCCAACGACGACAAGACCATCATCGGCGTCGAGCCGGACCTCGCCGCGCTGATCGGCAACGTGCTGGGCCTCAGGGTCGAGTACAACCCGGTGTCCTGGGAGAACATCTTCGTCGGCCTGGACAGCGGAAAGTACGACGTCGGCATCTCCAACATCACCGTCACCGAGGCGCGCAAGGAGAAGTACGACTTCGCCACCTACCGGCTGGACGTCCTGGGCTTCGAGACGAAGAAGGGCAGCGGCCTCAAGGTCGCCGGCCCGAAGGACCTCGCCGGGAAGTCCGTCGGCGTCGCCACCGGCACCAACCAGGAGAAGCTGCTGGTCTCCTGGAGCGAGGAGAACGTCAGGAACGGTCTCAAGCCGATCGACATCAAGTACTTCCAGGGCACCGAGTACTACCTGGCGCTCGCCTCCGGCCGGATCGACGTCTACACCGGCCCCAACCCCAGCCTGGCCTTCCACGCCGTGCAGACCGGCGAGACCGAGGTCGTCGGCACCTACTCGGGCGGCGGCGCGGACGTCCTCGGCAAGATCGCGGCGACCACCCGGAAGGACAACGGTCTGGTCAAGGCGCTGAACGGGGCGATCGACGAGGTGATCCGCAACGGCACGTACGGGCAGGTGCTCAAGCGCTGGGGCCTGGACAACGAGGCCGTGAAGAGCTCGGAGATCAACCCGCCCGGGCTGCCCAAGCCCAAGCCGTAGTCGGGCCGGCCCCGGGTCGTTCACCCGTTCGTCCCCGCCCGCCGCTATGGTGACCCCTCCCGGCGGCGAACGCCGGGCGGGCGCGGTCGAGTTGGGGGAGGGCATGGAGAAGGGCGAGGTGCTCGGCGGTCGCTTCCGGCTGGAGCAGAAGCTGGGCAGGGGCGGGTTCGGCGTGGTCTGGCGGGCGACCGACACGACCATCGACCGGGAGGTCGCGGTCAAGGTGCTGCTCGCCGAGCACGCCACCGACCGGGAGGCGGTCAGCCGGTTCGTCCGGGAGGCCCGGACGGCCGGCGGCCTCAACAATCCGCACATCGTGACCGTGTACGACTACGGGTGGACGGAGACCGCCTCCGGGAAGATCCCGTACCTGGTGATGGAGCTGGTCCGCGGCCGGGCGCTGTCCGAGGTACTCAAGGACGGCCGGCCGGATCACAAGCAGGCGCTGCGCTGGATGCGGCACGTCTGCAAGGCGCTGGACGCCGCGCACCGCTCGGGGATCGTCCACCGGGACATCAAGCCCGAGAACGTGATGATCGCGCAGGAGGGGGAGCGGGCCAAGGTCCTGGACTTCGGCATCGCCCGGCTGGTCACCCAGACCGTCCGGCTCACCTCCACCGGCAACGTGGTCGGCACCGTCCCGTACCTGGCGCCCGAGTGCTGGTCCGGCGGCGCGGTGGACGGCCGGGCCGACCTCTACGCGCTCGGCGTCATGCTGTACGAGGTCTGCACCGGCGTGCGCCCGTTCCGCGCCGCCTCGGCCGCCGAGTACATGTACCGGCACCTGGAGGAGGTCCCGTCCCGGGTGCGCAGCAAGGACCCGGCGCTGGCCGCGCTGATCGCCGAGCTGCTCGCCAAGCGGCCCGAACAGCGGCCCGCCGGAGCCGCCGAGGTGCTGGAGCGGCTGCGCGGCGTCCAGCCCGGGATGCTGCGCCCGGACGACCCCAGCCCGGAGCAGCTGCGCCGGCGGGCCGACCGGGCCTGGCGGCACGGCGAGGCCGGGGAGGCGGCGGAGGCGGTGGAGATCCTCACCGCGCTCGTGCCCGACTTCGCCCGGATCTGCGGCCCGGACGACCCGCGCACCCTGCGCACCTGCCACGACCTGGCCCTCTGGCTGGCCCTGGACGGCAGCCCGGGCGCCGCCGTCGCCCTGTTGGACGAGCTGGCCCAGGCGCCCGGCGCCACCCCGGAGGCCCGGGCGGACGCCCGGCGCGACCTCGCGCACTGGCAGCGGGAGGCCGCCCGGCTCGGCCCGGGGCGGGCGCGGGCGGTGGCGCTGGGGGTGCTGCTCGGCGGCGCGCAGGGCGACTGAGGCGTGCCGCGGGGCCGGGCGCCCGCCGGGTGTCACGGGCGCCCGCCGGGTGTCAACCGTGCGGGCCGCCGAGCCCGGGGCGCGGTCCGGGCGGCAACCGGGAGGATCCCGCCCATCGGGACGGTCTGGTCCGCCGCCCCGGCGCGTTGGTATACCTCGTTGCCGGACTCGGGAGCGGCGTCCGCGCCGCCCCGGTGAGCTGCGACGAAAGGCTGGTGACGGATCGATGAAGCTCCTGCGCGTCGGACCGGTGGGCGCCGAGCGCCCGGTCGTCCTGGGCGAGGACGGCACCGCGTACGACCTCTCGGGACGGGCCCGCGACCTCGACGGGGCCTTCCTGGCCGGGCTGGACCCGGCCGCGCTGGCCCGGGACGCGGCCGCCGGCGTCCTGCCGGTGGTGGACCTCGACGGCCTGCGGGTGGGCGCACCGGTGGCCCGGCCGGGCAAGGTGGTCGGCATCGGGCTCAACTACCGCGACCACGCGGCCGAGGCCGGGGCCGCGATCCCGGCCGAGCCGGTGATCTTCCTCAAGCCGAGCTCCACCGTGGTCGGCCCGTACGACGAGGTGCTGGTGCCGCGCGGCGGCGAGAAGACCGACTACGAGGCCGAGCTGGCGGTCGTGATCGGCCGCACCGCCCGCTACCTGGACTCGCACGCCGAGGCGGCCGGGGTGATCGCCGGCTACACGATCGCCAACGACGTCACCGAGCGGGCCTTCCAGTTCGAGCGCGGCGGCCAGTGGGACAAGGGCAAGTCGGCGGAGACCTTCACCCCGCTCGGGCCCTGGCTGGTCACCGCCGACGAGGTGGCCGACCCGCAGGCGCTGACCCTGCGGCTCTGGGTCAACGGCGAGCGGCGGCAGCACGGCAGCACCGCCGAGATGGTCTTCCCGGTGCTCGAACTGGTCCGCTACACGAGCTGGTTCACGGTGCTGGAACCCGGCGACGTGATCATCACCGGCACCCCGGCCGGGGTCACCCTGGGCCGCCCCGGCACCCCGTACCTCGCCCCGGGCGACGTGGTCGAGATCGAGATCGACGGCCTCGGCCGCCAGCGCCAGGTGCTCGGCAAGGCGTGAGCCGGATGCCCGCCCCGACCCTTGGCACGGGGGTCGGGAGGGCCGTCGCGACGCACGGCCACGGCGCCGCGGAAGCCACCCGGCCGGAGGCCGCGCCACGACGCGACCGGTAGCCGCGCGACGACGCGACCGGAAGCAACGCGGCCACCCGGCCGGAGGCCGCGCCACGACGCGACCGGTAGCCGCGCGACGACGCGACCGGAAGCGACGCGGCCACCCGGCCGGAAGCCGCACGGCTACGAAGCGCCGCCCAGTACCGCCCGCAGCCGCTCCGCCCGCTGCGGCCGCGGCCCCTCCAGCGCGAGCACCCCCGCCAGCACCTCGGCCGTCTGCGGGTCGTGCAGCGCCGTCGCCGCGGCCATCGCGGTGAACTGGTCCACCAGCCAGTCGCGCAGCTCCGTCACCGGCAGCGCGCGCCCCTCGTCCAGCCAGCTCAGCGACGCGCCCTCGACCACCGCGATCCACGAGCGCACCAGCAGCGTCAGCCGCGGCCCGGCCTCCCGCACGCCCAGGTGGCGCAGCGTCCGCCGCAGCGCCGCCCGCCGGACGTCGTCCACGATCGCCGAGGTGCGGGCCGTCTCCACCACCGAACCGCCGCGCAGCAGCGCCGAGTAGCCCGCGTCGTGCTCGGCGACGAAGGCGAAGTAGCCGTCCAGCACCGTCGACAGCTGCTCGGACGGCGTCCCGCGCACCGGCACCGCGAAGCGGCCGGTCAGCTCGTCCGCGGCGGTGCGCAGCGCGGCCTCGTACAGCTGCTGCTTGCCGCCCGCGAAGTAGCGGTACACCAGCGGGCGGGAGGCCCCGGCGGCCTCGGCGACGTCGTCCAGGCTCACCTCCTCGGGCGGCCGGGAGGCGAACAGCTCCAGGGCGACCGCGATCAGCTGCTCGCGTCGCTGCTGGACCGGCAGCCGTCGGTAGCCGGAGCGGCGCGGACGCGGCTCGGACGCGGCCGGGACGGGCGCCTGACCTGCCGGGGTGGGGCTGGCTTCCATGGCGGCCAAGCGTAATGGGCGCCGGGCCGATCCGGTCCTGTCGCGCCGAACGGATTTTCGCAGGCGAACCCCGGTCGCCAAGGGGTTGCAAAGCCGCCGCGCCGCGAAATGATGTCGGAATGCGTGAAGAACTGATCACCGCCGACGGCGCCACCCCTCGCCGCATCGCCGACGACCACGTCCGCGAACTGGCCGAGCTCGACCCGCTGACCGCGGTGTACCTCGGTCTCAACCTCGATGACGACCGGTTGCCCGACCTCTCCCCGGCCGGCCCCGAGGCCCATGCCGACCTCGCCCGCCGCACCCTGGCGAAGCTCGACGAGGCCGAGCGGTCCGGCGCCGCCGAGGACGAGGCGGAGCGCCGCTGCGCCCGGCTGCTGCGCGAGCGGCTGACCGCCGAACTCGCCGTCCACGAGGCGGGGGAGAACTTCCGCTCGCTGCGCAACCTCGGCTCCCCGGTGCACGACCTGCGGGAGTCCTTCACCCTGATGGGCACCGACACCGAGGCCGAGTGGGAGGTGATCGGCCGCCGCATGGCGAGGATCCCGGTGGCGTTCGAGCAGTACCGGCGGACGCTGGCCGAGGGCGTCGAGCGCGGGCTGCTGTCCGGGCCGCGCCAGGTGGCCACGGTGCTCGGACAGTTCGCCGAGTGGCTGGGCGAGGACGCGCCGGCCGGCGAGCGGGTGCCGGAAGGAGGTGCGCCGCGTAGCGGCTCGGGCGAGGGTGGTGGTGGGCGACGGGCGGGATGGTTCGGCCAGTTCGTCCAGGACGCGCCGGAGTCCCTGCACCCCGAACTGTCGAAGCACGCGGTGGCCGCCGCGGAGGCGCTGGCCGAGCTGCGCGACTGGCTGCGCGACGTGTACGGCCCGGCCGCGGCCGGTGCTCCGGACACCGCGGGCCGGGAGCGCTACGTCCGCTGGGTGCGCTACTGGACGGGTGCCGACCTGGACCTGGACGAGGCCTACGCCTGGGCGTGGAGCGAGTTCCACGACCTGCTGGCGCAGATGGAGGTCGAGGCCGAGAAGGTCCGGCCGGGCGCGGGCCCGCTGGCGGCCATGCACTGGCTGGAGACCGACGGCCCGGCCATCGAGGGCGCCGAGGCCGCCCGGGAGTACCTCCAGGGCCTGATGGACCGGGCCGTCCGGGACCTCCAGGGCACCCACTTCGACCTGGCCGAGCCGGTCACCCGGGTCGAGTCGAGGATCGCCCCGGCCGGCAGCGCCGCCGCGCCGTACTACACCGCGCCCTCGCTGGACTTCAGCCGCCCCGGGCGGACCTGGCTGCCGCTGGTCGGCCGGGACAGCTTCCCGGTCTGGGACCTGGTCTCCACCTGGTACCACGAGGGCGTGCCGGGCCACCACCTCCAGCTCGCGCAGTGGAACTACGTCGCCGACCGGCTCTCCACCTACCAGGTGAGCCTCGGCGGGGTGAGCGCCAACCTGGAGGGCTGGGCGCTGTACGCCGAGCGCCTGATGGACGAGCTCGGCTACCTCACCGACCCGGGCCACCGCCTGGGCTACCTCAACGCGCAGATGATGCGCGCGCTGCGGGTCATCGTCGACATCGGCATGCACGTGGGCCTGGACTTCCCGGCGGACTCCCCGTACAAGCCGGGCGAGCCGGTCGGCCCGGAGAACGCCCGGGAGTTCTTCGGCCTGTACTGCGGCCTGTCCGCCGAGTTCCTGGACAGCGAGCTGGTCCGCTACCTGGGCATGCCCGGCCAGGCGATCGGCTACAAGCTCGGTGAGCGCGCCTGGCTGCGCGGACGGGCGGCGGCGAAGGCGGCGCACGAGGCGCGCGGCGAGGAGTTCGACCTCAAGGCCTGGCACATGGCGGCGCTCTCGCAGGGCTCGCTGGGCCTGGACGACCTGGTCGAGGAGCTCTCGGCGCTCTGATCCACGACGCGGCGAAGGCCGCGGCGGCGGGCCGTGGAACCAGGCCCCCGGGACTCGGTCCGGAGTCCCGGGGGCCTGGTTCTTTTGTCCCGAAGGTCGGATTTGGTGAGATTTTTCCTTGCCATCCGTCCGGAGCGGAGTTTCGCTGGAAGGCGACTGCGTGACCTCTCCGCCCCACACCGGAAGGCTCGACCAGTGACTGCGCACACCGCCACCGGTCACGGTCATGAGAACGCGGACCGTCGCCGCTGGTGGGCGCTGGCCGTCATCGCCACCGCCCAGCTCATGATCGTGCTCGACATCACCATCGTGAACATCGCCCTGCCGTCCGCCCAGCGGGACCTGGGCATCTCGGACGCCGACCGGCAGTGGGTGATCACCGCCTACACGCTCGCCTTCGGCGGTCTGCTGCTGCTCGGCGGCCGGCTGGGCGACCTCTTCGGCCGCAAGCGCGTCTTCACCGTCGGCCTGCTGGGCTTCGCCCTGGCCTCCGCGCTCGGCGGCGCGGCGGTCGGCCCGGCCATGCTGTTCGGCGCCCGTGCCCTCCAGGGCGCGTTCGGCGCCCTGCTCGCCCCCTCCGCGCTGGGGCTGCTCTCCACCACCTTCTCCGATCCACGGGAACGCAGTACGGCCTTCGGCATCTTCGGCGCGATCGCCGCCGGCGGCTCCGCGATCGGCTTCATCGCCGGCGGTCTGCTGACCGAGTACCTGAACTGGCGCTGGTGCCTGTTCGTCAACGTGCCGATCGCCATCGGCACCGCCTTCGCGGCGTTCAGCGTGCTGCAGCGCGACCACGTCGGGAAGGGCCGCCGGATGCCGCTGGACCTGCCCGGGGCGCTGCTCGGCTGCGGCGGCCTGCTGGCGATCGTCTACGGCACCTCCGAGGCCGTGACCAGGGGCTGGAGCGACGGTCTGGTGATCGGCTCGCTGGTCCTGGGCGTGGCACTGCTCGCGGGGTTCGTCCTGGTCGAACGGCACACCGCGCACCCGCTGCTGCCGCTGCACATCGTCACGGACCGCAACCGGGGCGGCGGCGCGCTCTCGATCGGCCTGGCGATGGTCGGCATGTTCGGCACGTTCCTGTTCCTGACGTACTACCTCCAGGTCATCAAGCACTTCTCGCCGATCATGTCCGGCCTGTCCTTCCTGCCCATGACGGTCGCCATCATCCTGAGTTCGACGGGCTTCGCGGCCCGGCTGATGACCAGGGTGCCGTCCCGGAACCTGATCGGCCCGGGGCTGGTGATCGCCGCGGGCGGCCTGGCCTGGCTGACCCAGATGCGGGTGGACAGCGCGTGGGCCGCCATGGTGCTGCCCGCCGAGCTGCTGATCGGCTTCGGCATGGGCATGGTGTTCATGCCGGCCATGAGCCTGGCCACCCTCGGGGTCGCCCCGCACGAGACCGGCGCGGCTTCGGCCACCATCAACTCGGCCCAGCAGGTGGGTGGTTCGGTCGGTACCGCGCTGCTGAACACGGTCGCCGCGAGTGCCACCGCGGGCTTCCTGGCGACCCGGGTCGCCTCCGACCCGGCGGTGCAGGCGCAGGGCGCGGTGCACGGCTACGTCGTCGCGACCTGGGTGGCGACGGGCGTCCTGCTGGTGGCCGCGCTGGTCGCGGTGCTGATGGTCGACCACCGGCCGGCGCCCGGTGAGGCCACCGCCGTCGAGGGCGGCGCCGCCGCCGGAGCGGAAGCGGCGGCCGAGGCCGAGGCCGTGCCCGCCGCGGACGGCCGCCCGACGGACCTGCGGGCGGCGGCCGCGGCCGACGTCAGGGCCAACGTCCGGCCCGCGAGCGAGGTCCGGGCGCGGGCGCGGGGGGAGCGGCCACCGGCTGATTGAAAATTGCAGCAAGGTCTTGCAGTCAACCTCCGGCGCCTGCTTGACTCCTGGCCACCGTCCAGGGATCAAGGAGGCGCCGCCGTGCTGTCCGAGAACGAGACCACGCCGCCCGAGTTCGACCTGCTCGTCGTCGGCGGCGCCGGCGTGGACACCATCGTCCGGGTCGAGCGCCTGGAGATCCCGCCGGGCGACTCGCAACTCGTCGAACCGGTGCGGGACTACGTCGGCCACACCGGCAACGGCGTCGCCCTCGGCGCCCACCACCTCGGCCTGCGCACCGCGTTCGTCGACTTCCTCGGCGACGACGCCCAGGGCGACCTGGTCCGCGCCCACTACGCGCGCCACGGCCTGCACTTCGCGCACCTGGTGAGCCCGCACGGCACCCCGCGCGGGGTCAACCTGGTGGACGCGGCCGGCCGCCGGTTCTCCTTCTTCGACGCCCGCCACCCCGCCGACCTGCGGCTGCCGCGCGAGCTCTACCTGCCGTACGCCGAGCGCAGCCGGCACGTCCACCTGTCCATCACCGGCGTCAACCGGGACATGTACGGCGACCTGCACCGGCTCGGCCGCACCACCTCCACCGACCTGCACGACTGGGACGGCGCCGACCCGTACCACCGCGACTACGCGCTCGGCTCCGACCTGGTCTTCCTCTCGGTGGCCGGCTGCCGCGGCCGGCACGAGGAGGTGATGCGCGCGATCCTCGCCGAGGGGCGCGCGCGGGTGGTCGTCGCCACCGCCGGCGCCGAGGGCTGCCACCTGCTCACCCGGGACGATCCCGCGCCGCGCCACCTGCCGGCCGTCGACCCGGGCCTCCCGGTGGTGGACAGCAACGGCGCCGGGGACGCCTTCGTCACGGGCTTCCTGTACGCCTGGTTCCAGGGCCGTTCACCACTGGACTGCGCCCGGGCCGGTACGGTGGCCGGGGCCCACGCCTGCACCGCCGCCGGGACGCACACCGCCTTCGTCGGAGCCGCCGACCTGGATGCGGTGCTCGCCGGCCCGTGATGCCGCGGGGCGCGGTCGGAGGACGGGTTTCTCATCGAGCTCCAAGGAGCCCGTCACGTCCTTACCAGGCTGAGGCGTCACAGTCGTCGACCGAACGCCGCCCCCGATCGCCCCGGCAGGAGAAACAGGCATGGGCAAGCACCGCCGCCAGAGGTCGCGCCGCCGCGGACTCCTGGCCCCGTCCCTGCTCACCGCGCTGTCCGCGGTGGCGGTCGCCGCCGTCCTGACCGGGACGCACGGGCTGGACCTGTCCGACGCGACGGCCGCCGGGAAGGCGGCCCGCAGCACCAGGACCGCCGCCGCGCCCGCCCCGCCCACCGGCCCGGCCACCGACCCGGCGGCGGCCACCCAGGTCGCGGCCCCCGCGCCCTCCGCGTCCGTGACCCCGACCGCGTCCGCGACCGCCGCCCCCGCGACGGCCGACCCGTCCACCGCGACGCCCACCCCCGCCCGCGGCGTCGACCTCGGCACCACCGGCCCGGCCCCGGCCGAGGACCGCGAAACCGGGACGGTCGGCGCACTGTTCAGCGGTGCCCTGGCGGCCGGCAACCACTTCTGCACCGCCAGCGTGCTGCACAGCGCCACCGGCAACCTGCTGCTGACCGCCGCGCACTGCCTCAGCAGCACCGACGGCGTCACCTTCGCCCCGGGCTACCGCGACGGCTCCGCCCCGTACGGCACCTGGCAGGTGACCGCGATCCACACCACCGCCGGCTGGTCCCAGAAGGGCGACGTGGACGAGGACTTCGCGATCCTGGAGACCGCGCCCAGCAACGGACGCAACGTCGAGGACGTGGTCGGCGGCAACCGGCTGGGCGCCGACGAGCCGTTCGGCGCCACCGTCCGGCTCTACGGCTACCCCGCCGACTCCGAGACGCCCCTGCTGTGCACCAACACCACCGGTCAGCAGAGCGCCTACCAGCGGGTCGTGCACTGCCCGGCCTACCCGTCCGGCACCAGCGGCGGCCCCTGGATCAACACCGCCACCGGCGACGTGATCGGCGCGATCGGCGGCTACCAGCAGGGCGGCGACACCGACGACGTCTCCTACAGCGCCTACTTCGACCACACCGTCGCGGAGCTGTACGCCCAGGCCGAGACCGGCGCGGCCTGAGCCCGTCGGGCCCGGTTCCGCACCGGGCCCGACGGCCCGGGGGGCGCACGACGGCCCGGAAAACGACGAAGACCCAGATCCGTGGATCAACTCCACTGATCTGGGCCCTGGTGACGCTCTTGCAGCTACACTCTCGCAATCGCTGCGTGAGTGCCCCCGGTAGGATTCGAACCTACGCACCCGCCTCCGGAGGGCGGTGCTCTATCCCCTGAGCTACGGGGGCCTGTCGGCCTGTCGGTCGCTCGCGCTTCCGACGTGGAGAACACTACCAGGCTTCGGAGCCGGTCTGTGCACGGGTTTCCCCGAAGGCCGTCCGGCGGCGCCGGCGGGCGGGGGAGCGGAAGTGTCCAAAGGCCGGACGGGGCGGCGGGGCCGCCGATACCCTCGGTGAGGTGTCGGGAGTGTCCGGGCGGGTCCTCGTGGTGGACGACAGCGAGGCGATCCGCCAGCTGATCAGGGTCAACCTGGAGCTCGAAGGCTTCGAGGTGGTGACCGCCGCCGACGGCGCCGAGTGCCTGGAGGTCATCCGCCGGGTGCGGCCCGACGTGGTGACGCTGGACGTGATGATGCCGCGGCTGGACGGGTTGCGGACGGCGGCCCGGCTGCGCGCGACCCCGGACACCAGCCGGCTGCCGATCGCGATCGTGAGCGCCTGCACCCCGGCGGACCTCGACCTGGGGGAGGCGGTCGGGGTGGACGGCTACCTCGGCAAGCCCTTCGACCCGGCCGACCTGGTGGCCCTGGTGCGGCGCCTGATGCGGCCGCCCGGGCCGCCCGGGGCGCCCAGGCCGCCCGGGGCGCAGGTCCGTGAACGGGCCGCTGAACGGGCCGGTCGTCCGCCCGGTGAACGGTCCGACAGCGTTCGCCCTGAGCGAACAGAGCGCACCGATCGCGGCTGAGGCCCCCGTAACGACGGCGCACCCGGCGTCTCAACCGGTAAACCGAGTGGCGGGCGGGCACCCCGTCTCGCCTACGCTTGGCGTCGTGACCCCCGCAGACCTTTCCCAGGCAATCCAGGCCGCCGTGAGTTCCGCCGTCGAGGCGGGCGAGCTGGCCGTCGCCGTGCCCGAGCACGTGACGGTCGACCGGCCCAAGAACAGGGACCACGGCGACTACGCGACCAACGTGGCCCTCCAGCTCGCCAAGGCGGCCGGCAAGCCGCCGCGAGCCGTTGCCGAACTGCTGGTCGAGCGCCTGCGAGGGATCACCGGCGTCGCCAAGGTCGACATCGCCGGTCCGGGCTTCCTGAACATCACCCTGGACACCGCCACCGCCGGTGCGCTGGCACGCACCATCGTCGAGGCGGGCGAGGCCTACGGCCGCAACGACGCCCTCCAGGGCCTGAAGATCAACCTGGAGTTCGTCTCCGCCAACCCGACCGGCCCGATCCACATCGGCGGCGTCCGCTGGGCCGCCGTCGGCGACTCGATGGCGCGCGTGCTGCGGGCCTCCGGCGCCGACGTCACCACCGAGTACTACCTCAACGACGCCGGTGTGCAGATCTCCAAGTTCGCCGCCTCGCTGCAGGCCGCCGCGAACGGCCGCGAGGTGCCCGAGGGCGGGTACGTCGGCGAGTACATCGTCGACATCGCCAAGGCGCTCACCGAGGCCGTCCCGGGCGTGCTCGACCTGCCCGAGGCCGAGCAGCTCCAGGTCTTCCGCACCGAGGGCCTCAAGCTCATGGTCGCCGAGATCCAGCGCTCGATGGACGAGTTCGGCACCCACTTCGACGTGTGGTTCTCGGAGAAGACGCTGCACGACTCCGGCGCGGTCGAGCAGGCCATCGACCGGCTGCGCGAGCAGGGCCACGTCTTCGAGCAGGACGGCGCGGTCTTCCTGCGCACCACCGAGTTCGGCGACGACAAGGACCGCGTCCTGATCAAGGCCGACGGCGACAAGACCTACTTCGCCGCCGACGCCGCGTACTACCTGTCCAAGCGGGACCGCGGCGCCGAGGTCGCGCTCTACATGCTGGGCGCCGACCACCACGGCTACGTCAACCGCCTCAAGGCCATCTCGGCCTGCGCGGGCGACGACATGAACCACAACATCGAGGTGAAGATCGGCCAGTTCGTGAAGATGCTTCGCGACGGCGAAGAGGTCCGCATGTCCAAGCGGGCCGGCAACATCATCACGATCGACGACGTGGTCGAGTGGATCGGCGTGGACGCCGCCCGCTACACCCTGGCGCGCTCCTCCACGGACTCGACGATCACGCTGGACATCAACCTGCTGACCAGCCAGACCAACGAGAACCCGGTCTTCTACGTCCAGTACGCGCACACCCGGATGTGCGGCGTGGCGCGCAAGGCCGCCGAGCTGGGCGTGGACAAGGGCACGGCCGAGCAGTTCAAACCCGAACTGCTCGCCACCGAGTGGGAGTCCGACGTGCTCGGCCACCTCGCCGAGTTCCCGCGCATGCTGGCCACGGCCGGCGAGCTGCGCGAGCCGCACCGGGTCGCGCGCTACCTGGAGGAGCTCGCGGGCAAGTACCACCGCCTGTACGAGAACTGCATGTTCCTGCCCAAGGGCGACGAGGAGCTCACCGACACGCACCGCGCCCGCCTCTGGCTGGTCGAGGCGACGCGCACCGTGCTCGCCAACGGCCTCACGCTCCTGGGCGTGACGGCGCCCGAGCGGATGTAGGCACCACCCCCAAGCGCACAGCGGGGGCGGCTGACGGTCAACGGGGACCGTCGCCGCCCCTCGCCATAGGTTTCGAAGGACAGGTCCCATGAGTCGCTCCGCACACCCGGCAGGCCCCCGTCACGGCGACGTCCTGCCCGAGGGCCACTACCAGGCCCCGCCGGCCGACCTGAACGCGCTCGATCCCAAGGTCTGGTCCCGCACCGTCGCCCGGAACGCCGAGGGCGTGGCCACCGTCGGCGGCGTCGACGTCCAGCGGCTGGCCGCCGAGTTCGGCACCCCCGCCTACGTGCTGGACGAGGAGGACTTCCGCTCCCGGGCGCGCGCCTGGCGGGACGCCTTCGGCACCGAGGCCGACGTCTACTACGCCGGGAAGGCGTTCCTCTCCAAGGCCGTCGTGCGCTGGCTGCACGAGGAGGGCCTCAACCTCGACGTGTGCAGCTCGGGCGAGCTGGCGGTCGCGCTGGCCGCCGGGATGCCGCCGCGGCGGATCGCGCTGCACGGCAACAACAAGTCGGTGGACGAGCTCGAGCACGCGGTGAAGACCGGCGTCGGGCACATCGTGGTCGACTCCTACGAGGAGATCGAGCGCCTGGCCGCGATCGCCGCCCGCCAGGGCGTGCGCCAGCCGGTGCTGATCCGGATCACCGTCGGCGTCGAGGCGCACACCCACGAGTTCATCGCCACCGCGCACGAGGACCAGAAGTTCGGGCTGTCACTGACCGGGGGCGCGGCCGCCGAGGCGGTGCGCCGGGTGCTCGCGCACGGCGACAGCCTGGAGCTGCGCGGCATCCACTCGCACATCGGCTCGCAGATCTTCGACATGGCCGGCTTCGAGGTGGCCGCCCGCCGGGTGGTCGGCCTGCTGGCCGGGATCCGCGACGAGCACGGCGTCCAGCTGCCCGAGATCGACCTCGGCGGCGGCCTCGGCATCGCGTACACCAGCGAGGACGACCCGCGCGAGCCGGCCGAGATCGCGGCCGCGCTGGCCGACATCGTCCGCCGCGAGTGCGCCGCCGCGAACCTGGACACCCCCCGGCTGAGCGTGGAGCCGGGCCGGGCGATCGTCGGCCCGACGGCGTTCACGCTGTACGAGGTCGGCACCGTCAAGCCGCTGGACGGCCTGCGCACCTACGTCAGCGTGGACGGCGGGATGTCCGACAACATCCGCACCGCGCTGTACGACGCCGAGTACTCGGTGGCCCTGGTGTCGCGCACCAGCGACGCGGAACCGATGCTCGTGCGGGTGGTCGGCAAGCACTGCGAGTCCGGCGACATCGTCGTCCGGGACGCCTTCCTGCCGGCCGACCTGACCGCGGGCGACCTGATCGCGGTGCCCGCCACCGGCGCCTACTGCCGTTCGATGGCGAGCAATTACAACCACGCCCTCAAGCCCCCCGTGCTCGCCGTCAAGGACGGTGCGGCCCGGGTGATCGTCCGGCGCGAGACGGAGGAGGATCTCCTGCGTCTGGATATCGGATGACGAAATCCTCGTCTCAGATCATGGAACGACCGTAGATCCGTACGGAAAGTCCCGGAGACTGGGAGAGACCGAAGTTCCCGGCGGTCCAGGAAAACCCGCCGGAAATTACCGAAGCAGAAGAATGCAGAGCGGAGTCGGATGATGCGTACGCGCCCGCTGAAGGTGGCGTTGCTGGGTTGTGGTGTGGTGGGCTCCGAGGTGGCGCGCATCATGACGACGACGGCCGACGACCTCGCCGCTCGCATCGGTGCTCCGGTCGAGCTGGCCGGGATCGCGGTCCGCCGCGCCGGGCGGACCCGCCCGGGCGTCCCCGAGCACCTGATCACCACCGACGCGGAGGCCCTGGTCAACCGGGGCGACATCGACGTGGTGGTCGAGGTGGTGGGCGGCATCGAGCCGTCCAAATCGCTGATCCTGTCCGCCTTCGAGCGGGGCGCCTCGGTGGTCAGCGCCAACAAGGCGCTGCTCGCCAAGGACGGCACCGAACTGCACGCCGCGGCCGCCGAGGCCGGCGTGGACCTGTACTACGAGGCCGCGGTGGCGGGCGCGATCCCGCTGCTGCGCCCGCTGCGCGAGTCCCTCGCGGGCGACAAGGTCAACCGGGTGCTGGGCATCGTCAACGGCACCACCAACTTCATCCTCGACAAGATGGACACCACCGGCGCCGGCTACTCGGAGGCGCTGGAGGAGGCCACCGCGCTGGGCTACGCCGAGGCCGACCCGACGGCCGACGTCGAGGGCTTCGACGCCGCCGCCAAGGCCGCGATCCTGGCCGGCATCGCCTTCCACACCAAGGTCACCGCGGCGGACGTCTACCGCGAGGGCATCACCGAGGTGACCGCGGCCGACATCGCCTCCGCCAAGGAGATGGGCTGCGTGGTCAAGCTGCTCGCGATCTGCGAGCGGGCCGCCGACGGCGAGTCCGTCACCGCGCGCGTCCACCCGGCGATGATCCCGCTGTCGCACCCGCTGGCCTCCGTCCGCGAGGCGTACAACGCGGTGTTCGTCGAGGCCGAGGCGGCCGGCCGGCTGATGTTCTACGGCCCCGGCGCGGGCGGCTCGCCGACCGCCTCCGCGGTGCTCGGCGACCTGGTCGCGGTCTGCCGCAACAAGCTGGCCGGCGCGACCGGTCCCGGTGACTCGGTGTACACGCGGCTGCCGGCCAAGCCGATGGACGAGGTCGTCACCCGCTACCACGTCAGCCTGGACGTGGACGACCGCGCGGGCGTGCTCGCGCAGGTCGCGTCCGTCTTCGCCGAGCACGGCGTGTCCATCGACACCGTGCGCCAGCAGGGCCGCGACGGCGATGCCTCGCTCGTCGTGGTCACCCACCGTGCCACCGACGCCGCGCTGTCGGCGACGGTCGACAAGCTCCGCGCGCTGGACAGCGTGCGGGACGTGGCCAGCATCATGCGGGTCGAAGGGGAATAAGGAACCAGCCATGAACGCCGTTGCCGAGAACGTCGTCCGAGGCGCGCACACCCACCAGTGGCGCGGCCTGATCGAGGAGTACCGGGACCGCCTGCCGGTCACCGCGGCCACCCCGGTGGTCACCCTGTTGGAGGGCGGCACGCCCCTGGTCCCCGCCCAGGTGCTCTCCGAGCGCACGGGCTGCGAGGTCTACCTCAAGGTCGAGGGCGCCAACCCGACCGGCTCCTTCAAGGACCGCGGGATGACGATGGCCATCTCCAAGGCCAAGGAGGAGGGCGCGCAGGCGGTCATCTGCGCGTCCACCGGCAACACCTCGGCCTCCGCCGCCGCGTACGCGGTGCGGGCCGGGATGGTCTCCGCGGTGCTCGTCCCGCAGGGCAAGATCGCCCTCGGCAAGATGGGCCAGGCGCTGGTGCACGGCGCCAGGATCCTGCAGGTCGACGGGAACTTCGACGACTGCCTCACCCTCGCGCGCGAACTGTCCGAGAAGTACCCGGTGGCGCTGGTCAACTCGGTCAACCCGGTGCGGATCGAGGGCCAGAAGACCGCGGCCTTCGAGATCGTCGACATGCTCGGCGACGCCCCGGACATCCACGTCCTGCCGGTCGGCAACGCGGGCAACATCACCGCGTACTGGAAGGGCTACCGCGAGTATGCCGCGGACGGCCTCGCCACCCGCACCCCGCGGATGTGGGGCTTCCAGGCCTCCGGCTCCGCCCCGATCGTGGACGGCGCGCCGGTGCTCAAGCCGCAGACCATCGCCACCGCGATCCGGATCGGCAACCCGGCCTCCTGGGACTTCGCGCTCGCCGCGCGGGACGAGTCCGGCGGCCTCATCGACAAGGTGACGGATCGTCAGATCCTGTCCGCCTACCGGCTGTTGGCCTCGCAGGAGGGCGTCTTCGTGGAGCCCGCCTCGGCCGCCTCGGTGGCCGGTCTGCTGGCCAAGGCGGAGGCCGGCCTGGTCGACCCGGGCCAGCGGATCGTCTGCACCGTGACCGGCAACGGCCTGAAGGACCCGGACTGGGCGGTGGCCGGCGCGCCGCAGCCGCAGATCGTCCCGATCGACCCGGAGGCGGCCGCCCGCAGCCTCGGACTGCTCGACCGGTAACGGATCCTGACACCTCGACGGGCCGACCCTTTCGGGGGTCGGCCCGTCGGAGTTCCCCGCTGACACTTTCGTGCCGACCGGGCCGCGCACCGCGATCCGTTTCCGCCGCTCCCCCCGGCGGAGGGGGGTGCGCATTCCGGCCAGAACCGGCAACACACCAGATCGAAGGCCCACGGGGTGTACCGCTCGGGAACCTCTCTTCGATACTCTGGCTTCGGCCGTGTGGCACATGCCCCGGGCCCGGCGGGTCCGGGCCGCACCGACCGCCGCGACCGACCGCCCCCGAGGGGCCGCGGTCCGTTCCCCGCCCTCGCACCGACGACGCGCTCCGCGCCGCCCGATTTCCCCAGGAGAGTCCACCGCATGGCCGGTCCTGCGTTCCGTGCCGCCGCCGTCCGGGTCAGGGTTCCCGCGACCAGCGCCAACCTCGGCCCGGGCTTCGACGCCTTCGGGCTCGCGCTGGGTCTGTACGACGACGTCGTCGTCCGGGTCGCCGACTCCGGGCTCTCCGTCGACATCGCCGGCGAGGGTGCCGAGACGCTGCCGCGCGACGAGCGCCACCTGCTGGTCCGCTCGATGCGCGCCGCCTTCGACCGGCTCGGCGGCCAGCCGCGCGGCCTCGAAGTGGTCTGCGCCAACCGGATACCGCACGGCCGCGGCCTCGGCTCCTCCTCGGCCGCCATCTGCGCCGGCATCGTGGCCGCCCGCGCGGTGACCATCGGCGGCCCGTCCGCGCTGGACGACGACGCGCTGCTGGCCCTCGCCTCCGAGCTGGAGGGCCACCCGGACAACGTCGCGGCCTGCCTGCGCGGCAACTTCACCATCGCCTGGACCGACGAGGAGTCGGCCAAGGCGGTCGCGCTGGAGCCGTCCGAGCAGGTCGTCCCGGTGGTGTTCGTGCCGGCCGGCGAGGTGCTCACCGAGACCGCGCGCGGGCTGCTGCCGAGGACCGTCCCGCTGGCCGACGCGGCCGTCAACGCCAGCCGCTCCGCACTGCTGGTGGAGGCGCTGACCAGGCGCCCCGAGCTGCTCCTCGCCGCCACCGAGGACCGGCTGCACCAGGACTACCGCGCCTCCGCCATGCCGGACAGCGCCGCCCTGGTCGGCGCGCTGCGCGCCGAGGGCGTCCCCGCGGTCATCTCCGGGGCCGGACCGACCGTCCTGGCGCTCACCGACGAGGCGGGCGCCGACCGGGTGCTCTCCTTCGCCGGGCACCACGGCCACGGCGGCGACCCGGCGTTCGCCGCGCACCGGCTGGACGTCGACCGCACCGGGGCCGTCGTGCTCCCGCTGGACGTCTGAGCAGCCCGAACGGGCCGTTCGGGACCCGGCGCCGGCACCCTGCCGAGCCGGGTCCGGCGGACACGATTGGCAAGCGCAAGGCTGGGGAATGTCTGAGGGGGTCGGTAGTGTTAACCTCATTGCTGCACCAGGTGCCCTCCGGGGCTAGGTGCGCCGCGTCCCGATCCCAGCACTCCACGGCAGTGGAGTCCCGGCGATGCACGGGGCGACGATTCTCCGGGAGCCCACCGCAGCGCGTACGCAGCCTGCCTGCGCGACATGCGGCCGCATCCCGAAGCCGTGACGGCACCTGACTCCCACCCGCGGCCTCCCACCTAGAGGCCAGGACGGGCGGAGCGCGGGCCACCGTCACGCGACGGGGGCCCGGGATTCGCAGGGAGCGTGGGGGTTACGCCCTCAGGGGAGGTCGACACACGACCGGCCCACGCGCCACTCAGCACCACCGTGCTTCAAGCACCGCACCTCGTACGTAGCTCTCCCTCGACGGGCTCCCGCCATTCGAGGGACCACCGCCTCGGACCGACGCAGTCGAGCGTTGGTCAGGACAGCACAACCGGTCGCCGAGCCAGACAGGCCGACGTCCGCTCCAGGGAAGGACCCTTAGTGAGCGACTCCACCGATCTGATGGGCGCGCGCCCGGACGCCGAGGCGTCGGACGCAGCCGCCGCCCCCGCCGCTCCGGCGCGCCGCCGCCGCAGCGCCGCCGCGGGCCTGGACGGCATGGTCCTGGCCGAGCTGCAGAAGCTCGCCGCGGACCTTGGCATCACCGGTACCGGACGCATGCGCAAGAGCCAGCTGATCGAGACCATCAAGGAGAAGAGCGGCGGGGACCCGCTGCTCGCCGCCGGTGGCACCGCCCCGGCCGCCAAGCGCACCGCCGCCAAGGCGGACGCCGAGGCCCCGGCCGAGAAGCCGGCCCGCCGCACCAAGGCCGCCGCCAAGACGGCCGAGGCCCCGGCCGCCGCCGCCGAGCCGCAGGCCCAGATCGAGATCCCGGTCCAGGCCGCCGCGGAGACCGCCGCGCCCGCCCGTACCGAGCGCACCCGCCGCCGGGCCACCTCGGCCGCCGGCGCGCCCACCACCCCGGCCGCCGAGGCCGAGGCCGCCACCGTCGCGGTCGCCGAGCCGAAGCAGGCCGAGGCCCGCCCGGCCGAGACCCGCGGCTTCGAGGGCCGTGAGGACGGCCGCGAGAGCCGTCGCGACCGCCGTGAGCGGCGTGAGCGCGGCGAGCGCACCGAGCGCACCGAGCGCACCGAGCGTCAGGACGCCGGCGAGGCCCAGGACGGCGACGGCCGCGAGTCGCGCCGCGACCGCCGCAACCGCCGCGAGCGCACCGACCGCCAGTCCCAGCAGGGCGGCGGCCAGCAGCAGGGCGGCCAGGCCGACCAGCAGGGCCGCCAGGCCCCGCAGGCCCAGGCCCCGCAGGCCCAGCAGGGCGGCTACGACGACGACGAGTTCGGCGAGGGCCGCCGGGGCCGGCGCGGGCGCTACCGCGACCGCCGTGGCCGTCGCGGCCGCGAGGGCTTCGAGGTCGGCACCGTCGAGCCGCAGGTCGGCGAGGACGACGTCCTGATCCCGGTCGCGGGCATCCTCGACATCCTCGACAACTACGCGTTCGTGCGCACCTCCGGCTACCTGCCGGGCCAGAACGACGTCTACGTCTCGCTCGCCCAGGTCCGCAAGAACGGCCTGCGCAAGGGTGACGCCATCACCGGTGCGGTGCGCCAGCCGCGCGAGGGCGAGCGCCGCGAGAAGTTCAACGCCATGGTGCGGCTGGACTCCGTCAACGGCATGGACCCGGAGAGCGGCCGCGGCCGTCCCGAGTTCAACAAGCTCACCCCGCTGTACCCGCAGGAGCGGCTGCGCCTGGAGACCGACCCGGGCGTGCTGACCACCCGGATCATCGACCTGGTGTCGCCGATCGGCAAGGGCCAGCGCGGTCTGATCGTCGCGCCGCCGAAGACCGGCAAGACCATGGTGCTCCAGGCGGTCGCCAACGCGATCACCCACAACAACCCCGAGTGCCACCTGATGGTCGTCCTGGTCGACGAGCGTCCGGAAGAGGTCACCGACATGCAGCGGTCGGTGAAGGGCGAGGTCATCTCCTCGACCTTCGACCGCCCGGCCGAGGACCACACCACCGTCGCCGAGCTGGCCATCGAGCGCGCCAAGCGCCTGGTCGAGCTGGGCCACGACGTGGTCATCCTGCTGGACTCGATCACCCGCCTCGGCCGCGCCTACAACCTGGCCGCGCCGGCCTCCGGCCGCATCCTGTCCGGTGGTGTCGACTCGACCGCGCTGTACCCGCCGAAGAAGTTCTTCGGTGCCGCGCGCAACATCGAGAACGGCGGCTCGCTGACCATCCTGGCCACCGCGCTGGTCGAGACCGGCTCGCGCATGGACGAGGTGATCTTCGAGGAGTTCAAGGGCACCGGCAACATGGAGCTCAAGCTCGACCGGAAGCTCTCGGACAAGCGCATCTTCCCGGCCGTCGACGTGGACGCCTCCAGCACCCGCAAGGAGGAGATCCTGCTCGGCAACGAGGAGTTGGCCATCGTCTGGAAGCTGCGCCGGGTGCTGCACGCGCTCGACTCGCAGCAGGCGATCGAGCTGCTCCTGGACAAGATGAAGCAGACCAAGAGCAACGCCGAGTTCCTGATGCAGATCGCCAAGACCACCCCCGGCTCCGGCGACTGACCGTAGCCGCAGGGCCGTCGAAGCACGGAACCCCGGATCGCGCGAGCGGTCCGGGGTTCCGTGCGTCCGGCCCGTTCTGTTCCAGAGTCGGGACAACTTGGGGGCGTTTGGATCATGTTGTCCGATTTACTCTGGACCGTATGGCCGCACACAAGAGGGTTCCAGGGCGCCGCCGCAGAGTCCTGCGCACGGCCGCCTGCGCGTTCGCCGCGCTCGTCGTCCTCGGCGCCGGAGCGGCCCTCTACGGCTACTTCAGGCTCAACGGCAACCTCAGGAGCGTCGACATCGACGCCCGGCTCGGCGACGCCCGGCCGCCGGCGGCCACCGACGGCTCCTTCAACATCCTGGTGCTCGGCTCCGACTCGCGCAGCGGCGACAACGGCTCGATGGCGGGCGGGAACACCGGCGACACGGCCCGCTCGGACACCGCGATGGTGGTGCACGTCAACCAGGACCACTCCGGCGCCCAGATCGTCTCGATCCCGCGCGACACCCTGGTCGCCCGCCCCGACTGCACCGACGCGAGCGGCAGGACCGTGCCCGGCGCCAAGCGCGCGATGTACAACAGCGCCTTCGAGAGCGGCGGCGCGGTCTGCGCGGTCAAGACCACCGAGCAGCTCACCGGGCTGCGGATGGACCACTACCTGCAGATCGACTTCGCCGGCTTCGCCCGGGTCGTGGACGCGATAGGCGGGGCCACCGTGACCACCACGGTGGCCATCCACGACAAGGACAGCGGGCTCGACCTGCCGCCCGGCGAGCACCACCTGGACGGGCAGCAGGCGCTGGCCTTCGTGCGCACCCGGCACGGCGTCGGCGACGGCAGCGACCTCGGCCGGATCGAACTCCAGAAGCAGATGGTGAAGTCCCTGCTGCGGCAGGTCGGGGGGAGCGGGATGCTCACCGACCCGGTCAAACTGTGGTCCGTCGGCGACACCGTGACCAGGAGCATCACCACCGACTCCGCGCTCGGCTCGGTGAACTCGCTGGTGGGGCTCGCCCAGGAGCTCAAGGGGATAGGCCCGGACCGGCTGAGCATGGTCACCCTGCCGGTCGAGACGGCCCCCGGCGACCCGAACCGGGTGGTTCCGCAGCAGCCGCAGGCCGGGCAGGTCTGGACGGCGCTCAAGGCCGACCAGCCGTTCCCGCCGGCGGTCGTCTCCGCGCAGCCGGAGAACCCCGCCCAGGCGGCCCCCACGGCCGCCCCCTCGACGGCCGCGCGGGGCGCCGGGAAGGCCACCGGGACGGCCACCCCGAAGGCCACTCCGAAGGCCGGCGCGGCGCACTGAACGGCGCCCGGAATATCCCGGAACGCGACCCGGTTTGGGAAGATGCGGCCGGTCCTGGCAGACTGGTCCGTCGGTCCCGGTTCACGTGCGGCACTCCAGTCGCCGACCCGGTGCCCTCCCGAAACCTAGGAGAACCCCTTGAAGCCCAACGTTCACCCCGAGTACGTGGTCACCCGCGTGACCTGCACCTGCGGCGCCGAGTTCACCACCCGCTCGACCGAGACCAGTGGCGAGATCCGCGCCGAGGTCTGCTCGCAGTGCCACCCGTTCTACACCGGCAAGCAGAAGATCCTCGACACCGGTGGCCGCGTGGCCCGCTTCGAGGCCCGCTTCGGCAAGCAGCACAGCGCGAAGGCCTAGCGCTCCCTCGGCGCCGGTTCCCGGTGCCCCCGTACTCGTTGTCGGGGGCGCTGGGGGCCGGCGCCGTTCGCGTCCCCCCGCGAGTTCCCCACCCCCCACACGTTTCCGAGTCACCGGGAAGAAGGCCACCCCATGTTCGAGGCAGTCGAAGAGCTCCTCGTCGAGCACGCCGACCTCGAGACGAGGCTGGCCGACCCGTCCGTCCACGCCGACCAGGCCAACGCCCGCAAGCTGGCCAAGCGGTACGCCGAGCTGACCCCGATCACCCGGGTCTACCGGCAGTGGCGGCAGGCCGGCGAGGACATCGAGGCCGCGCGTGAACTCGCCGCGGAGGACCCTGAGTTCATCGCCGAGGTGAAGGACTCCGAGGCGCGCCGGGACGAGCTCACCGAGGAGCTGCGTCTGCTGCTGGTGCCGCGTGACCCGAGCGACGACAAGGACGTCATCCTGGAGATCAAGGCGGGCGAGGGCGGCGAGGAGTCCGCCCTGTTCGCCGGCGACCTGCTCCGGATGTACCTGCGCTTCGCGGAGCGGATCGGCTGGAAGACCGAGATCATCGACTCCAACGAGTCCGACCTCGGCGGCTACAAGGACGTCTCGGTGGCCGTGAAGACCAAGGGCAACGCCGAGCCCGGCCAGGGCGTCTGGGCCCGGCTGAAGTACGAGGGCGGCGTGCACCGCGTGCAGCGCGTCCCCGCCACCGAGTCGCAGGGCCGCATCCACACCTCCGCGGCGGGCGTGCTGGTCACCCCCGAGGCGGAGGAGGTCGAGGTCGAGATCGTCGCCAACGACCTGCGGATCGACGTCTACCGCTCCTCCGGCCCCGGCGGCCAGTCGGTCAACACCACCGACTCCGCGGTCCGGATCACCCACCTGCCGACCGGTATCGTGGCGTCCTGCCAGAACGAGAAGAGCCAGCTCCAGAACAAGGAGCAGGCGATGCGCATCCTGCGTTCGCGGCTGCTGGCCGCCGCGCAGGAGGAGGCCGAGCGGGAGGCCTCGGACGCGCGCCGCAGCCAGGTCCGTACGGTCGACCGCTCCGAGCGGATCCGCACGTACAACTACCCCGAGAACCGCATCTCGGACCACCGCACCGGATTCAAGGCGTACAACCTGGACCAGGTCCTGGACGGCGAACTGAACGCGGTGATCCAGTCCTGCGTCGACAAGGACGCGGCGGCCAAGCTCGCCGCGGCCCAAGAGAACTGAGACCGGCGCGCCCCAGCCCGCGTTTCGCCCGGAGCCGGAGAAACAAGAGGTCGTACGGATGAACCTGCTGCTCGCCGAGGTGGCCCAGGCCACCCAGCGGTTGGCCGCGGCCGGCGTGCCGTCGCCGCGCTTCGACGCGGAGGAGCTCGCCGCCTACGTCCACAACGTCAAGCGCAGCCAGCTGCACACGGTGAAGGACGCCGACTTCGACGCCCGCTACTGGGAGGCCGTCTCCCGCCGCGAGGCGCGCGAGCCGCTCCAGCACATCACCGGGCGGGCGTTCTTCCGCTACCTCGAACTGGAGGTCGGCCCCGGGGTGTTCGTGCCCCGGCCGGAGACCGAGACGGTCGTCGAGTGGGCGATAGACGCGGTGCGCGACATGGACGTGGCGGAGCCGCTGGTGGTGGACCTGTGCTCCGGCTCCGGCGCGATCGCCCTCGCCCTGGCCCAGGAGCTGCCGCGCTCGACCGTGCACGCCTTCGAACTGGACGAGGGCGCGCTGGAGTACACCCGGCGCAACATCGAGGCGAGCCCGGACCGCGCCCGGGTCACCCTGCACGCCGGTGACGCCACCAAGGCCTTCGAGGACGACCGCTCCTGGGACGGCCGCTTCGACCTGGTCATCTCCAACCCGCCGTACATCCCGCTCACCGAGTGGGAGTACGTCGCACCGGAGGCGCGCGACCACGACCCGCAGATGTCGCTGTTCTCCGGCGAGGACGGCCTGGACACCATCCGCGGTATCGAGCGGGTCGCGGCCCGACTGCTGCGCCCGGGCGGCGCGGTGGTGATCGAGCACGCCGACCAGCAGGGCGGCCAGGTGCCGTGGATCTTCAACGAGGAACACGGCTGGACGGACACCGCCGACCACCGGGACCTGAACAACCGGCCTCGCTTCACCACCGCGCGCAAGGCCGCGCTGTGACCGCAGTGACGGCCGTAGTGACTGCCATGAGCCACTCCGGAAGGGGACCGCACCGATGAGCCGCCGCTACGACTGTGCCGATGCCGGGGACCGCGCCACCGGTCTGCGCGAGGCCGCCTCGGCCGTCCGCCGCGGCGAACTCGTCGTGCTGCCCACCGACACCCTGTACGGGGTCGGTGCGGACGCCTTCTCGCCGGAGGCCGTCGCCGAGCTGATGGCCGCCCGCGGCCGCGGCCGCAACACGCCCTCGCCGGTGCTGGTCGGCTCGCCGACCACCCTGCACGGTCTGGTCACCGACTTCTCCGAGCAGGCCTGGGAGCTGGTCGACGCCTTCTGGCCCGGTGGGCTCACCCTGGTCGCCCGGCACCAGCCCTCGCTGCGCTGGGACCTCGGCGACACCCGCGGCACCGTCGCGGTCCGGATGCCGCTGCACCCGGTCGCCATCGAGCTGCTGAACGCCACCGGCCCGCTGGCCGTCTCCAGCGCCAACCGGATCGGCGGGGCGCCCCCGCTGACCTGCGACGAGGCCCAGGCCCAGCTCGGCGACGCGATCTCGGTCTACCTCGACGGCGGGGCGGCCGAGGATTCCGCCACCTCGTCGATCGTCGACGTCACCGGCAAGGTCCCGGTCCTGCTGCGGGCCGGCGCGATCAGCGTCGAGCAGCTGAGGGAGGTCGTCCCCGACCTGGAGGCCGGCAGTTGACGCCCATCGCCTCGCTCCACGCCGGGCCGGGCATAGCGCCGTACCTGAGCGTGGGCCCCAGGCCGCTGGACCACTTCCGGATCCTCTTCGTCTGCACCGGGAACATCTGCCGCTCGCCGATCGCCGAGCGGCTGACCCGGCGTGAGCTGGACACCCGGCTGAGCCCCCGGGTGGCCGGGCGGATCCTGGTCGAGAGCGCCGGCACCTGGGGCCACGAGGGTGCGCCGATGGAGGACCACGCCGTGACCGTGCTCGACGAGTACGGCGCCGACAGCGGCGGCTTCACCGGCCGCGAGCTGCTGGACGAGCACGTGGTCGAGGCCGACCTGGTGCTCACCGCGACGCTGGACCACCGCGCCCAGGTGATCTCGATGGGCCACGAGGCGGGGCTGCGCACCTTCACGCTGAAGGAGTTCACCCGCCTGGTGCGGACGATAGACCCGGGCACCCTGCCGGACCCCCGGCGCGGCGCCGACGTCACCGAGCGGGCCCGCGCGCTGGTCCGGGCGGCCGCCGCGCTGCGCGGCTGGCTGCTGGCCGCCACCCCGGAGTCGGACGAGCTGGACGACCCGTACGGGGCGCCGATCGGCATGTTCCGCAACTGCGGCGAGGAGATATTCCACGCGGTCGACCCGGTGGTCACCGCGCTCACCGGCGTCCCCGCACCGCGCTGACCGGCGCGGACGGCCGCGAACAGCCGTCGACGGGAGCCGGACGCGCGCCGCGGCGCCGAACGGGGCCGTCGGACCGCGGTTCGGCGGGCCGGGCGGCGGCAGCGGTCCTACGCTGGGTGACACAGTCCCCGCAGCGCCCGGGAGCCCCGCCATGACCGTCACCGATGCCGCGACCGGCCCCACCGCGACGACCGGGCGCCCCTGGGTGTCCGAGGCGCTGCACCGGGCCGATCCGCTGCTGGCCGACCTGCTGGCCGCGGAGGCCGAGCGGCGTGCCGAAACGATCCAGCTGCTGGCGGGGGAGAACCTGACCACCCCCGCCGTCCTGGCGGCGCTCACCGGCCCGCTGATCGACAAGTACGCCGAGGGCTACCCGGGCCGCCGGCACCACACCGGCTGCGCGCTGGCGGACGCCGCCGAGCTGCTGGCGATCGACCGGGCCCGCGAGCTGTTCGCCGCCCCGCACGCCAACGTCCAGCCGCGGTCCGCGACGTCGGCGATGCTGGCGGCGTACGCGGCGCTGCTGCGGCCCGGCGACGGGGTGCTGGCGATGTCGCTGGAGCACGGCGGCCACCTCAGCTGCGGCTCGCGCGCCAACTTCTCCGGGCGCTGGTTCGCCTTCACCGGCTACGGCGTGCGCGAGGGCGACGGGCTGATCGACCTCGACCAGGTCCGCGACCTGGCCCGGCAGCACCGCCCCAAGGCGATCGTGGCGGGCTCGATCTCGTACCCCCGGCACCCGGACTGGGCGGCGTTCCGGGAGATCGCCGACGAGGTGGACGCCTACCTGATCGCCTCCGCCGCGCAGACCACCGGGCTGATCGCGGCCGGGGTGGCGCCCTCCCCGGTGCCGTACGCGGACGTCACCGTGGCGGCCACCCACAAGCTGCTGCGTGGTCCGCGCGGCGGGCTGCTGCTGTGCACCGCGGAGCTGGCCGATCGGATCGACCGGGCGGTGTTCCCGTTCAGTCAGGGCGGCGCGGCGATGAACGAGGTGGCCGGCAAGGCGGTGGCCCTCGCGCAGGCCTCCGGGCCCGCGTACCGGGCGTACGCGCAGCGGACGGTGTCCGGCGCGCGGGCGCTCGCCGAGGGGCTCGCAGAGGCTGGCATGCGCCCGCTGACGGGCGGCACCGACACCCACCTGGTGACCGCCGACGTGAGCCCGCTCGGCGTGAGCGGCGCGGAGGCCGAGCGGCGCTGCGCGGCGGCCGGGCTGCTGCTCGGCAAGTGCGCGCTGCCCTACGACCCGGCGCCGGCCGCCGAGGCCTCCGGCATCCGGCTGGGCACGGGCACGGTGACCAGCCAGGGGATGGGGGAGCCCGAGCTGGCGGAGATCGCCGGGCTGATCGCGCGGGTGCTCTCCGGGGGCGCGCCCGCCCCCGCCGCGGCGCGGGTCCGGGAGCTGGCGCTGGCCTTCGCCGACCGTGCCTGACGGAGGTTCCTCGCGGGTATCGGGATCTCCTACCCGGGAGGGCGAACCGCGATGCACGGTCCCGGCGTCCGACTCAATAAGGTGTGTGCCGTGGCGACGCACCTCGAACCCCGGGAAGGCAGGGGAGTACCTTCGGTACTTCCCCGTTCGACAGTGATGCAGGAGGCCAGTGGTGCGTGAGTATCTGCTGGTGCTGTTCTGCACGGCCGCCGTCACCTACCTGCTGACCGGCCCGGTCCGGAAGTTCGCCATCGCGGCCGGGGCCATGCCTCCGGTGCGCGCCCGCGACGTGCACCGCGAGCCCACGCCGCGGCTCGGCGGCATCGCGATGTTCGGCGGACTGTGCGCGGGCATCCTGGTCGCCTCGCAGCTCGACAACCTGAGCAAGGTGTTCTCCCAGGGCACCGACATCCGCGCGCTGCTGTCCGGCGCCGGGATCATGTTCCTGCTCGGGGTGCTCGACGACAAGTGGGGCGTGGACGCGCTGGTGAAGCTCGGCGGCCAGATGATCGCCGCCGGCGTGATGGTCTGGCAGGGCGTCACGGTGATCACCCTCCCGGTGCCCGGCGTCGGCCCGGTCGCGGTGAGCCCGACCCAGGGCATGGTCATCTCGGTCACCCTGGTCGTCGTCATGGTCAACGCGGTGAACTTCATCGACGGCCTGGACGGCCTGGCCGGCGGCATGGTCTGCATCGCCGCGATGGCCTTCTTCCTGTACAGCTACCGGCTCTGGTACGGCTACACGATCTCCGACGCGGCCCCCGCCGTGCTGTTCAGCGTGCTGCTGATCGGCATGTGCCTGGGCTTCCTGGCGCACAACATGCACCCCGCGCGGATCTTCATGGGCGACTCCGGCTCGATGATGCTGGGCCTGATGCTGGCCGTCGCCGCGATCTCCATCACCGGCCGGGTCGACCCGGACCTGATCAGCAACGAGACCGGTTCGCAGACCGCCGCCGTGCACGCCCTGGTGCCGATCTACATCCCGCTGCTGCTGCCGCTGACGGTCATCGCGCTGCCGCTGGCCGACCTGCTGCTCGCGGTGGTGCGCCGCACCTGGGCCGGCCAGTCCCCGTTCGCCGCGGACAAGCGCCACCTGCACCACCGACTGCTCCAGGTCGGCCACTCGCACAGCCGCGCCGTACTGATCATGTACTTCTGGGCCGCGCTGATCGCCTTCGGTTCGGTGGCCTTCTCGGTGACCAACACCGGCCGCACGGTCGTCCTGACCCTCGCCGGGCTCTGCCTGGTCGGCCTGGTGGTGCTGCTCATCCCGCGGTTCCGGCCGCGCGCCCCGCGGGCGGTGCAGTCCTTCGTCCCCCCGCGCTACCGGCGGCAGCAGAACGGTCCGATGGCCGAACTGTCGGCGAAGGACAAGCAACTCCTCGGTGAAGCCGGCCGGGACTCCGGCATGGGCTCCACCGCGGTCGGCCATCGGGGGGAGGCCACCGGCCGCCGCTGACATGAGAGTTGATGTGCCGTCAAAGCGCCTTCACCCGAACGGCGGACACCTTGCGCCGTTGGTGTGACAGGTGCCACACATTCATGGTAAAGCTCTCATCAAATAGTTTGTGATACCGTTCACGAGTACCGGGAACACGCCGAAAGACCTACAGGTGGATGACTTCCGTCCCTGTCGGTCTCCCTCACCGGGCCCGCCGTTCCGACGAGCGGCCCGCGGCGACTGCCCGGTCCGGTGTCACCCGCCACCGCTGTGCCCGTCCCCCGCCACATCGACATGCCGCCGGAGCTGCCGACATGCCGTCCACCGACGCCCGGATCCTCCGAGGCGCCGCGATTCCCACTGCGGCCGCCGGGATCATCGCCATGGCGATCTCCTTCGCCGTCGCCGGCGGGAAGGGCCTGCTCGGTGCCCTCTTCGGCGCACTGCTCGTGATGGCCTTCTTCAGCTTCGGCCAGGTCGCGCTCGACCGGCTGACCAGGTCGAACCCGCACATCATGATGGCCGCCGGACTGCTGGTGTACACCACCCAGATCCTGCTGGTCGGCATCGTGCTCGCGGTCTTCAAGAACACCGAGCTCTTCAACCGGCAGGCTTTCGCCTTCACCCTGCTGGGCTGCGCCCTGATCTGGACGGGCTTCCAGGTGCGCGGCGCACTCAAGGCCAAGACCTTCTACGTCGACACCGACGCCTCCGAAAAGAAGGGCGACAAGCCCTCCGACTCGGGACGTCAACAGTGACGAGGCCCGACTGTCCCCCCAACGAGGGGGGCGGTGTTTATGCCGCACTGACGGCCTGCTATCGTCCGTCGCAACAACGGAGTACGGGAAGAGGCCTGGTCTGTCCGGACAGCGGACCGATCGCCCCCCGGACCCGCGCAGTCTTCGATGATCCCGCAGTCGCGCAGTGCGCCGTCGCGCGGGGTCGGCGAGAAACCCATCAAGTTCCAGTGCCGCTCCGTGGTCGCAGGCCACGCCGACACACCGAGGTTGCCGTAACCATGCGTCACGACGAAGGAGTCCGCGGTGAGTGCTGAACTCACGTCCCTCGCCTCAGGCAGTTGCCACTTCGGGGACGCTGGCTGTGGCTTCCCGGCCCCGGGCCTGAACGAGTTCCAGTTCAAGCCGATCTTCACGATCGGCAGCGTCGAGTTCAACAAGCCGATGCTGCTGTCGATCATCGTCGCGCTCCTGGTCGTCGTGTTCTTCTGGGCCGCGTTCGCCAAGCCGCGCCTCGTTCCCGGCAAGCTGCAGCTGGTCGGTGAGATCGGCTACGACTTCGTCAAGCGCTCCATCGTGCTGGAGACGATCGGCAAAAAGGGCGAGAAGTACGTCCCGATGCTGGTCTCGATGTTCTTCTTCGTGTGGCTGCTGAACATCATGTCGATCATCCCGTTCGCACAGTTCCCCGTGACGGCGGCGATCGCGTTCCCGGCCGGCCTCGCGGCGGTCGTGTGGGTCACCTACATGACGCTGACCTTCAAGAAGCACGGCTTCGTCGGCGGTCTGAAGAACCTCTGCTGGCCGTCGGGCATCCCCGGCTGGGTCATGTTCATCCTGGTGCCGATCGAGTTCTTCTCGAACATCTTCGTGCGCCCCTTCACGCTCGCGGTCCGAGCCTTCGCGAACATGTTCGCCGGCCACCTGCTGATCGTGATGTTCTCCATCGCCTCCTGGTACCTGCTCAGCCCGTCCCTGGGCGCGCTCTACGGCTCGGCCTCGTTCATCGTCGCCGTCGGCCTGACCGCCTTCGAGCTGCTGGTCCAGTTCCTGCAGGCCTACATCTTCGTGATGCTGGCCAGCAGCTACATCGCCGGTGCCCTGGAAGAGGCGCACTGAGCCTGAGGCCCTGGCCTCCCATGAACCACCCCCTGGATCGCCCGGTGGCCAATCACCACCGGTTCACCACCCCTGCAAAGGACAATCGCAATGAGCATGCTCGCTGAGGGCGTCGTCGGTTCCATCGCTTCCGTCGGTTACGGCCTCGCTGCCATCGGCCCCGGCATCGGCGTTGGTCTGATCTTCGGCAACGGCGTTCAGGCCATGGCCCGTCAGCCCGAGGCTGCCGGTCTGATCCGCTCGAACATGTTCATCGGCTTCGCGCTGACCGAGGCGCTCGCGCTCATCGGCATCGTCATGCCGTTCGTGTTCGGCACCGGCAAGTAATTCCGGCACACCGGTAGTCCCACCAGACGAAAGGTTCAGATATGAACCCCGTGGTCTTCCTTGCGGAAGAGGAGAAGATGAACCCTCTTCTCCCCGCTTGGCCCGAGGTCATCATCGGCCTGCTCTGCTTCTTCATCGTCTTCGGTCTGCTCGGCAAGAAGCTCCTCCCCAGCATCGAGAAGGTGCTGTCGGAGCGCCGGGATGCCATCGAGGGCGGCATGGAGCGCGCCGAGGCCGCTCAGGCCGAGGCCCAGGCCGTGCTTGAGCAGTACCGCGCCGAGCTCGCCGAGGCGCGCCACGAGGCCGCTCGCATCGTCGAGCAGGCCCGTGAGCAGGGCGCCGCCCAGCTCGCCGAGATGCGCGAGGAGGGCCAGCGTCAGCGCGAGGCCATCGTCGCGGCCGGTCACGCCCAGATCGAGGCGGACAAGAAGCAGGCGACTGCCGCCCTGCGCCAGGACGTGGGCTCGCTGGCCACCCAGCTGGCGTCCCGCATCGTGGGTGAGTCCCTCGAGGACCACACCCGCCAGAGCGGTGTCATCGACCGCTTCCTGGACGAGCTGGAGGCCAAGGCCGCCGTTGCTCAGGGTGCGGCCAAGTGATCGGCGCCAGCCGCGAGGCCCTCGCCGCCGGTCGGCAGAACCTGGAGAGCCTGACCGACTCCACCTCGGTGGACGCGGCCAAGCTGGCCGAGGAGCTCACCGCCGTCACGGCCGTGCTCGACCGTGAGGTGTCGCTGCGCCGCGTCCTGACCGACCCCTCGCGGTCGGGCCAGGACAAGGCCCAGCTGGTCACCTCGCTGCTGACCGGCCAGGTCTCCGGCGAGGCCGTCGACCTGGTCTCCGGCCTGGTCCGCTCCCGCTGGTCGGGCTCGCGCGACCTGGTGGACGCGACCGAGGAGCTCGCCGCCTACGCCGAGATCATCGCCGCGGACAAGGCCGGCTCCCTGGACGACGTCGAGGACGAGCTCTTCCGCTTCGGCCGGGTGGTGAGCGGCTCGCACGAGCTGCGCGCCGCGCTGACCGAGCCGAAGGCCGGTGCCGTCGCGAAGGCCGAGCTGATCGAGAAGCTGCTCGGCGGCCGCGCCAACGCCGGCACCGTCCGGCTGGTCACCGCCCTCGTCAACGCGCCGCGTGGCCGTAGCCTGGAGCAGGGCCTGGAGTCCTACTCGAAGCTCGCCGCCGCGCGCCGTGGCCGCGTGGTGGCCCTGGTCACCACCGCGGTGCCGCTGTCGGACACCCAGAAGGAGCGCCTGTCCGGTGCTCTGGGCCGGATGTACGGCCGCCAGGTCCACCTGAACATCGACGTCGACCCCGAGGTCGTCGGCGGCGTCCGGGTGCAGATCGGCGACGAGATCATCAACGGCACCGTGTCGAGCCGCCTCGAGGGCGCTCGCCAGTCGCTCGAAGGCTGAGCACCGAAGCAGCACATCCGACCCTCGGTCGGGAAACCGGCTCCCCAAGGAGCCGGCACATCGTACGGCCGGTTCGGAAGACCCGGCCGAGAGTCGAATACTTGCGGCCCTCAATGGCGGGCCGAGGATCGCAAACTAGGAGAGCAGGGAAGCCTGATGGCGGAGCTTACGATCCGTCCGGAGGAGATCCGGGACGCGCTGGCCGACTTTGTCCAGTCGTACCAGCCGGACGCCGCTTCTGTGGAAGAGGTCGGCACGGTCACTGACGCGGCGGACGGCATCGCGCATGTCGAGGGTCTGCCCTCGGTCATGGCGAACGAGCTGCTGAAGTTCGAGGACGGCACGCTCGGCCTCGCGCTGAACCTCGACACCCGCGAGATCGGTGTCGTCGTCCTGGGTGAGTTCGGCGGCATCGAAGAGGGCCAGACCGTGCGCCGCACCGGCGAGGTCCTCTCGGTTCCGGTCGGCGACGGCTACCTCGGCCGCGTCGTGGACCCGCTGGGCAACCCGATCGACGGCCTCGGCGAGATCGCCGCCACCGGTCGCCGCGCCCTGGAGCTGCAGGCCCCCGGCGTCATGGCCCGCAAGTCGGTCAAGCAGCCGCTGCAGACCGGCATCAAGGCCATCGACGCGATGACCCCGATCGGCCGCGGCCAGCGCCAGCTGATCATCGGTGACCGCCAGACCGGCAAGACCGCGGTGGCCGTCGACACGATCATCAACCAGCGCGACAACTGGCGCTCGGGCGACCCGGAGAAGCAGGTCCGCTGCATCTACGTCGCCGTGGGCCAGAAGGGCTCCACCATCGCGTCCGTCCGTGGCGCCCTGGAGGAGGCCGGCGCGCTGGAGTACACCACCATCGTGGCCGCTCCCGCCTCCGACCCGGCCGGCTTCAAGTACCTCGCCCCGTACACCGGTTCGGCCATCGGCCAGGAGTGGATGTACGACGGCAAGCACGTCCTGATCATCTTCGACGACCTGTCGAAGCAGGCCGAGGCCTACCGCTCCGTCTCCCTGCTGCTGCGCCGCCCGCCGGGCCGCGAGGCCTACCCGGGTGACGTCTTCTACCTGCACTCCCGCCTGCTGGAGCGCTGCGCCAAGCTGAACGACGCCCTGGGCGGCGGCTCGATGACCGGTCTTCCGATCATCGAGACCAAGGCCAACGACGTCTCGGCGTACATCCCGACCAACGTCATCTCCATCACCGACGGCCAGTGCTTCCTGGAGTCCGACCTGTTCAACGCCGGCATCCGCCCGGCCGTGAACGTCGGTATCTCGGTCTCCCGCGTCGGTGGCTCCGCCCAGATCAAGGCCATGCGCTCGGTCGCCGGCCGCCTGCGTCTGGACCTCGCCCAGTACCGCGAGCTGGAGGCCTTCGCCGCCTTCGGTTCCGACCTGGACGCGGCCTCCAAGGCCCAGCTGGAGCGCGGTGCGCGCATGGTCGAGCTGCTGAAGCAGGGCCAGTACCAGCCGTTCCCGGTCGAGGAGCAGGTCGTCTCCATCTGGGCCGGCACCAACGGCAAGCTGGACGACGTCCCGGTCGCCGAGATCCGCCGCTTCGAGCGCGAGTTCCTGGACCACGTCCGCCTGCAGCACAAGGACCTGCTCGCCGGCATCGTCGAGACCGGTCTGCTGGCCGACGGCACCATCGACGCGCTGACCACCGCGATCGAGGCCTTCAAGCAGGGTTACCAGACCGCTGACGGCAAGCTGCTCTCCGAGCAGGCCTGAGTCCGGTAGCGAGGGAAAGGACGTAACGACCCATGGGAGCACAGCTTCGGGTCTACAAGCGCCGGATCCGCTCTGTCACCGCGACGAAGAAGATCACCAAGGCGATGGAGATGATCTCCGCGTCGCGCATCGTCAAGGCGCAGCGCGCGGTGGCCGCCTCCACTCCGTACGCCGATGAGCTCACCCGGGCGGTGACGGCGGTGGCCACCCGGTCCAACGCCAAGCACCCGCTCACCACCGAGAACCCGAGCGCCAAGCGCGCGGCGGTCCTGCTGATCACGGCGGACCGCGGCCTGGCCGGCGGCTACTCGACCAACGCCATCAAGGCCTCGCAGGTGCTCGCCGAGCGTCTGCGGTCCGAGGGCAAGGACGTGGTGACGTACATCATCGGCCGCAAGGGCGTCTCGTACTACACGTTCCGCGGTCTGACGATCGCGGGCTCGTGGACGGGATTCTCGGACAAGCCGACGTACGGTGACGCGAAGACCGTGGCGGCCGACCTGATCGAGGCCTTCACGGCCGAGACGGGCGGCGTGGACGAGCTCCACCTGGTCTCGACCGAGTTCGTGTCCATGCTGACGCAGAACGCGGTCGAGGCGCGGCTGCTGCCGCTGAAGCTGGACGAGGTCCAGCTCAGCGACCAGACGCCGGCCAAGTCGGAGATCTTCCCGCTGTACGACTTCGAGCCGTCGGCGGAGGGCGTCCTGGACGCGCTGCTGCCGCGGTACGTCGAGAGCCGGATCTACAACGCGCTGCTGCAGTCGGCCGCTTCCGAGCACGCCGCCCGCCGCCGCGCGATGAAGAGCGCGACGGACAACGCCGGCGAGCTCATCAAGTCGCTCACGCGGCTTGCCAACTCGGCCCGTCAGGCCGAGATCACCCAGGAAATCAGCGAGATCGTCGGCGGCGCCAACGCCCTCGCCGACGCTAGCCGCGGGAGCGAATGAGTATGACCACCACTGTTGAGCCGACCACGGCGACGGGCCGCGTCGCGCGGGTCATCGGCCCGGTCGTCGACGTGGAGTTCCCCGTCGACGCGATTCCGGACATGTACAACGCCCTGCACGTCGAGGTGGACAACCCCGACGGCACGGGCAAGAAGACCCTGACCCTCGAGGTCGCCCAGCACCTCGGCGACGGCATGGTCCGCGGCATCTCGATGCAGCCGACCGACGGCCTGGTCCGTGGCTCGCAGGTCACCGACACCGGTGCGGCGATCTCCGTCCCGGTCGGCCAGATCACCAAGGGCAAGGTCTTCAACGCCCTCGGCGACGTGCTGAACGTGGACCCGGCGGAGTTCGACAAGCAGGTCGAGGTCCGCTGGCCGATCCACCGCAAGGCCCCCGAGTTCAAGGACCTCGAGTCCAAGACCGAGATGTTCGAGACCGGCATCAAGGTCATCGACCTGCTCACCCCGTACGTCACGGGTGGCAAGATCGGTCTGTTCGGTGGTGCCGGTGTCGGCAAGACCGTTCTGATCCAGGAGATGATCTACCGCGTCGCCGAGAACTTCGGTGGTGTGTCGGTGTTCGCCGGTGTCGGCGAGCGCACCCGTGAGGGCAACGACCTCATCGACGAGATGGTCGACTCGGGCGTTCTGGACAAGACCGCGCTGGTCTTCGGCCAGATGGACGAGCCGCCGGGCACCCGTCTGCGCGTCGCGCTGTCCGCGCTGACCATGGCGGAGTACTTCCGTGACGTCGAGAAGCAGGACGTGCTCCTCTTCATCGACAACATCTTCCGGTTCACCCAGGCCGGTTCCGAGGTGTCGACCCTGCTCGGCCGCATGCCCTCCGCGGTGGGTTACCAGCCGAACCTGGCCGACGAGATGGGCCTCCTGCAGGAGCGCATCACCTCGACCCGCGGTCACTCGATCACCTCGATGCAGGCGATCTACGTCCCCGCGGACGACCTGACCGACCCGGCGCCGGCCACCACCTTCGCCCACCTGGACGCGACCACCGTTCTGTCGCGTCCGATCTCGGAGAAGGGCATCTACCCGGCCGTCGACCCGCTGGACTCCACGTCCCGCATCCTCGACCCGCGGTACATCGCGCAGACCCACTACGACACGGCCATCCGTATCAAGGGGATCCTGCAGAAGTACAAGGACCTCCAGGACATCATCGCGATCCTCGGTATCGACGAGCTGTCCGAGGAGGACAAGGTCACGGTTCACCGTGCCCGCCGCATCGAGCGCTTCCTCTCGCAGAACACCTACGTGGCGAAGCAGTTCACCGGTGTCGAGGGTTCGACCGTGCCGCTGTCGGAGACCATCGAGGCCTTCAACTCGATCGCGGACGGCAAGTACGACTCCGTCCCGGAGCAGGCCTTCTTCATGTGCGGTGGCATCGAGGACCTCGAGAAGAACGCCGCCGAGCTGGCGAAGAAGTAATCGCGGCCGGTAGCAGCTGTACGTGACCGTGAGGGGTGGGCCCCAGCCCTGGGACCCACCCCTCGCGTCGCATCGGCTGTGATTCCGGTCAAATCCGTGCCGCCGGTTTCATGCCGGAGGCGCGGGGCCGTTATTCTTACCGAAACTCCCGAGTAATCGGGCGTTGCATGAGCCTAGGAGCCCACGTTGGCTGAGCTGCACGTCGAGCTGGTCGCAGCCGACCGCAAGGTGTGGTCCGGTGCGGCCACCATCGTCGTCGCCCGTACGGCCTCCGGTGACACCGGCATCATGCCGGGCCACACCCCGGTGCTGAGCGTGCTGGAGACCGGTCCCGTCACCATCCGCACGGTGGACGGCGGCACCGTGGTCGCCGCGGTGCACGGCGGCTTCATCTCCTTCGCCGACAACAAGCTGTCTCTGCTCGCGGAGATCGCCGAGCTGGCGGACGAGATCGACGTCGCGCGTGCCGAGCGCGCGCTGGAGAAGGCCAAGTCGGGCCTGGACGAGCACGCGGAGCGGCGCGCCGAGGTCCGTCTGTTCGCGGCGCGCGGCCTCAAGGCCCACGCCTGAGTGCGCCGGACCCCGGCTTAGCGGGGTCGACCGACGGTCCCGGGGACGCGTGAGCGTGACCCCGGGACTGTCGTCGTAGTTGGTAGGTCAGCGCGGTCGCTTGATACGACCGCTACGGGGAACGCGGGTAGCGAGGAGGTGGGTGAGCATGGTCCTCGCGCTTGTGGTGTGTGCGGCGGTCGTGGCCCTGGGTGTGATCGGGCTGATGGCCTTCGCCGTCCGGCGCCGCCTGATCCAGCGGGTCGGCGGCACCTTCGACTGCAGTTACCGGCTCAAAATGCCGGCCGACGCCTCGACGCAGCCCGACCTCGACGAGAACGGCAAACCCACCTCCGCCCCGGTCCCCCCGACCGACGGCAAGGGGTGGGTTTTTGGTATCGGCCGCTACAGCGGTGACTCGATCGAGTGGTTCCGGGTCTTCTCGTACGCCCCGCGGCCGCGCAAGGTGCTGCCGCGCCGGGAGATCGAGGTGCTCGGCCGGCGCTACCCGGAGGGCCAGGAGGAGCTGGCGCTGCTGTCCGGCTCGGTGGTGCTGCGCTGCCTGCACAACGGGGCCCCGCTGGAGCTGGCGATGAGCGAGGACGCGCTGACCGGCTTCCTGGCCTGGCTGGAGGCGGCCCCGCCGGGGCAGAGGGTCAACGTCGCGTAGCGACGAGTCCCTCGGGACGGGGGTCCCCCGGCCGGAGGCTGGGGGAGGGTCAACGTCGCGTAGCGGTGTTGTGCAGCGCGCCCCGGAAGTGCTCCGAAGCGCTCCGCGGTGTTCCGGGGCGGGGTTAACGGCGCCTAACACGGCGGCTACGCTGGCCGCATGGTCAATCTGACGCGCATCTACACCCGTACCGGCGATGACGGCACCACCGCGCTCGGCGACATGAGCCGGACCAGCAAGACCGACCCGAGGCTGATCGCCTACGCGGACGCCAACGAGGCCAACGCCGCGATCGGCGTGGCCCTGGCCGTCGGTGAGCTGCCGGAGGACATCGCGGCGGTGCTCGTCCGGGTCCAGAACGACCTGTTCGACGTCGGCGCCGACCTGTCCACCCCGGTGGTGGAGGACCCGAAGTACCCGCCGCTGCGGGTGCTGCAGTCCTACGTCGACCGGCTGGAGGCGGACTGCGACGAGTACCTGGCGCGGGTGGAGAAGCTGCGCAGCTTCATCCTGCCCGGCGGCACGCCCGGGGCGGCCCACCTGCACCTGGCCTGCACGGTGGTGCGGCGGGCCGAGCGCTCGACCTGGTCGGCGATCGCGGAGCACGGCGACAGCGTCAACCCGCTGACCGCGAAGTACCTCAACCGGCTGTCCGACCTGCTGTTCATCCTGGCCCGGGTGGCCAACAAGGAGCGCGGGGACGTGCTCTGGGTGCCGGGCGAGAACCGCTAGGCGCCGACGTCATCGGGCAGGCCGAGGGCCCGTCCTCGGACCCTCCCCCGCGGGAGTCCGAGGACGGGCCCTCGACGTCCGGGGCCGTCCGGCGGGTCAGGGCCGTCCGGCCGGTGTGTGGGTGTGGGCGGTCTTCTCGGTGACCACCCGGCCGTTCTCGACCGGCACGCCGGCCGGCGGCTCCTTGGGCCAGAGCGAGTAGCAGCCGGCCACGATCACGTTGACCACGGCCGCGATGCCCAGCTTGAGGTACCACTGGGCGAAGGTGCCGAAGTGCGCGGAGCCCGCGGAGAGCGGGACGAGCAGGGTGATCAGGCTCAGCGTGATCGCCGCCGACACGACCGTCCGGCCGGCGATCTGCCACTCGTACCTGGTCCGCTCCGGCCCGTACTTGGGCGAGGGCAGCGGCTTGGGACCGCCGGCGAAGCGGTGCAGGAAGTGCCGGTCGGCCCAGCGGACCAGCGAGGGGCCGTAGCCGATCGAGAAGCCCGCGTAGCTCGCGGCCAGGGCGTGGGTCCAGCTCGCGGTGGCTCCGCCGCGCAGGTCGAGGACGGTCAGGGCGTAGAGGGTGAGGTCCACCACCGGCAGGCCGACCAGCAGCGCGGTGCTGGTGCGGCGCCACCGGAAGAGGTAGCGGCTGGCGAGGCCGAGGCCGAGCAGGATCCAGAAGGAGATCTCGGCCGCGACGATGAGGGTGACGATCACGTTCTGCTCCCGGATGTCGCGGTGGTGCCTCCAGCCTGGTGCGCGGGCCCGCCGGTGTCGTCGTCGCGGGGTGCCGTCCGGGACTGCATCCTTCGATGTAGCGGGCTCCTCCGTGGACCGGAGCCGGACGGCCGCCGGGGATGGTGAGATGGGAACGTGCCCCTCCCGTTCCCCGCCCTCCCCCCGCGCCGCCAGGACCAGCTGATCGCCCTCTCCGGGCTGCTCGGCGGCGCGGTGCTGATCGTCTTCGGGGCGTACGACCAGGCCGACCGGGTGCGGCCGTGGGCGGTGCTGCCGCCGCTGCTGGTGATGGCGGGGCTGGAGCTGGTCCGGCGGACCAGGCCGGTGCTGGCGGTGTCGGTCGGCGGGCTGGTCTTCGCGGGGAGCGTGTTCGCCGGCAATCTGGTCGCCACGCTGATCATGTACACCGACCTGCTGTACGCGGCGGTGGTCTACGGCAGCCCGCGGATGTCCCGAGTGCTGCACCTGTCCGGCGGGGCCACGGTGCTGGCGCTGTCCACCCTGGCGGCGATCTACGGCGGCACCTCGGTCGCGCTGCTGATCGTGGTGGTCAGCACCCTGGTCTTCCTGGGCCCGGTGTGGACCGGCGACGTGGTGCGCAAGCACCGGCAGGAGGCCGAGACCGAGCGGCTGCGGGCGGAACAGACCGCGCTGCTCTCGGAGCTGGACCGGCGCGAGGCGATCGGAGCCGAACGGGCCCGGATGGCACGGGAGTTGCACGACGTGGTGGCCAACCACCTGTCGGCGATCGCGATCCACGCCACCGGCGCCCAGTCGGTGGCCAGACGCCGGAAACTGCCCGAGGACGATCCGCTGGTGGAGGTGCTGGCGGTGATCCGGGAGAACAGCGTCCAGGGATTGGCCGAAATGCGACGCATGATCGGACTGCTCAGGGACAGTGGCGGGGGAGAGGCGGACGAGTCCTACGCGGCGCCCGACCTGGCCGCGGTGGACGCCCTGTTGGCCAAGGCCCGCGCGGCCGGCCAGGACGTCGGGCTGGACTTCGAGCTGGACGAGTGCGGCGAGCGCGGGGAGGTGCCGGTGCCGGTCGGGCTGGCCGCGTACCGGATCGTCCAGGAGTCGCTGACCAACGCCCTCAAGCACGCCGCGCCCGGACTGGTCAGCCTGCGGCTGGAGTTCGCGCCGCAGGAGCTGCGGATCGCCGTCGACAGCCCGTACCGCGGCGGGCCGGGCCGTGAACTGCCCGGCGCCCGGGCCGGACTGGTGGGCATGGCGGAGCGGGCCGGGCTGCTCGGCGGCAGCTTCGAGGCCGGGCCGAAGGACGGGTGCTGGAGCGTGCGCGCGGTGCTGCCGCGCGCCCAGGGGAACGAGGGACGGGCATGACGATCCGGGTGCTGGTGGCCGAGGACCAGGCGGCGGTACGGGCGGCGCTGGTGATGATCCTGCGCGCCGAGCCGGAGTTCGAGGTGGTCGGGCAGGCCGCCGACGGCGAGGAGGCCGTCCGGCTGGCCCGGGAGCTGCGGCCGGACGTGGTGCTGATGGACGTCCAGATGCCCCGGCTGGACGGCGTCTCGGCGACCCGGGAGGTGGTCGCCGCGGGGGCCGGCCAGGTGCTCGTGCTGACCACCTTCGACCTGGACGAGTACGTCTACGGCGCACTGCGGGCCGGCGCGTCCGGGTTCCTGCTCAAGGACCTGGAGGCGGACACCCTGATCGAGGGCATCCGCACGGTGGCGCGCGGGGACGGGATGCTGGCGCCCTCGGTGACCAAGCGGCTGATCGGGGCCTTCACCCGCCCCGAGCGGCCGGTCGGCCCGGAGGCACGGGCGGCGGTGGGGGCGCTGACCGGCCGCGAGCGGGAGGTGCTGGCCTGCCTCGGCGCCGGGATGTCCAACGGGGAGATCGCGGCCCGGCTGGAGATGGCGGAGGCGACCACCAAGACGCACGTCAGCCGGATCCTGGCGAAGCTGCGGCTGCGCAGCCGGGTGCAGGCGGCGATCCTGGCGCAGGACCTCGGGCTGACCGTCTGACGGTCCGACCGGCCGTACAGTCGCACGACTGTCTGATCACCTGACCAGGTCGGTTGCAGATCACACTCTCGATTGCTATTGCGCGGAGGATTTGGGCATTAGAGTCCCGGCAACGAGCGACGCGGCTCATATGGCGGTGACCCCTGCCCTGAGCCGCTTTCAGGGTCCGCCCGCGGGGCGGCGACGGCATCGGGAGACCCAGCCATGAGCAATGCGTCCAGCAAGCAGATCGCCGTGATCGGTGCCGGTCTGATGGGCGCCGGCATCGCCCAGGTGTCCGCGCAGGCCGGTCACCCGGTGGTGCTGCGGGACGTCACCGAGGAGGCGCTCCAGCGGGGCCTGGCCGGCATCCGCGCCTCCTACGGGAAGTTCGTCGCCAAGGGCCGGCTGAGCGCCGAGGACGCCGAGGCCGCGCTGGGCCGGATCACCACCACCACCGACCTGGGCGCCGTCGCCGAGGCCGACATCGTGGTCGAGGCCGTGTTCGAGAACCTGGAGGTCAAGGAGGGCGTCTTCCGCGAGCTGGACAAGCTCGCCAAGGACGGCGCCGTCCTGGCCTCCAACACCTCCGCCATCCCGATCACCCGGATCGCCGCCGTCACCCGGCGCCCGGAGTCGGTCGTCGGCGTCCACTTCTTCTCGCCCGTCCCGATGATGAAGCTGGTCGAGCTGGTCCGCGGCTACAAGACCAGCGACGAGACGCTGGCCGCCGCCCGCGCCTACGCCGAGGGCGTCGGCAAGGAGGTCGTGGTCGTCAACCGCGACGTGGCCGGCTTCATCACCACCCGCCTGATCACCGCCCTGGTCGTCGAGGCCGCCAAGCTGTACGAGTCGGGCGTGGCCACCGCCGAGGACATCGACACCGCCTGCCGGCTCGGTTTCGGCCACGCGATGGGCCCGCTGCAGACCGCCGACCTGACCGGCGTGGACATCCTGCTGCACGCCGCCCAGAACATCTACACCGAGACCAAGGACGAGAAGTTCGCGGCGCCGGAGATCATGGCCCGCATGGTCACCGCCGGTGACCTGGGCCGCAAGAGCGGCCGCGGCTTCTACCCGTACGAGGGCAAGTGATCCGGCGGGGCTGAAACGACCGGCGGGCCGTGCGATCGGAGCATCGTACGGCCCGCTCCGCCGGGGCGGGTGAGTTTCCTCACGCCGGGTGCCGCAGACGGGTGATTTGGGCGGTAATCGAGCGTAGGTCTGGGGGCGACCTGCGTATATTCCCTCGGACGGGTGAAGTTGCTTCAGATCTGGCCGGAACCAGCAACCTGCGGAGCCGGTTCACCGTCAGATGAAGGAACCCGGCATTCCGCCCGGGTCCGGGCGTGGGGCTGCGGCCCGCCCGGATGCACCCCCCGCTCCCGCACCCGGCACGACCGGGGCGGACCCGCCCCGCACCAGGCCGTCCAGGCGAAGGAGGAGAGCATGCGCATCACCGGCGACCACAGGGCGCTGGCCATCGAAGGCCGCCTCGACGTGCGCACCGCCGCCGACGCGCGGGCCCGGCTGCACCAGGCCGTGGACGGCGGCCTCGGCGACCTCGTGCTCGACCTCGGCCGGCTGGAGTTCTGGGACGCCACCGGGCTCGGCGTGATCATGGGCACCCACCGCCGGGCCGGCCGGATCGGCCGCCGGCTGGTGCTGCGCTCCGTCCCGGCCCAGCTCCAGCGACTGCTGGTGGCCACCAAGCTGCACCGCATCCTGGCCGTCGATGGTGCCGCCGAGGCGCACGGGATGGCTCTGTAACCCCCGCGGCGCCAACCCCCGCCGCGCCAACCCCCGTTGCGCCGCGCGCCGTGAGCGCGCGCCTGCGCACCCCGGCCCCGTCCGCGCAACGTTCCTGGTCAGCGCCGCGGACCGGCCCCGCACCGCGGACCGCTCTGCACGGGCGGGGCCGAATGTGCGAGAGTCTGCCCGTCAGAAGACGGCCGCCGGGGCTGCCTCCAGCCCGGCCGCGGCCGCTACCGGGACGTCAGCCGGGCGGCGCGGGGCGCCGACGGCCGAGCACGATGCGGAGCAGAACGTGGCACAGCCATCCGGGGAGTTCCGGCAGGAGGCCGTCCGCACCCGTGGCGGCGAACTGGTCTCCGGCGGCCTGCTGGTGGGCGTCGGCGCGCCGGACGGCTCCGAGGCCGGACCCTGTCCCGAGGAGTGGCGGCCGCGGCCGCGCCGGATCGAACGCAGCGAGCCCGCCCGCGGCCCGGTCGGCGGCGTCGGCCGCGCGGTAGGCCCGCTCGCGCTCGGCGCCGGGCCCGCCGACCTGCCGCTGCTGGACCGCGAGGCCGACACCGCCGAACTGCTCGCCCTGCTCGCCGAGGGCCGCTCCATACGCCTGGTCGGCCAGGCCGGCTCGGGCCGCAGCGCACTGCTGTCGGCCGTCGCCGAGGCCGCCGCCGACCTCGCCCCCGGCGGCGTGGTGCAGCTCTGCGGCCACCGCCGGACCGTCGCCGACCTGCTCCAGGACCTCTTCGCGGCCACCCACCACGCCCCCGGCTACCGCCCCGACCCCGGGCAGCTGGCCGCCCACCTCGCCGACGTCGGCGCGATCGTGGTGATCGACGCCGCCGAGCCCTCCGGGGCCGAGCTGGAGGACCTGCTCGCCGCCGCCCCCGGCTGCGCCTTCCTGATCTCCGCCGCCCCGGACGGCCCGCCGCTGCCCCCCGGCTCCCGGCTCCAGGACCACCTGGTGGCCGGGCTCTCCCGCTCCGCCTGCCTCGCCCTCACCGCCCGGCTCGCCGGCCGGCCGCTGGACGTCGCCGAGAAGGCCTGGGCGGTGGACCTCTGGTTCGAGTCCGAGGGCCTGCCGCTGCGCTTCGTCCAGGCCGCCGCACTGCTGCGCCAGCGGGACGTCTCGGTGGACGCGCTGGTCGCCGCCGAGGACGACCGGATGGACGTCTTCGGGGCCGTCGACGAGCCCGTCCACGACGCGGACCCGGCGGTCCGGGAGAACGCGCTGCGCGGCACCGTCCCGCTGCCCTCGGTGGCGGAGACCGCCTCGCCCGCGGTCCGGCTCGCCGAGGGGCTGAGCGAGCCCGCGCAGGCCGTGCTGCGGCTCGCCGTCGCGCTCGGCGGCGAGTGCCCCACCGCGCCGCACCTGCCGGCGCTGATCGACGTCGGGCAGGGCGAGGCCGCCCTCGCCGAACTCGCCGACGCCGGACTGGCGGTGTCCATCGGCGGGCACCACCGGCTGACCGCCGGCGCGCTCGACCTGCTCGTCCCGCACTGGCCGGCCCGCGGCTGTGTCGACGGAGCCGCCCAGCACTTCTCCTGGTGGGTGGGGCACAGCTCGGTGACGCTGGAGCAGATCGCCGCCGAGGCCGAGGTGATGATCGGCGTGCTGCTCGCCGACCGCACCGCCGGGCGGCACGACGCGGTGGTCCGGCTCGCCCGGGCGGCGGCGCCCGCGCTGGCGCTGTCGCTGCGCTGGGGCGCCTGGGAACGGGTGCTCCAGCTCGGCCTGGAGGCGGCCCGGCGCACCGGTTCGGCGGTCGACCAGGCCTGGTTCCACCACGAGGCGGGCGTGCACGCGATCTGCGTCCAGCAGCCCTCCCGGGCCATCGCCGAACTGGAGACCGCGCTCACCCTGCGGACCACCGCGGGCGAGCAGCGCGGGACGGCCGCGGCACGCCGGATGCTCGACCTGCTGCGGGCCGAGGGCCGCCGGCTGCCGGCCGCCGCGCCCGCCGTGGCGGCACCCGGCCGCGCCCCGGTGATCCGCAAGATCGCGGCCCGGGTGCCGGCCGGACTGAAGTCCAGCAGGCGGCGGCGGGCGGCCGTGGTCACCACGGCGGTGCTGACCCTGGGGGTCCTCGGCACGGCGGTGGCGATGAGCTTCAGCGGGCCGGACGAGGCCAGGGGGAAGGACCCGCACAACGGCCGGCTGGACGGCGGCGGCACCGAGGACCCGCCGTTCCCGCAGCCCTCCGGCAGCGCCGCGCCGGGGACGGCCGGTGCCGGGCCGGGCGCCGCGGCGACGCAGGGCGGCAGCCCGGAGCCGTCCGCGAGCGGCAGTGCCTCGCACTCGCCGAGCGCCTCACCGACGAGGAAGCCGAGCTCCTCGCCGGGGGCGGGCGAGTCGCAGACCCCGCAGCAGCCGCAACCGCCCGCACCGGGCCAGCCGCAGCCGCCGGGGCAGCAGACGGTGCAGCCGCCTCAGACGACCGGTCAGCCCCCGAAGCCGACGGAGCCGAGCCACAGCCCGTCGTCCCCGGTCTCCACCCCGACCTCGCCGTCGGCCACGTCCGGGTCGCCGACGGTACCGAGCGGGACGGCCGGTCCGAGCACCCCGGGGCCGTCCTGAGCGATCAGAACAGCTTGAGCTTGTCGTCGTCGATGCCGCGCAGCTCGTCGTAGTCCAGCACCACGCAGCCGATGCCGCGGTCGGTGGCCAGGACGCGGGCCTGCGGCTTGATCTCCTGCGCGGCGAAGATGCCCTTGACCGGGGCCAACAGCGGGTCCCGGTTGAGGAGTTCGAGGTAGCGGGTGAGCTGCTCGACGCCGTCGATCTCACCGCGGCGCTTGATCTCGACGGCCACCGTGGTGCCGTCGGCGTCGCGGCAGAGGATGTCGACCGGGCCGATCGCGGTGGGGTACTCGCGGCGGATCAGCGACCAGCCGGCACCGAGCACCTCCATCCGGTCCGCGAGCAGCTCCTGGAGGTGTGCCTCCACGCCGTCCTTGATCAGGCCCGGGTCGACCCCGAGCTCGTGGGACGAGTCGTGCAGCACCTCCTCCAGCGTGATGATGAGCTTCTCGCCGGCCTTGTTCTCCACCGTCCAGACCCCGTCGGCCTCCTTGAGGACGCACGGCGGGGACATCCAGTTGAGCGGCTTGTAGGCGCGGTCGTCGGCGTGGATGCTGACGCTGCCGTCGGCCTTGACCAGGATCAGCCTGGTGGCGGAGGGCAGATGGGCGGAGAGCCGACCGGCATAGTCGACTGAGCAGCGGGCAATTACGAGACGCACGGTCGACCACGCTAGCCCACCAGGGCCAGTTGATGCGATTCCGCGACGGCGGGGTGAAGAAAGCGCGAACCCGGCCAACATGGAGGTCCCGCGGTCCCGCCCCCGCCCCGTCGAGGTCTGGCGCCCCTCCCATCGAGTCGCTACGGTGTGTGACGGCACGCTCGCGGGATCGCTGTCAACGGGGATGGAGACTTCAGATGAACGATCCGACGGGATCCGGCCAATCTGGTGCACCGCAACATATTTCCGAAGCAATCCCCAGGAATGACCGGCCTGCCCCGCCGTTGACTGCCACGCTGTCCTGAGCGCGTTCGGTGTCCAGGGCGTCACGTCCCGTGGTGCCGCCGCTGTCGCGAAGGCGCCGGAAACCCCTGTCCCTCGGTCGTTCCGGACGCCCCATGCGAATCAGCCACCCTCACTGTGAGCTTGACCTACGCACGACCACCCGGGCGCCGCGCGGGTGGACCGCGAGAGGAGAATCCATGTCGCTCGACGTCTCACCGGCCCTGCTGGAAAAGGCCGAGCGGGGCGAGGTCGACGAGCGGGAATTCGTCGACTGCGTCCGCGTCTCGCTGCCGTACGCCTGGGACCTGATCAGCTCGCTGGTCGCCCAGGCGAAGGTCGACGGCACCGACTTCGCCGACAACCGGGTACCACCGCCCAGCGAGCAGGCCCGCGGCCAGCTGCTGCGCGCGCTCGCCAGCGACGCCATCCGGGGCGCACTCCAGCGCCACTTCGGGGTGCGGCTGGCCTTCCAGAACTGCCACCGGGTCGCGGTGTTCCTGCCGTCGGACGCCAACGAGGCACGGTACGACCGCTTCACCTCGGTCCGTGAGCAGCTGCTCAACCAGTCCGAGGAACTGCGGGACTGCTGACCCCGCCGTACCCCGGCCGTACCCCGCCGCGGCGCCGGCCGCCCCGTCCCCCGGAGCGGGGGGAGGGGCGGCGGCCCGGGCCCGACCCCTCGCCGAGCCGCTAACCCAGCTGCGGCAGCACCTCGGAGCCGAGCCGGGCGATGTTGTGCAGGGTCGCCTCCTGGTCGCCGCTGCCCTCGGCGAGCAGGGCGAAGCGCCGGATGCCGGTGCGCTCGGCGGTGGCCAGCAGCCGGTCGGCGCACTGCCGCGGGGTGCCCACCGCGTGCAGGTCGCAGAGCAGCTCGGTGTACTGGCGCGGATCGCGCATCCTGCGCTCGCGGCCGTCCACGGTGCGGTGGGCGCCGAGCCCGTACTCGAACCAGCCGGGCATCGCGTCCAGCAGGGTGGACCGGGCCGCCGCGGCGCGGTCGTCGACCTGGGCCACCCCGGCCGCGACGTGCTGACGGCCGATCCGGCGCAGCTGCTCCTCGCCGCGCCCGGCGGCCAGCCAGGCGGTCCGGTACAGCTCCAGCATCCGCAGCTTGTCGTCGTCCCCGGAGTGCATGCCGAGCAGCATCGGCAGGCCGCGCTCGGCGGCCAGCCGCACGCCGCCCGGCGAGGTGCAGGCGACCACCACGGGCGGCCCGGCCACCGGCCGTCCGGCGGCGGTGAGCGCCTCGCCGAGGCTCTCGTCGTCCCGGCGCTGGCGCGGGAAGCGCACCGGGCCGGACTTCCCGCCGAGGCCCAGCCAGCTGCTCAGGGCCGGCCGCCGCACCGGCTCGGTGGCCCGCGGCACCACGGCGACCTCGGGGAAGGCGAACTGCGGGCCGTCCGCGCCCACCCGGGAGCCGCGCAGCCAGCGCAGCAGTAGGTCGAGGCGCTCCGGGAAGCCCTTCTCGAAGGCGTCCACGCCACCGCCGAACACGTCCAGGTCGATCCACGGCCCACCGCGGCCCACCCCGAGCGTGAACCGTCCGCCGGAGGTGAGGTGCAGCAGCGCGGCCTGCTCGCCGAGCCCCACCGGGTGGCGGGTGGAGAGCACGCTGACCGCCGTGCCGACGCCGATCCGGCGGGTGCGGCCGAGCAGCATCGCGGCCAGCGTGGCGGCGTCCGGGCACACCCCGTACGGCACGAAGTGGTGCTCGGCCAGCCAGACGCTGTCCAGCCCGGCGCGCTCGGCCTCGACGGCGGACGCGACGGTCCGCTCCAGCGCCTCGCCGTGGCTCTGCCCGGGGAACTGCGCGGACAGCAGGAACAGGCCGACCCGCACCGGGCCGGTGGACGGCGGCAGTGCGCCCGCCCGCTGGGACGCCGGCAGCGGCTCGCCCGCGACGGCCGTGACGGCCGCGACCGGGGGGACGGAGGTCAGCGTCGGACCGGCGGCGGCCGGCCGGACCCCGACGGGGCGGCCGCTCTCGGCGCGGGCGCTGGTCTTGCTCATCGTTGGTCCTCCTCGGGTGCGCGCAGGGTCTGCGGGCCCCGCCTTCTCCCCTTGTGGGTATCCGATGTCATGTGCCAATGGCACGCGGAACCCTCGATTTCCCCGATGATCGGGTGGATCTCGGCAAAAACGCCGAAGTGCCGGACGGACCCGTGGTAGTGGCCGTGGGGGAGTCCGCCCGGCCGTAGGCTGGAACGACCCAGAACCCAGGAGGAGAGGGAGTCCGCCGTGTCGCCGCGCCGCAACCGGATCAAGAGCGCCGCCCCCCGCGAGAGCGCGGAGCCGGCGGCCGCCCCGCTCGGCGGTTCGCTGCGCCGCACCGAGAGCTACCAGGGCGACGACTGGATCGTCCAGACCGTCGCCGGGACGGCGGGCCGGTTCTACCGCTGCCCGGGCTGCGATCAGGAGATCCCGCCGGGGGTGGGCCACGTGGTGGCCTGGCCGATGCACGGCGCGGGGGTGGACGACCGGCGGCACTGGCACCGCGCCTGCTGGGGAGCGCGGGAGCGCCGGGCCTCCAACGTCCTGCGAGGCCGCGGCGCTCCGCGGTACTGACGGTCCGGCCGGTACTGACGGTCCGGGCGGGCCGGCCGGTCCGGGCGGTAGACGCTAGGCGTCGCGCTTCTTGAGCACCAGCGCGCCGCCGGCCAGCGCCGCGGCCGTCCAGGCGAGGCAGATGAGGAAACCGGTCCACGGCCCGTACGGCTGGCCGTGCTGCTCGTACACCAGCAGCATCCGCGAGCCCGCGTAGTCGGGGAAGTAGTGGGCCAGGGTCTTGACCTTCGGCACCGCCGAGAGGATCGGCGAGAGCAGGAAGAAGAACGGCACCAGGACGCCGAGCGCGAGCGTCTGGTTGTGCAGCATCGTGGTGACGCCCGCCGAGAACAGGCAGAGCATCGTCAGGTACAGCGCTGCCCCGAACACCGCCCGCAGCACGTTGGGCTCGCCGATCGTGGTGGAGTGCGGGCCGAGCAGCGACTGGCCGACGAAGAACGTGACGAAGGCCGTCACCAGCGAGACCACGAGGGCCAGCGCGCCGAGCACCACCGCCTTGCCGGTGAGCAGGGTGGCGCGCTGCGGGACGGCGGCCAGGGTGACCCGGATCATGCCGCTGCTGTACTCGTTGCCGATCGCCAGCACGCCGAAGACGATGATCGCCAGCTCGCCGAGCACGATGCCGGCGAAGGACGTCCCGGTGGCGTCGAACGGGGACTGATCGTTTCGGCGGAACTCGGTGAAGTTGTTGTTGGTGAGCAGGGACAGCAGCGCGCCGATGCCGACCGTGACGACGAAGGTCAGCGCGAGCGTCCAGACCGTCGAGCGGACGCTGCGGATCTTCGTCCACTCGGAGCGCAGGATCGCCGGGAAGGACGCCATCTCAGTTCTCCTCCTGCCGTGCGGTGGTGGTCTCTTGGGCGCCGCCCGCCTTCCAGCCGGCGCCCCATTCGCCGGCCGCGCCGGCCGCGTCCAGGCCCGGTCCGTCGCCCGCGTGGTACTCCACCGAGTCGGCCGTCATCTGCATGAAGGCCTCCTCCAGCGAGGCCTGCTGCGGGCTGAGCTCGTGCAGCACCACGCCGTGCCCGGCGAACAGCTCGCCGAGCCGCGCGATGTCCCCGCCGACCACCTCGTAGGAGCCGTCCGGGCCCGGCTCGTGCCGCAGGCCGGCCTCGGCCAGCACGTCGAGCAGCCGCTCGGGCTCCGGGGTGCGCAGCCGTACGGCGGAGCGGGAGTTGCGCCGGATGAACTCCGGCATCGGCAGGTCGGCGAGCAGCCGGCCCCGGCCGATGACCACCAGGTGGTCCGCGGTGACGGCCATCTCGCTCATCAGGTGGGAGGAGACGAAGACCGTCCGGCCCTCGGCGGCGAGGCGCTTCATCAGGTTGCGGATCCAGAGGATGCCCTCCGGGTCCAGGCCGTTGACCGGCTCGTCGAACATGACGATCTCCGGGTCGCCGAGCAGGGCGGAGGCGATGCCCAGGCGCTGGCCCATGCCGAGCGAGAAGCCGCGGGCCCGCTTGCGGGCGACCGGGGTGAGGCCGACCAGGGCGAGCACCTCGTCCACCCGGCGCTCGGGGATGCGGTTGCTCTGGGCGAGCCAGAGCAGGTGGTCGCGGGCGGTGCGGCCGGGGTGGACGGCCTTGGCCTCCAGGAGCGCGCCGATGTACTTGAGCGGCTCGCTGAGCTGGCCGTACCGCTTGCCGTCGATGGTGACCCGGCCGGCGGTCGGGCGGTCGAGGTCGAGGATCATGCGCATGGTGGTGGACTTGCCGGCGCCGTTCGGGCCGAGGAAGCCGGTCACCACGCCCCGGGGGACCTGGAAGCTGAGCCGGTCCACCGCGAGCGTCTTGCCGTAACGTTTTGTCAGGTCGTGCAACTCGATCATTCGCGCTCCCTCAGGTCCTTGCCAGGCTAGGACAAAGGGGGTATCGCGGCCTGCTGAGTGGGCCCGCCGGGCGCACCGGAATAGGTTGGGGACATGACCCAGCTCCCCTCCGCAGTGTCGGTCCGCGAGAGCGGTACCGGAACACCACTCGTGCTGCTGCACGCCTTTCCGTTGAACGCCTCGATGTGGTCGTCCCAACTGGACACGCTGCCCGGTCTGACCGGGGACGACGCGCGCGTGCTCGCCCCCGACCAGCGGGGGTTCGGCGGCACCGGGCTGGGCGCCGACGAGCCCTCGCTGGACCTGGTCGCGGACGACCTCGCCCTGCTGCTGGACGCGGCCGGGATCGAGCGCGCGGTGGTCGGCGGGCTCTCCATGGGCGGCTACGTGGCGCTGGCCTTCGCCCGCCGCCACCCCGACCGGCTGTCCGGCCTGCTGCTGGCCAACACCCGGGCCACCGCCGACACCGACGCCGCCCGGGCCAACCGGGAGCGGGTGGCCGCCGCCGTCACCGCGCGGGACAGCGTGCGGCTGCTGCTGGACGAGAAGGTCGCGGCCGGGCAGCTCGGGCCCGACTCGCAGCACCTGGTGGAGCGGGTGGAGGCGATGGTCGCCGCCGCGCCGCCGGCCGCCGTCGCCTGGGCCCAGCGGGCGATGGCGGCCCGCCCGGACGCCATGGACGTGCTGGCCGCCCTGCGGGTGCCGACCGCGATCGTGGCGGGCGCCCTGGACGCCCTGGTGGCGCCCGAGGAGGCCGAGCTGATGCTGCGGGCCCGGCCGGACGCCGAGCTGACCGTCCTGCCCGGGGTGGGCCACCTGAGCGCCCTGGAGGCGCCCGAGGCCTTCGACGCCGTCGTGCGCGCCCTGCTCGCCCGGGTGGCCGCCGGATGAGCCAGGAGAGCCAGGACGCGGCGGCCTGGGACTTCTCGGCCCTGGAGGTGACCGGCCGGATGCCCGTGACCAACCGGGGTGAGGGGCTGGTCGAGCTCACCCTGGAACCGCTCGGCGAGGACTACTGGATGCGCCCGGGGGAGACCTTCATCGTCACCTCGTACGGCGACTACGGGCCGGGGCACCCCTTCGAGGTGCAGTACTGGCCGGACTCGGTGTCGGTCTGGTGCACCTCCTGGTTCGGCACCGTCTCCGACGACGAGGGCAACCAGCTCAGCAGCGGGTACCAGCGGCCGGACGGCGCCTACCCCAGGTAGCGGCCAGGTCCGACGGGCCGCAGAAGCGCCCGAGGTGATGACGGTGCGAAAGCCGACAGGCCCTCACCCGAGAGGGTGAGGGCCTGTGGTGCATCAGAGCCCGCGTGCACCAGGGTCTGTGGCGCATCAGGGCCTTCGGCGCCCATCGGGTCCGGCGGTGCCGCCGGACCCGGCCCGCGTCAGCGCGACTGCTGGGCGGGCACGCCCAGGGTGTCGTCGGTCGGCAGCGAGGCGGCGGCCACGGCCGCGCCGGTCAGCGTCGCCAGCATCTCGCGGACGTTGGTCAGCTGGGCGTTGATGCTGTCGCGGCGGTTGGTGAGGGCCGCCAGCTCGCGCTCGGATTCGCTGCGGATGCGGTCCGCCTTGGCGTTGGCGTCGGCCACGATGTCCTCGGACTGGCGCTGGGCCGTCTCGACGGTCTGGCGGGCGCGGCGCTCGGCGTCGGTGCGCAGCTTCTCGGCCTCCAGGCGCAGCTGCTCGGCCCGGTGCTCGATCTCGGCCAGGCGCTTCTCGGCCTTGGCCTGACGGGCGGCCAGGTCCCGCTCGGACTGCTCGCGGCGCTTGGCCAGGTTGGTCTCGAACTCCAGCGCGGCCTGGGCGGCCTTGGTGCGGGTGTCCTCGAAGAGGGCGTCCGCCTCCTCGCGCTTGTTCTGGGCGTCCTTGTTGGCCTCGGCGCGCAGCTGGGCGGCGTCGCTCTTGGACTTGTCGACGATCCGCAGCCCCTCGTCCTCCGCCTTGGCCTTGCGGTCCTTGGCGTAGTTCTCGGCCTCGGAGCGGACCTGCTGGGCGGCGGCCTCGGCGAGCTCGCGGTGCTGCTCGGCGGCGCGGTGCGCCTCGTCGCGCAGGTCCTTGGCCTCCTCCTCGGCGAGTCGCAGGATCTTCTCGACCCGGGCGCCGAGACCGGCGTAGGAGGGCTCCTGCTCCACGACCGCCGCCTGGGCGGACTGGGTCTCCAGGTGGAGCTCCTCGATGCGCTTCTCCAGCGCGCTGATCCGGGTCAAGGCACTGTCACGGTCGGCCACCAGCTTGGTGATCCGCTCGTCGACCTGGGCGCGCTCGTACCCACGGCGCACCAGGTCGAAGCCGTGAGGGGAGTGACTGTCGCTCATGGGGTTCTGGGCTTCCTGTCGTCAAACCGCTGAGGTGGTTGAGGGAATCCTGACACGGTACCGGAGTGTCGACGGCGATATGCCGTTCTCTCACGGACAATGACCGCCAATGTCCGCTCAATCGGGTGGTGAGCTCTTGGAGCGATTGCCACCCGACCGGGGGGAGCCAACTCCGGCACCGGCCTTGGCGCCCCCGTCCTTCTTGGTGCTGCTTCCCCCGTTGGTCTGGGCGACCGGCGCCGGCGCCTCGAACGCCTCCAGGGCGGACAGCACGTCCTGGACCCTGGAGATCTCGGTGTTGATGTCCTTGCGGCGGCGCACCAGTTCGTCCAGCTCGCGCCGGCCCTCGTCGGTGACCCGCTTCGCCTCCGCCTTCGCCTCGGCGAGCAGCCGCTCCGCCTCCGCCTTCGCCAGCTCGATCTGCTCGTCCGCGGCCTCGTCGGCGTCCCGCAGCCGCTTCTCCGCCTCGGCGGAGGCCCGGTCCAGCCGCTCCTCGGCCTCGGCCTCGGAGGACCGCAGCTTCGCCTCGGACTTCTCGATCAGCGACTCGGCGCGGTCGGTGGAGTTGGCGAGCTTGGTCTCCGCCTCCTTCAGCAGGCCCTCCGCCTTGCGGACGGCCGACAGGCGGACCTTGCTGGCCTCCGCGGAGGCCTCCGAGGTGAGCTCGCTCGCGCGGTCCTCGGCCGCCGCGACCAGCGCCGCCGCGCGGTCCTCGGCCTCGGCGACGGTGGACACCGCCTGCTCCTCGGCCTCCGTCAGCTGCTCCTGGGCGGCCGTCACCAGCGCGTCCACCCGCTCGCCGGCCGACTTCATGGCCGCCGCGTTCTCCTTGCGGGCGCGCTCGTGCAGGGCCTCGACCTCGGCGTCGGTGCGCTCGCGCAGCTCCTCGGCGCGCTCGCGGATCGCGGTCGCGTCCCGGCGGGCCTCGGCGAGCAGGGCGTCCGCGTCGGAACGGCCCTTCTCGACCTCGGCCTGACCGGCCGCCTCGCCGGCGGCGACCAGCCGGTCCGCCTCCTTGCGGGCGGCGGCGACCATCGCGTCCGCCTGCTCCTCCGCGGCGGCGGTGGTCGCCAGCGCGGTGGTCTGGGCGTCCTCGCCGAGCGCCTCGGCGTCCGCGAAGGCCTTCTCCAGGACCGACTTGGCCTGCTCGCGGGTGGCCTTGTCGAACTGCTCGGCGGCCTCCCGGGTCTCCGCGTCGTAGGCGTCGGCGCGGGAGCGGGTGGCGGAGTCGTACTCGTCGGCCAGGGTGCGGGTGGCGAGGGCGTACTCCTCGGCCTCGGCGCGCAGGCCGGCGGCCAGCTCCTCGGCGTCCGCGATGCTCCGGGCGCCCTGGGCGTCGGCCTCGGCCACCGTACGGGCGGCCTGCGCCTCGGCGTCGGCGCGCAACTGCTCGGCGGCCTCCTGGGCGGCGCGCAGTTCGGCCTCGGCGTCCGTGCGCAGCTGCTCGTCGTAGGCCAGGGCCTCGGCGCGCTGCCGGCCGAGCTCGTTCTCGGTGGCCTCCCGCTCGGCGGCCAGCTCCAGCTCGGTCTGCTCGCGCAGCGCGGTGGTCTCGGCCTCGGTGCGGGCCCGCAGGTCGGCGGTCTCGCGGTCGACGAGCTCGCGCTGCTCGGCGCTCTCCCGCTCGACCAGGGCGCGCAGCTCGGCGGCGTACGCGTCGGCGGACTCGCGCTGCTCGGTGCTCTCGCGGTCGGCCAGCTCCCGCTGCTCGGTGGTCTCCTGCTCGGCGAGGACGCGCAGCTCGGTGGCGTGCTGCTCGGCGGCCTCGCGGACCTCGGCGGCCTCCTGCTCGGCGGTGGCCTTGAGCGCGGCGATCTGCTCGGCGGCGGCCTCGTGCATGCCGGCCACCGACTGGCGGACCTCGGCGGCCTCCTCCTCGGCGGTGGCCACCAGCTCGGCGCCCTCGGCCTTGGCGGCGGCGATCAGCTCGGCGCGGTCGGCCTTGGCCTGCTCCAGCTCGGCGGTGGCCTCGGCCCGGATGCCGTCGGCGGTGGCGCGGGCCTCGGACAGCTCGCGGCCGGCCTCGGCCCGGACGGTCGAGGCCTGCTCGTTGGCCAGGGCCAGCTCGGCGGCGGCCTTCTCGCGGGTGGCCTTGGCGTCCTTGGCGGCCTCGGCGCGGCGCTGCTCGGCGGTGGCCTCGGCGCGCTCCAGCGCCTCCTCGGCGGCGGTGCGCTGCTCGGTGGCGTAGCCGTCGGCCTGCTCGCGGACCTCGGTGGCGTGGGCCTCGGCGGCCTCGCGGACCTCGGTGGAGTGCTGCTCGGCGGCCTCGCGGACCTGGGCCGCGTAGGTGTCGGCGGCTTCGCGGACCTCGGTGGAGTGCTGCTCGGCCGCCTCGCGGACCTCGGCGACGTGCTTGTCTGCCGCCTCGCGGACCTCGGCGGTCTCGGCCGCCGTGCGCTTGGTGAGGTCGGTGGCGTGCTGTTCGGCCTCGGTGCGGACGCGGTCGGCGTAGGCCTCGGCGGTTTCGCGCTGCTGGGTGGTCTCGTGCTGGGCGAGGGCCCGCAGCTCCTCCGCGGCCTGCTCGGCCTCGGTCCGGGTCTGCGCGGCGTAGGTGTCGGCGGAGGTGCGCTGCTCGTCGGCGTAGGTGTCGGCGGAGGTGCGCTGCTCGTCGGCGTAGGTGTCGGCGGAGGCACGCTGCTCGTCGGCGTAGGTGTCCGCCGCCTCGCGGACCTCGGCGACGTGCTTGTCGGCCGCCTCGCGGACCTCGGCGGTCTCGGCCGCCGTGCGTTCGGTGAGGTCGGTGGCGTGCTGTTCGGCCTCGGTGCGGACGCGGTCGGCGTAGGCCTCGGCGGTTTCGCGCTGCTGGGTGGTCTCGTGCTGGGCGAGGGCCCGCAGCTCCTCCGCGGCCTGCTCCGCCTCCGCGCGGGTCCGTGCGGCGGCCTGCTCGGCCTCCTCGCGGGCGGCCTCGGCGGCGTCCAGGTGCTCGGAGGTCTCCTCGCGCTCGCGCCGCAGCCCGTCGGCCGCCTCCTCCCGCTCGCGCCGGCTCTCCTCGCGCAGCGCGTTCGCGGACGCCTCGGCCTCGGCCCGGGTCCGGGCGGACTCGGTGTCGGCCTCGGTGCGCACCCGTTCGGCGTCGGCCACCGCGGCGTCCCGGACGGCGTTCGCCTCGGCCTGCGCCTCGGTGGTCAGGGCCTCCGCCGCGGCGGTCGCCTCGGCGCGCACCCGCTGGTCGAACTCGGTTGCGTCGCGCCGGAGTTCGGCGGTCTCGCGCTCGGCCGCGGCCCGGTTCTCGGCGGCCGCGGCCCGGGCGGCGGCGAGCGCGTCCTGGCCCTGCTGCTCGGCCGCCTCGGTGATCTTCCCGGCCTCGGCGCGGGCCCGGGTCAGGGTCTGCTCGGCCCGGCCCTGGGTCTCGGCGGCCTGCTCCTGGGCCTGCTCGCGCAGCCGCTCGATCTCCCCGGCGGCACCCGCGCGCAGCTCGTCCGCGTCGGCCTTGGCCTTGGTGAGCAGCTCCTCGGCGTTCTTCGCCGACTCCTCGATCTGCACCACGGCCTGGCGGCGCGCTTCGCCGCGCACCCGGTCGGCCTCGGCGGCGGCCTGGGCGCGCAGCTCCTCGGCCTCGGCCCGCAGCCGGGCCGCCTCGTCCTGCATCCGCTCGATCCGCTCGCGGACCGCGGCGGCGTCGTCCAGGGCGGCGTTCTGGGCCTGCTCGACGGCGGCCTGGGCCTGCTCGCGCAGCCGCTGCGCCTCGGCGGCGGCCTCCGCGCGGATCCGCTCGGCCTCGGCGGCGGCCTCGCCGCGCGCCGTCTCGGCGTCCTGGTTGGCCCGGCCGAGCACCTCCTCGGCGGTCTTGGCGGCCTTGGCGAGGTGGACGGTGGCGTCCTTGGCGCCGGCCGCCCGGCCCGCCTCCTCGGCCTCGCCGCGCAGCCGCTGGGCGTCGGCCTCGGCCTGGGCGCGCAGCTCGGCGACGTCCCGTTCGGCCAGTGCGCGCAGTTCGGCGATCGCCGCCTCGGCGTCGGCTCTGAGCTCGGCGGCCACCGACTCGGCGGTGGCCCGCAGCCGTTCGCTCTCCTCCGCCGCGGCGGCCTTGGCCGCGTCGGCCTCGGCCTGCTTGGTGGCGGCCTGGGTACGGACGGCCTCGGCCTCGGCGCGGATCGCCGAGGCCTCCTTGGTGGCCTGGGCGACCATCCGGGCCACCTCGGCCCGGGCGGTCTGCGAGCGCTGCTCGTTCGCGGCCTCGCCGTCGGCGACCCTGCGTTCGGCGGCGGCCTCGGCGTCGGCCTGGAGCTGTTCGGCGGCCTGCTCGGCCTGGGAGCGCAGGGCGGCGGCCTCGTGGCGGGTGCGTTCCGCCTCGGCGATCGCCTCGGCGCGCAGCCGCTCTATCTCCGCCTTGGCCGCGGCGAGCTGCTGCTCGGCCCGGGCCTGCTCGGAGGCGGCCTGCTCCTTGAGCCGGCTGATCTCGGCGTGCGCGACGGTCAGCTGCTGTTCGGCGGCGACGTGCGCGGCGGCCAGCTCCTGCTGGGCCTGGCCGCGGGCGGCGTCCACGTCGGCGGCGGCCTGGGCGCCGGCCTGCTGGGCCTGCTCGGAGGCGGCGCGCAGCAGACGCTCGGCGTCGTTCTGGGCCCGCTGCAGGGCGGCCTCGGCGGCGGCCTGGGCCTCACCGCGGGCGGCGTCCACGTCGGCGGCGGTCTGGGCGCGGGCGTGGTCGGAGAGGGCGACGGCCTCCGCTCGGGCGGCGGCGACCATCCGCTCGGCCTCGGCGCGGGCCTCCTGGAGCAGCCGCTGGGCCTCCTGCTCGGAGCCGGCCCTGGTCTGCTCGGCCCAGCCGTTGACGTGCTGTTCGGCGGAGCGGCGCAGTTCGGTGAGCTCGTCCTCCAGCTGGCGCCGGCGGGCGGCGAGGTCGGCCTCCAGCCGGGCGGTGCGCTCGGCGGCCTCGGCCATGATCCGCTGGGTGGCGGCCTGGGAGTCGCGCAGCTGGCGCTCGGCGTCGGCGCGCAGCTGCTGGGCCTGCATCTCGGCGGTGCGGAGCATCTGCTCGGCCTGGCCGGAGACGGCGTCGAAGGCGCGCGGCTGGGCGAGCATGCGGCGGGACTCGTGCAGCTTGGCCCGCAGCACCTCCACCTGGTAGGCGAGGTCCTCGGCATGCTCGACTGCCTTGTCCCGCTCCTTCCGAGTCCGACCCATCTCGGCCTCGAACTGGGAGAGGTGATCGTCAGCCTCGTAGCGGTCGTTGCCCCGCACTCCGCGGTCCCATCCATCTCCTGGTCGCGTCCTCGACCCGGCCGGTGCCGGGCTCCGGTATCCCGGGCGCCGGTCCGACTGGCTCCTTGCATCCGCAGCCGGTGGACGGCTCCCCGTCATGCCGGGGCCGCCCGCCGCGGTCGTCGGAGTCCGGGCACGGGAGCGCGGGGGTGCCGCGTTCCCCCGTCCGAGTGGACTCCTGGGCGAACTCTTGCCTTGTGGAGAATGGTGACAGATCCGTCTTGCGACTGTTCAGCCGTGCCCGCGTAATGGACTCCCCTTGCGACGGGCCGACCACCGGCGGGCGGACGGGCCTGTCTTCGGCCGTGCCCGTCGCCTCCGTCCCCCGGAGCCTTCGCGCACCTGGGCATTGTAGTGGGAGCGCACTGCGGGGGAATGGCCGCAGGGGTGTTTTCCGGCTCTTCCCGCCAGGTTACTGACGGGTCATGACCGACGGACCGTCGGCCGCCCCCGGGGCGCCGCCCGCCCCGGGGCGGTCCGGGAGGGGGTCAGTGCCCGTCGTGGCCCTGCTGCGCGGAGGTCACCAGCTCGGTCAGGACGCCGCCGCAGTCCTTGGGGTGCAGGAAGGTGATCCGCGACCCCATCGAGCCGATCCGCGGCTGCTCGTAGAGGACCCGGACGCCCTTGTCCCGGATGGCCTCGGCGTCGCCGTCCACGTCGGCGGTGCCGAAGGCGATGTGGTGCACGCCCTCGCCGTTCTTCTCCAGCCACTTGGCCACGGTGGAGTCGGGCCGGGTGGGCTCCAGCAGCTGGAGGTAGGAGGCGCCGCCGTCGTCGGTGCCGTTGATCCGGAGCATGGCCTCGCGGACGCCCTGCTCCTCGTTGACCTCGGAGTGGAAGACCTCGAAGCCGTAGGTGGCGCGGTAGAACTCGACCGTCTTGTCGAGGTCGCGGCAGGCGATGCCGATGTGGTCGATTCGGGTCAGCACGACGGCCTCCGGGTGAGGGGAAGGGCGGTGGGAAAGGGTGCACCAAGTGCAGCGCATGCCCGCGCGGCACGCCAGTGTCCGGGGTGCGAGCCTGCTCACACGGCGGGCGGTTCACCCGGAGCGGGTCGGCACGGTGTTGACTGGAGGGTGCCAGTGCGCTCGATCACACCGTCGCTCCGGTGACGGCCGCGTAACGGGTCAGTACATTGAGCGCATCCTCACCTGGCCACGACGTGCGAAGGGGCCCGTCCCATGACCAACACCACCTCTGTGATCGTTGCCGGTGCGCGGACCCCGATGGGCCGCCTGCTGGGTTCGCTCAAGGGCTTCTCCGGCGCCGACCTCGGCGGCGTGGCGATCAAGGCCGCCCTGGAGCGGGCCGGGATCACCGGCGAGCAGGTCCAGTACGTGATCATGGGCCAGGTGCTCCAGGCCGGCGCCGGCCAGATCCCGGCCCGCCAGGCCGCCGTCAAGGCCGGCATCCCGATGAACGTGCCGGCGCTGACCATCAACAAGGTCTGCCTCTCCGGCCTCGACGCCATCGCGCTGGCCGACCAGCTGATCCGCGCCGGGGAGTTCGACATCGTCGTGGCCGGCGGCCAGGAGTCGATGACCAACGCCCCGCACCTGCTGCCGAAGTCCCGCGAGGGCTTCAAGTACGGCGCGATCGCGATGCTCGACGCGATGGCCCACGACGGCCTCACCGACGCCTACGAGAACATCCCGATGGGCGAGTCCACCGAGAAGCACAACACCCGCCTGGGCATCCCGCGCGAGGCGCAGGACGAGATCGCCGCCGCGTCCCACCAGCGGGCCGCCAAGGCGCAGGCCGACGGGGTCTTCGACGCCGAGATCGTCCCGGTCGCCATCCCGCAGCGCAAGGGCGAGCCGGTGCTGTTCAGCCAGGACGAGGGCATCCGCGCGGACACCACCGTCGAGGGCCTGGCCAAGCTGCGCCCGGCCTTCGCCAAGGACGGCACGATCACCGCCGGCACCTCCTCGCAGATCTCCGACGGCGCCGCCGCCGTGGTCGTGATGAGCAAGGCCAAGGCCGAGGAGCTCGGCCTGACCTGGATCGCCGAGATCGGCGCGCACGGCAACGTGGCCGGCCCGGACAACTCGCTCCAGTCGCAGCCGTCCAACGCGATCAAGCACGCGCTGGCCAAGGAGGGCCTGGAGGTCGCCGACCTCGACCTGATCGAGATCAACGAGGCCTTCGCGGCCGTCGCCCACCAGTCCATGAAGGACCTGGGCGTCTCCTCCGACATCGTCAACGTCAACGGCGGCGCCATCGCGCTCGGCCACCCGATCGGGATGTCCGGCGCCCGCGTGGTGCTGACCCTGGCGCTGGAGCTGCAGCGCCGCGGCGGCGGGGTCGGCGCGGCCGCGCTGTGCGGCGGCGGCGGCCAGGGCGACGCGCTGATCGTGCGCGTCCCGAAGGCCTGACCGGCCGATTGACCCCTAGGGCTGCGGACCGCGTGTGGCGGTCCGCAGCCCCTTTCGGCATTCGACGGCATTGCGCTAGGAGTTCCTGATGATCGATGTCGCCACGCTGGTCGAGCAGGCCCGGCAGGGCCGGCCGCGGGCGGTCGCCCGGCTGATCACGCTGGTCGAGAACGCCGCCCCGCAGCTGCGGGAGGCGATGGCCGCGCTCGCGCCGTACACCGGGCGGGCGTACACGGTGGGCCTGACCGGCTCGCCCGGGGTCGGCAAGTCCACCTCCACCTCGGCGCTGGTCTCCGCCTACCGGCGGCTCGGCAAGCGGGTCGGGGTGCTGGCCGTCGACCCGTCCTCGCCGTTCTCCGGCGGCGCGCTGCTGGGCGACCGGGTCCGGATGCAGGACCACGCCACCGACCCCGAGGTGTTCATCCGCTCGATGGCCACCCGCGGCCACCTCGGCGGGCTCTCCTGGGCGGCGCCGCAGGCACTGCGGGTGCTGGACGCGGCCGGCTGCGAGGTGATCCTCGTGGAGACCGTCGGCGTGGGCCAGTCCGAGGTCGAGGTCGCCGCCCAGGCCGACACCACCGTGGTGCTGCTGGCCCCCGGGATGGGCGACGGCATCCAGGCCGCGAAGGCGGGGATCCTGGAGATCGGCGACCTCTTCGTGGTCAACAAGGCCGACCGGGACGGCGCCGACGCCACCGCCCGGGAGCTCAACCACATGCTGGGCCTCGGCGAGGCCCGGGAGCCGGGGGACTGGCGCCCGCCGATCGTCAAGACCGTCGCGGCGCGCGGCGAGGGCGTGGACGAGGTGGTCGAGGCGCTGGAGAAGCACCGCGCCTGGCTGGAGGAGCACGGTGAACTCGCCGCACGGCGCCGCCGCCGGGCGGCCGAGGAGATCGAGGCGATCGCCCTGGCCGAACTGCGGGCCCGGATCGGCGACCTGCGCGGGGACCGGCGCCTGGTCGTCCTCGCCGAACGCGTGGCCGCCGGCGACCTGGACCCGTACGGCGCGGCCGACGAACTCGTCGCGGGCCTGACCGCGAGCTGACCTCCCGCCCAGCACCCCTCACTCCGCGTAGGAAGTCGGCGGGGCCGACTTCTGGTGCGGGCGGGAAATGCCGTCGCCGCTTCGGCGGGGCCGGAGCGGCGACGGGGGAGCTCGGTGCTGCGGGAGGTTACGGCTTGCCGCGCAGGCCGCGGAGGTGGTCGGCGATGGGGGCGAGGGCCTCGTACATGGCGTCGAGCTGCTCCGGGGTGAAGCGGTCGATGAAGTGGGCGCGGACGCTGCGCACGTGGTCCGGGGCGACCTGCTGCATGGTCTCCCAGCCGTGCTCGGTGAGGTGGGCGTAGAGGCCGCGGCGGTCGCCGGGGCACTCCTGGCGCAGCACCAGGCCGGCGGTCTCCATCCGGGTGATCTGGTGGGAGAGGCGGCTCTTCGACTGGAGGGTGGCGGTCGCGAGGTCGGTCATCCGCATCCGGCGGTCCGGGGCCTCGGAGAGCACGACCAGGATCTCGTAGTCGTTGATCGCCAGGTTGTGGGGCTGGAGTTCGCGGCTGAGCTGGTAGTCCAGCAGCTTGGCGACCTCCAGATGGGCGCGCCACATCCGCTGCTCCCTGGCGGTCAGCCAGGGAGTCTGCTCCTCGGGCTGCGACGGAGGGGTGTCCGCAGTGTCGATCGTGTGCGTATCCATGCCCTCTAGCATAGCCGATTTAGTTCAATCTTGTACAAGTTTACAGGCCGAAACGTCGCCCGAGGTCGCCCAGGTTACCGAGCCCGGGGATGTTGGGATTCCCGCCGCCGTGCCCGGCCGTGCCCGGCTGGGACGGCACGCCGCCCATCGGGACGCCCGCCTCGGCGCCGACCGCGCCGACCGACCGCTCCGCCAGCAGCTTCTCGCTGGACTGCAGCAGCACCTGGCCGGCGCCGATGAACTCGAACTGGTGCTCCTCGCCGGAGGCCCCGCCGAAGCCGGTCAGCCGGCGCAGGCCGCCGATCAGCCCGTGCATGTAGTCGTGGTCGTAGTGGTGGCACGGCGCCGGGCAGTCCGCCCAGCCGACCAGTGCCTGCGGGTCCACCCGGATCGGCGGCTCGACGAAGTGCACCGGCCCGTTGGAGGCGGCGACGAAGCGGCCGGTGCCGATCAGGGTCAGGAAGCCCGGGATGATCGACTGCTTGAGCCGCAGCGTCGGGTCGAAGGCCAGCAGGTTGCCGGAGCGGACGGTCAGGTTGCCCTCGTCCAGGTCGTACGAGTTGAGGTCGAAGGCCCGGTCGGCCAGCAGCAGCTTGCCCCGGCCCTCGGCGACCACCCAGTCCGCCGCGTGCATCGGCGAGTTGAAGTGCTGCCCGAGCATCCGGTCGACCGCTCCGGCGCCGACGCCCTTGAAGGTGATGTCGCCGTAGTAGGCGACCATCTTGCCCTTCTGGAGGAAGTACGAGCCGTTCAGGTCGACCGAGAAGGCGTACGGGTTGACGTTGTCGCCGGCCGGCAGGCTGTGGGCGTCCCACACCACCGGCCCGATGCCGCCGTGGCCGCTCGGCAGCGGTGCCACCGGTCCGCCGAACTGCTCCTGGGCGTAAGGCTGTTGCTGGGGCGGCGGCGGAGGCTGCTGGGCGTAAGGCTGCTGCGGCGGCGGGGGGTAGCCGCCGGGCGGGGGCGGCGGGTAGCCGCCCTGCTGCGGGCCGTACCCCGGCGGGACGGCGCCCGGCGGCACCGCGAAGCCGGGCTGGGTCGGCTGGTTGTGCGGCGAGCCGTACGGGGGCTGCGGCGGGTAGGACATCAGAGCTTCTCCTCGCTCGCCTGGACGTACACCGCGCCCTGCCCGGACAGTTCCAGCTGGAACGCCTCGCCCGAGCCGCGGCCGATCATGTCGCGCCAACCCAGCGCCGTGGACAGCTTGTTGCGCACGTCGCCGCGGTGCGCCACGTACGCCTGGGGGTCGACGTGCACCGACTGGCCGGGGACGATCGGCAGCTCGAAGACGCCGCCGTGGGCCATCACCGCGACCGAGCCCTGGCCCTCCAGCTTGGTGGTGAACAGGCCCTGCCCGGTGACCTGCCCGCGGACCATGCCCATCACCCCGCCCTGCGAGCCCATGAACATGGTGGACTGCCGCAGCGTGCCCTCGAAGGCGAGCAGCCGGTCCGCCTCGACGTAGAGGGTGTCGCCGAACAGGTCGATCACGTGGACGTGGTGGCCGCCGTGGCCGAACATCACCCGGCCCTGGCCCTCGACGGTCATCAGCGGGGTGTCCTCGTTGGCCACCCGGCGCCCGATCATCGACATCACGCCGCCCTGCCCGCCGGTGATGTTCGGCGTGAAGCGGACGTCGCCGCTGTACGCGAGCATCGCGCCGCGCTGGCTGAACAGGCGCTGCCCGGGGACGACCTGGGCCTCGACCATCTTGCCGTTGATCTTCGTGAAGCCCATCAGACGTCACCCCCGACGGTGACCTTCTCGGAGGGCTGGACGTACACCAGGCCCTCGCCGGTGAACTCGATCTGGACGGCCTCGCCGCCGCCCTCGCCGATGAGCGTGGTCCAGCCCGCGCCCGACTTCAGGCTGCGCTGCAGGGTGCCGGTGTGCGCCACGTACGCGCCCGGGTCCACCCGCAGCGGCATGCTCTTGTCGACCCGCAGGATGACGGCCGGCCCGTTGGAGGTGACGGCCGCCCAGCCGTGCCCCTCCACCTTGGTGGTGAACAGGCCGTTGCCGGAGGACATGCCGTTCAGCCCGGTGAAGCTGGTGCCGGTGTGCAGGGTGGACTCCGTGCAGAGCAGGTTGTCCGACTCGACGTACAGCGTCTCGCCGTTCAGCCGGACCAGATTGATCTCGGTGGCCTTGTCGGCGAAGTAGCAGGTGCCCTGTCCCTTCACCTCCATGACCGTCATCTTCTCGCCGGTCAGCCGGCGGGTGACCATGCCGCGCAGGCCGTCCCCGCCGCCGGTCAGTTTCTTGAAGGCCATCTGCCCGGTGTAGGCGACCATCGAACCGTTTCGCGCCTTGACGGCGTCACCGCCCAATTCGACGGCGAGCACGCGCGATCCCTGGAGTCTGAACTGTGCCACGGCCGCAATCTAGCCGCTGCGGCCGTGGCCCGGGGAGAGTGCGCGCGCCAACTGGTACCAGGCTGCGACAAACGCGCCGGTCAGGCCGGCGCGCACGCCCCCGCTCAGAGCCGGGCGTGCGCGCCGTGTCCGGGGCGCGCGGCGGTGCCGGCCGCCTGCTCGACCTCCAGCAGCGAGGCCGAGTGGCGCTCCGCCTCGAAGGCCACCACGCCGCCGCGCAGCCCGAACAGGCGCTTGGAGAGCAGGATCCAGAGCACCGCCGCGACGTTCAGCACCAGGGTGCAGACCTTCAGGGCGCTGACGTGGTGGCTGAGCTCGTAGCCCTCCAGCGGCAGGAAGGCCGCGGTGGCGACCACCGTCAGATACTCGGCCCAGCGCTTGTTCAGCCAGAGGCCGACCGCCTCGACGATCTCGACCACCGCGTAGGCGACCAGGGCGCCCGCGACGATCAGCAGGGTGCTCTTCTTGAAGTCGAAGGTCTTGCGGATCGTCTCGACGATCGGGGCGTGTTCGAGGTCCCAGTGGAAGTGGTCGGTGACCGGCCTGAAGACGGTGAGGTTCTCGTCGAACACCCGGTGCACGGCGTCCTGGCTGTTGGAGAACTTCCACACGGCCCAGGCGACCACGATGATCAGCAGTCCGCGCAGCACCCGTTCGACGGCCAGGAAGCGCAGGATGAACAGGTCCCGCAGCGCCTTGCCGCGCGGTACCAGCGGCGCGTCCTCGGCCGGGCCGGAGCCGTGCGGGGCGCCCAGCGCGAAGTCGCCGCAGCGCAGGCAGCGCCAGGCGTCGCCGAGGGCGGTCGAGGCGTGCAGCCGGGAGGCCAGTTCGGGCTCCGTCGGCGCGTAGGTGGTGTGGCCGCGCCTGGCGCAGGTCCTGCGGTCCCAGTCGAGCTTGAGCATGTGGCGACTACCCCCGTGTGTGATGCGTCGGCGCCCGGATCGGTGGGCGCGCGGGCAGCAGGATAGGGGTTCCCGGGGGCGGGTGGCCGCCCTTGGAGGCGTTCCGGCACACAGCTGTGACAGGGCCGGCGGGCGCTGTGAGATCGGGCACGGTGGCCACCCCCGGCCGGGGGGCCGCGGGTGTGCTCGGCGATAATGGCCGGAATGCTTGTGAGTGGCTTCACAAGCGCGCCCGCGCCTCCGACCCCCGTATTGAGGTATCCATCGTGAACAGCAGCGCCGTCCACCGCCTGCGCCTGGTCTCCGGCCCCGAAGGGGTCTCCTTCATCCTGCTGCTGATCTGCTCGGTGCTGAAGCGGACCACCTCGTTCGACGCCGTCCCGGTGATGGGCATGGTCCACGGCATCCTGTTCATCCTGTACGTGGTCTTCTGGATCCAGGCCTGGCAGGCGCAGAAGTGGGACGCCAAGCGCGGCGTCCTGCTGTTCGTGCTCGCGGTGGTGCCCACCGGCGGCTTCTTCGCCGAGCGGATGCTCGCCCGCGAGGAGCGGGGCGAGCCGAAGCCCGCCACCGCCTGAGCCCCGGCTCCTCGTGGACGGTCGACAGGCTGCCACGGCCTCCTCTCCCAAAGGGCCGCGGCAGCCTGTCGCCGTTTCTTACCGGGGGTGGCTCGTTCGCACCGGGGCCGGCGCGGGCCGGCCCGGCCGGCGGCCCGCGCCGTGGACGGCTAGCTGACGTTCACCGCGCTCCAGGCCGCGGCGACGGTGTTGTACTCGACGCTGCCCGTGCCGTACAGGTCGGTGGCGGCCTTCAGGGTCGCGGTGCGGGCGGCCTTGTAGTTGGTGGTGGAGGTCATGTAGACGGTCAGCGCGCGGTACCAGATCGCGGCCGCCTTGGTCCGGCCGATGCCGGTGACCGTCGAGCCGTTGGAGGTCGGGCTGTTGTAGCTGACCCCGCCGATGACCTTCGCGCCGCTGCCCTCGGACAGCAGGTAGAAGAAGTGGTTGGCGACGCCCGAGGAGTAGTGGACGTCCTTGTTGCCGACGGTGGAGGACCAGTAGTCGGCCGAGGCGCCGTCCTTGGAGGGCTTGTCCATGTAGCGCAGCGGCGTGCCGTTGCCGTTGATGTTGAGCTTCTCGCCGATCAGGTAGTCGCCCGGGTCGGACGCCAGGTTGGCGGACCACTCGACCATGGTGCCGAAGATGTCCGAGGTGGCCTCGTTGAGGCCGCCGGACTCGCCCGAGTAGATCAGGCCGGCGGTGGCGGAGGTGACGCCGTGGCTCATCTCGTGGCCGGAGACGTCGATGGCGGTCAGCGGGTGGGTGTTGCTCGCGCCGTCGCCGTACGTCATGCAGAAGCAGGAGTCGTCCCAGAACGCGTTGACGTAGTTGGTGCTGTAGTGGACCCGGCTCGCGGCGCCGACGCCGTTGTTCTTGATGCCGCTGCGGCCGAAGGTGTTCTTGTAGTAGTCCCAGGTGGCCGCCGCGCCGTACTGGGCGTCCACGGCGGCGGACTCGCGGTTGGAGGGCAGGCCGTTGCCCCAGGAGTTGGTGGTGTTGCTGAACAGCGTGCCGCTGCCCGAGGTGCCGCCCTTGAGGTCGGTGGTGGACTGGTTGCCCCGGGAGGCGTCCTTGAGCTGGTAGCTCGAACCGCTCTGGGTGGTGGTCAGCGTGACGGTGCCGACGTTGACGCCCTTGCCGGTGCCGGTGGCGGTCTGCACCTTCTCGTCGCTGGCGAGCACCTGGCCGGTGGCGGCGTCGGTGATCACCTCCTGGCGGCTCGGGGTGCCGTCGGAGCGCTGGCCCGAGACCACGGTGCGGTGGGCCAGCCGCGGGGTGCCGTCGGCGGCCCAGACGACCAGCTCGGGCGCGCCGGCGCCGTCGACCCGGGTGAGCGCCGCCTCGTCCGCGTCGGCGGTGATGCCGACGGTCGCCCGCACCGCGGCGGTGGCCGCCTCGGCGGCCTGCGGCGCGGCGAGGCCCGGGGTCAGGCTGGGCACCGACAGCTTGCCGGCGAAGGCCTGGTCGACGGACTTCACCGAGCCGTCGGCCTTCTGGTGGACGACCAGGTCGCCGCCGATCACCGGCAGGCCCGCGTAGGTCCGGTCGTACCGCAGGTGGCGCGTGCCGTCCTTGTCCACCACCACGTCCTTGGGCACCAGCTTCTCCTGGCCGCCGAGGCCGAGGGCCTGGGCGGCCGGGGCGCTCTGCCCGGCGGCCAGCGCGAGCAGCGCGGACTGCTGCTGCGCCGGCGAGGGGGCGGCGGCCTGGGCGGGAGCGGCGGCGATCTGGATGACGCCGGCCAGCAGGGCGGTGGCGGAGAGTACGGCTCCGACAGTCAGCTTTCGCTTCACGTGCGGGGGTTCCTTCCACGAGACCCGCGGGTGCGCTGCGGGTGCGCCGCGTACCGGGGCGCCGGGGTTGGCACCTTGGGGGCGGTAGGGCGCGGACGTGCCGGTCCCGTGCGGTTCCTGACGCTCCGCCGGAGTGGGTGGGGGCGGCGGAGGGTCGGACGGGACTTGGTCAGAAGCATGACAATCGTTGGCAGGGATGGACAGAGTGCCTCCGGGATTGGCCAGGAACCGCCAGTCCCGGTACGGATGGTTCGGTTGCCGCCCGTTGCCCGGTTTCGGCGGTTCGTCCCCCTGGCGGGACTCCGCCAGCCGGACGGCCTTGACAGCCCCGGGGGCCGCCGGGCACCCGCGCCCGCCGGAACGCCGGGCACCCGCGCTCCGGAACGCCGGAACGCCGGAACGGCCGGACGCCCGGGCCCTCCTGAGGGGGACCCGGGCGTCCGGTGCGCCTGTGCGGTGCGTCAGTTGACGTTGACGGCGGTCCAGGTCGCGGCGACGGCGCTGTACTCGGCGCTGCTCGCGCCGTACAGGTCGCTCGCGGCCTTCAGGGTCGCGGTGCGGGCACCCGCGTAGTTGGTGGTCGAGGTCATGTAGGTGGTCAGCGCCTTGTACCAGATCTGCGCGGCCTTGTCCCGGCCGATGCCGGCGAGGGTCGAGCCGTTGTAGGTCGGGCTGTTGTAGTTGACGCCGTTGATGGTCTTGGCGCCGCTGCCCTCGGCGAGCAGGTAGAAGAAGTGGTTGGCGACGCCCGAGGAGTAGTGGACGTCCTTGCTGCCGACGCTGGAGGACCAGTAGTCGGCCGAGGCGCCGTCCTTGGACGGCTGGTCCATGTAGCGCAGCGGGGTGCCGTCACCGTTGATGTCGATCAGCTCGCCGATGAGGTAGTCCGGCTTGTCGGCGGGCAGGTTGGCGTAGAACTCCACCATCGAGCCGAAGATGTCCGAGGTGGCCTCGTTGAGGCCGCCGGACTCGCCGGAGTAGTTCAGGTTGGCGGTGGCCGAGGTGACGCCGTGGCTCATCTCGTGGCCGGCCACGTCCAGCTCGGTCAGCGGGTGGGTGTTGCTGGTGCCGTCGCCGTAGGTCATGCAGAAGCAGCTGTCGTCCCAGAACGCGTTGACGTAGTTGCGGCCGTAGTGGACCCGGCTCGCGGCACCGACGCCGTCGTTCTTGATGCCGTTGCGGCCGAAGGTGTTCTTGTAGAAGTCCCAGGTGGCGGCCGCGCCGTACTGGGCGTCCACCGCGGCGGACTCCGTGTTGGAGGCCAGGCCGCTGCCGAAGCTGTTGGTGCTGTTGGCGACGAGGGTGCCGGAGCCGGAGGTCCTGCCCTTCAGGGTGTAGGTGGCCTGCCCGCCGCGGGTCGCGTCCTTCAGCTGGTACGAGCTGCCGCTCTGGGTGGTGGTCAGCGGGACGGTGCCGACGAAGACGCCCTTGCCGGTGCCGGAGGCGGTCCGGACCTGCTCGTGGCTGGAGAGCACCTGGCCGCTCGCCGCGTCGGTGACCAGCAGCTGGCGGCTCGGGGTGCCGTCGGCGCGCAGGCCCTCGACCGTGGTGCGGTACGCCAGGCGCGGGCTGCCGTCGGCGGCCCAGACCACCAGCTCGGCGGCGCCGGTCTGGTGGACCTCGGTCAGCGGGGACTCGTCCGCGTCGGCGGTGATGCCGATGGTGGACTGCACGGCGCCGGTCGCCTGGGCGGCGGCCTTGTCGGCGGGGATCTGCGGGGTGAGGCTCGGCAGGGCGAGGCTCGCGCCGGTCGCCTTGTCCACGGAGGTGGTCGAGCCGTCGGCCTTCTGGTGCACCACCAGGTCCCCGCCCAGGACCGGCAGGCCGGCGAGGGTGCGCTCGTAGCGCAGGTGGCGGGTGCCGTCGGCGTCCACCACGGCGTCCTTGGCCACCAGTTGCTCCTGGCCGCCGAGGGCGAGGGCGTGCGCCACCTTGGCGGCCTGGCCGTTCGCCAGGGCGATCAGGTCGGCGCGCTGCTGTGCGGCCCGGGAGTGCGGGGCGGGGTCCGCGACGGCCACGGTGCTCACCTGGACGACACCGGTGAGCAGGGCGGTGGCGGAGAGTACGGCGACTGCGGCGAGCTTTCGCTTCACGAACGGGTCCTTCCGGGAAACCGCGAGCGGACGCGGTCGCGGCGTTCCGGGGGCCGGGGGCCGGCACCTGAGGGGCGGAACGGGCGCTGACGTGCAGGTCCCCGTGCGGTCGAAGCGGCTTCGCCACCGGTGGGTGGGGGTGGTGGATGCCGAACGGGGTTGGCCGAAAGCATGACAATCGAGCAAATCAAATGACAGGTCTTGCTCATGAATTGGCCAAGTCCCGCCACGGCGGGGGAATGTGAACGGTCGGACAGAAGGGGTGAAAACGCCCGGTCTTGCGGCGGGTTACCGTCCGAACCGAGGCCTGGTGACGCGGCGCCGGGCCGATCGGAGCCCAACCCCGGTGCGCCGGACGCCCGTTGCCGCGCGTTCACACCGGCGCAATGTCCTGGTATGGACCTGGCCGTCCGATTGGCGGGTTCCCGCCACGTGTTGCGCTTGTCCACCATCAGGACGGCCTGGTAGCACCAGCCCCGTCCGCCGGTACGGTAAGGAGGTGGCCAAGCCCCTCGCTCTCGACTTCGACCCGATCGCCCGCGCCGACGAGCTGTGGACCCGCCGCTGGGGCGCGGTCCCCTCGATGGCGGCGATCACCTCGATCATGCGCGCCCACCAGATCCTGCTCTCCCGGGTGGACGCGGTGCTCAAGCCGTACGGGCTGACCTTCGCCCGCTACGAGGCCCTGGTGCTGCTGACCTTCAGCCGGACCGGCGAGCTCTCGCTCTCCAAGATCGGCGAGCGGCTGATGGTCCACCCGACCAGCGTCACCAACACCGTCGACCGCCTGGAGCGGGCCGGGCTGGTCGCCCGCCGCCCCAACCCGCTGGACGGCCGCGGCGTGCTGGCCGCGATCACCCGGCGCGGCCGCGAGGTGGTCGAGGAGGCGACCCGGGAGCTGATGGCGATGGAGTTCGGGCTGGAGGAGTACGACGCCGGGCAGTGCCGCCAGGTCTTCGATCTGCTCAGGCCGCTGCGGGTCGCCGCCGGCGACTTCGCCGATCCGGACGAGGGGGCTGCGAAGGCGCGGCCGTGAGGGCGGCTACCCTCGTGGGAGCGGTGCGCGGATCCGGGCGTACCGGCCGACACTGCCGAGCGAGGCGAGGAAGATCATGAAGGCGACCCCCCTGCTGGGCTGGTACCGGGCCCTGGCCGTCGCGACCGGTGTGGCGCTGCTGGTGTTCTGCGGCTTCATGGTCGCGAAGTACGGCTTCGGCGCGGCCGAGGACGTCACCACCTACGTCGCGATGCTGCACGGCTACCTCTACATCGGGTACTTCGTGGTGACCTTCCTGCTCGGGCAGAAGCTGAAGTGGCCGATGGGCCGGCTGGTGCTCACCCTGGCGGCGGGCTGCATCCCCTTCCTCTCCTTCGTCTTCGAGCGCAAGGTGGCCCGCGAGGCCGCCGAGAAGCTCCCGGCGGGCGACGGCGCCCGCCAGCCGGCCGAGGTCTGAGCCCCGCCGCCCGCGCCTTCCGGAGCGCCCCTTCCCCGACCGGGGGAGGGGCGCTCCCGTCGTTCCCGGGCCTGCCGCCGTTTCCGGGCCCGCCGCTCCCGGGCCTGCCGCCGTTTCGGGCCTGCCGTTTCCGGGCCCGTCAGGGTGGATTCCAGGCCGTGCGGGCGATCTTCCGTCGACAAGTACTAGGACGTCCGAGTAAATTGTTAGGACGTCCTACTAGCTGTGCCGCCCGTGCCGTGGCGGCCGTACGGAGCGGAGTTCGGGGTCATGGACGCCGAGGAGATCGAGCGCGGCCGGCAGCGCTGGCAGCAGCGGTACGACAAGGCCCGCAAGCGGGACGCGGACTTCAGCACCCTCTCCGGGGACGAGGTCGAGCCGGTCTACGGCCCGCCCGCCGGGCAGGCCTACGAGGGCTTCGAGCGGATCGGCTGGCCGGGCGAGTACCCGTACACCCGCGGCCTGCACCCGACCGGATACCGGGGCCGCACCTGGACCATCCGCCAGTTCGCCGGCTTCGGCAACGCCCAGCAGACCAACGAGCGCTACCGGATGATCCTGGACGCGGGTGGCGGCGGCCTCTCGGTCGCCTTCGACATGCCCACCCTGATGGGCTACGACTCGGACGACCCGAAGTCGCTCGGCGAGGTCGGCCACTGCGGCGTGGCCATCGACTCGGCCGCCGACATGGAGGTGCTGTTCGACGGCATCCCGCTCGGCGAGGTCACCACCTCGATGACGATCAGCGGCCCGGCCGTGCCGATCTTCTGCATGTACCTGGTCGCGGCCGAGCGCCAGGGCGTGGACCCGGCGGTGCTCAACGGCACCCTCCAGACGGACATCTTCAAGGAGTACATCGCGCAGAAGGAGTGGCTCTTCGCGCCCGAGCCGCACCTGCGCCTGATCGGCGACCTGATGGCCCACTGCGCCGAGGGCATCCCCGCGTACAAGCCGCTGTCGGTCTCCGGCTACCACATCCGCGAGGCCGGGGCGACGGCCGCGCAGGAGCTGGCGTACACCCTCGCGGACGGCTTCGGCTACGTCGAGCTGGGCCTGTCCCGCGGCCTGGACGTGGACGTCTTCGCGCCCGGCCTGTCCTTCTTCTTCGACGCGCACCTGGACTTCTTCGAGGAGATCGCCAAGTTCCGCGCCGCGCGCCGGATCTGGGCCCGCTGGATGCGCGAGCGCTTCGGCGCCAAGACCGACAAGGCGCAGTGGCTGCGCTTCCACACCCAGACCGCCGGCGTCTCGCTGACCGCGCAGCAGCCGTACAACAACGTGGTCCGCACCGCCGTCGAGGCGCTGGCCGCGGTGCTCGGCGGCACCAACTCGCTGCACACCAACGCCCTGGACGAGACCCTGGCGCTGCCCTCCGAGCAGGCCGCCGAGATCGCCCTGCGCACCCAGCAGGTGCTGATGGAGGAGACCGGCGTCGCCAACGTGGCCGACCCGCTGGGCGGTTCCTGGTACATCGAGGCGCTGACCGACCGGATCGAGCAGCAGGCCGAGGCGATCTTCCAGCGGATCCTGGACAAGGGCCGCGAGGACCACGAGATCGGCCCGATCACCTCCGGCATCCTGCGCGGCATCGAGGAGGGCTGGTTCACCGGGGAGATCGCCGAGGCGGCCTTCCAGTACCAGCAGTCGGTGGAGAAGGGCGACAAGCGCGTGGTCGGCGTCAACTGCCACCCGCGCAGCGTCACCCCCGAGCTGGAGATCCTGCGGGTCAGCCACGAGGTCGAGCGCGAGCAGGTCCGGGTGCTGCGGGAGCGCAAGGCGGCCCGGGACGAGGCGGCCGTCCGCGCCGGGCTGGACGCCATGCTGGCGGCGGCGCGCTCGGGCGAGTCGATGATCCCGCCGATGCTGGACGCGGTGCGCGCCGAGGCGACGCTCGGCGAGATCTGCAACGCGCTGCGGCAGGAGTGGGGGACGTACCAGGAGAACGCGGCGTTCTGAGGCTGCCGGGCCCGCGGGACCGAGGAGGAGCCGCCGTACGGAGTCCGTACGGCGGCTTCGCCGTGTCCTCGGTGGTCCTCGGGTGCCGCGCCCTCGGCCGGCGGGGGACGGTCAGCCCGCGAGGAACGGTCCGAGCAGCAGGTCGGTGAAGCGGCGGGTCCACTCCGGGGTGATCGGCTCGCCGCTGACCAGGACGCGGTGCTCGACGGTGCCCGCGATGGTGTCGAAGATGATGTCGACCTCCTCGCGGGCCACCGCGGCGTCGCAGTCCGCTTCGAGTTCCCCGCGCGCCTGGGCGGCCGCCCGGCCCTGGCGGACCAGCCGCTTCTGCGGATCCACGATGGACTCGCGGATCCGGCGCCGCAGCTGCCGGTCGCGGGTTCCCTCGGCGAACAGCGCGAGCAGCGCGGCCTGGGTCTCCGGGCGGGCCAGCAGGTCGGCGAACTGGGCCACCACGGCCTCGATGTCGGCCCGCAGGCTGCCGAGATCGGGCATCACGAGCTCGTCGAAGAGGCTGGCGACGGCGTCCACCACGAGCTCGTTCTTGGACGGCCAGCGGCGGTAGAGGGTGGTCTTGGCGACCCCGGCGCGGCTCGCCACGTGGCCCATGGTCAGCCCGCCCCAGCCGAGTTCGGCCAGTGCTTCGCGGGTGGCGTCGAGGATCGCGCGGTCGGCGGCGGCGCTGCGCGGGCGGCCCTTGGCCCGGGTGGTGCCCGCGGGTTCGGGGGCCGCGGGTTCGGGGGTCGAGCCGGCCCCGTCGGGGCGCGCCCGGCGGGGGTGCTCCGTGCGCTCCGTGCGCTCCGTGCTGTCCGGGTTCGCTGGGTTCGCTGGGCTCGCTGGGGGCTGGGCGGCCGGCACCGGGCCTCCTTGCGCTTTACTGGTGGGTAACTTGGGTGGGGCTGGTAACGGTAGCGACTGTTCGCCCGTTCGGGCATCGGGACGGCCCGGGAAAGTGGGGCAGGTCACGTCGCCGAACCGCCGGTGGGGCTTGCGGGCGGGGCCCCGGCTCCAGTTACGCTACGACTCGTAGCGAAAGCAGCGACAACCAGGCGCCGCGTCCCGTGGGACGGGAGCGGTGCGGGCGCGGGTGGGGATCCGCGCCGAACGGTCCAGGCTACCGGGGGAGGGGCACCGCGCCCGGAATCCCGCGCCGCGCGGCCCGCGCGGGGCGACTTTCCGGAGGTTGGTGCCCGCCAGCAGCGCGGACGGGGGAGGATGGTGCCATGCAGCCACGGAATTCGCGTCCCAACAGCTCCGCCCTGCGCGGCGCGGTCGACCTCGCCGCAGTGAAGGCGGCCGGCGAGGCCGCCCAGAAGGCCGAGCAGGCCCGGGCCGAGCGGGCCCGTCAGGCGGCCGCCGCCGAATCGGCCGGAGTCGCCCCCGCCCAGTCCGCCTACCAGCTCGTCATCGACGTCACCGAGGACACCTTCGAGACCGAGGTCGTCCAGCGCTCCACCGAGGTGCCGGTCGTCATCGACTTCTGGGCCGAGTGGTGCGGGCCCTGCAAGCAGCTGAGCCCGATCCTGGAGAGCCTGGCCGAGGAGTACGCCGGCCGCTTCGTGCTCGCCAAGATCGACGTGGACGCCAACCAGATGCTCTCCCAGCAGTTCGGCATCCAGGGCATCCCGGCCGTGATGGCCGTGGTGGCCGGCCAGCTGGTGCCGCTGTTCCAGGGTGCGGAGAGCGCCGCCAACGTCCGCAAGATCCTGGACCAGCTGATCCTGGTCGCCGAGCAGCGCTTCGGCGTGGCCGGCGGCGCGGCCGGCGCGGTCGCTCCGGGCGAGGCCGCGGCCCCCGCGCCGCAGCGCCCCGAGGACCCGGCGCTGTCCGCCGCGCACGACGCGCTGGACGCCGGCGACCTGGATGGCGCCATCCAGGCGTACCGGAACGTGCTGGCCGAGCAGCCGGGCAACATCGAGGCCAAGCTGGGCCTGGCCCAGGCCGAGCTGCTGAAGCGGATCGAGGGCCTGGACCTCCAGGCCGTCCGGGCGGCGGCCGCCGCCGACCCGAAGGACGTCGACGCCCAGCTCAAGGCGGCCGACCTCGACCTGGTCGGCGGTCACGTCGAGGACGCCTTCGGGCGCCTGGTGACCACTGTCGGTCGGACGGCCGGCGAGGACCGGGACACCGCCCGGCTGCGCCTGCTGGAGCTGTTCGAGGTGATCGGCCCGGAGGACCCGCGGGTCGTCGCGGCCCGTACGGCGCTGGCGCGCGTGCTGTTCTGAGCCCGGCTCGGGCCGGGCCGCGCGCCCGGCTCGGGGCCGTCGCCTGGCACGGCGGATGACCTGCGGTGTCGCCTGGTGATTTGGCGACAATCCGGTCAACCGGACAGAGGTTTACCAAATCTTGATTTCACCCGCGGGTGCTCACCATGTGTGACCGCCCGCGGGTGTTTCGCTTCTGTTTCCGGCGGATTTCGCCGTCACGATTCCTTCAAGGCGTCACGCTCGGTGCAGCTCGCCGGGATTCCATGATCAACGCCACCTGATGTTGCATTACCCGTCAGTAAGTCACCTCTTGTGCTTCGCCCGGGATTCAAGCACGATCGGCCACGCCCGGTCCCAGACTCCACATCCGCCGATTCCGGTCGGTCACGCGGAGCGAGGGATCCCCACCGGGCGGTCCGCCGGCCCCGGTCGGCGGCAGGGAGGGCAGGGGGGTATCCGCGGTCCCACGGCGGTTCCTGTCCTTCGACCGGCCGCGCGGCCCTGCGCGGTCGCTGGTTGTCGCTCGGGGGTGATCGCCGATGTCGTCGGTCCTGCCCGCCGCCCCACAAGGTCGGCCGGTGCTTGGACGGGAGGTCCGCCGCAAGCGGGCCGTTCCCGCGTCCGACGACGCCCAAGGCGCTCTCCGCTACCGAGGACGTAGCTCTCTCCCATCCCAGGCCCCCACCGGCGCGGGACGCGCCGCCGGGGAGCCGGAGATGTACGTCCTAGAAGGAGGACTCGCATGTCCCAGACCTACGGCAAGACCCGCTGGAAGCGCTTCGCACTGGTGATGGTGCCGAGCATCGCGGCCACCGCGATGGTCGGCGTCTCGATCGCCAACAGCGCGCTCGCCGCCTCGTTCAGCATTTCCGGCCAGCAGTTCAAGGTGAAGGCCTCCCACCTGGAGGGCACGAACTTCTCGCAGTTCGGCACCGTCGACATCGAGGCCAACGGCGCGGCGCACCCGGTCGCCGTCTCGGCCTTCGACTCGGCCGACATCACCAACATGTGCCAGTCCGTGGTGACCGACCTCACCAAGTTCGGCCTGGGCAAGATCACCCTCCAGCTGAACGCGGGCGGCAACGGCAAGCCGGTGCACGCCGACAACCTGCTGATCGACATGGAGTCGCTGAAGGCCGACGCGACCTTCAACCAGATCAACATCGGCCAGGACGCCTCCACCCTCCCCGGCACGGCGACCCAGGGCTGGACGCCCCACCCGGGTGTCTCCGCCGCCGGCGGTGGCAAGGGCCTGCCGACCGGTGCCACCGGTTTCGCCCAGGCCGCCAAGTCGGCCTCGCTGGACAACGTCGAGCAGACCGCCCGGGCCACCTCGGCCGGCAAGTTCGTGCTCAACGGCCTGAGCCTGTCGCTCAAGCAGGGCGACGGCCCGGGCAACGAGTGCTACTGAGCCCTGCCTGAGGGCGCGCCGACGGGCACGCCCGACAGCTGAGCCCTTTCGCGGGCCGGGGGCGGCGGGCTCCGCCGTTCCCGGCCCCACGCCAGTCGTTCACTCCCCTCGTAGCGATGCCGAGGAGCTGCACCATGTCCAGCGCAACGGTCGAAACCCGGACCGGCCGCCAGAATCCGATCGGATATGTCTGGCGGGGCTTCCGCACGTTCCGTCGCACCAGGCCCTTCTGGGGCGGCCTGCTGGCCATGATCGCCGGCGTCCCGATCCTCTACTTCCCCTACGCGCACCTGGCGCTCGGCAGCGTGACCATCGCGATGTCGACCACGGCGGGTGCCGGCTCCCTGCTCATCGGCGTCCTGCTGATCGCCCTCGGCATCGCCGGGTGGTTCCAGAAGGCCGTCAGGGTCTTCGCGGGCATCGCGACCATCCTGCTGACCCTGGTCTCGATCCCGATGTCCAACCTGGCCGGCTTCGGCCTGGCCCTGCTGCCCGGTCTGATCGGCGGGGGGCTGCTGGTCTCCTGGGCGCCGCTGCCCGAGGCGTCGGCCGAGTCGCCGGCCGGTCCGGCGGCGAAGCGCGGACGCCGGCTCCGGGCCGGTGACGCCGCGGACGCCGGTGACCAGGCGGCCGTGGCCGCCGCGCCCGCCGCGGAGGCCGCCACCCGGCCCGCCGCCGAGGCCGCCGTGCCGAAGCAGGCCGGTGCCGCCGTCCCGCAGCCGGCCGGCGCCGCGGACCAGGAGGAGGCGCGGTGACCGGGCCGGCCGAGCAAGCCGACGGTACGACCGTTCCCGCGCAGCGCTCCGGCCGGCACGCGGCCCCGCGCACGCCCGTACGGGTCCGGCTGAGGGGCCGGGCACTGGCGATGGCGGCGGTGCCGACCGCGCTGCTGATGGCCGCCGCCTACACCCCCAACCCGGCGGTCGCCGAGTCCGCGGCGGGCAAGCCCTGCGGCACCGCGCCGGCCGTGGTGCCGGACGTGGCGCCGATCGAGACGCCGGTGCCCAAGAGCGAGCTGCCCGAGCCGCCCGGCCCGTCCACCGCGCCGGGTTCGGCCCCGTCCGCCACGCCCCCGGCCGGCGGCCCGTCGACCGACCCGGGCTCGGTGCCGACCCAGGTGCCGACCACGGCGCCCGCCCAGCAGCCCGCCCAGCAGCCCACCTCGCCGGTCAAGCCGCCGGCGGCCGGGACGTCCACCGCGTCCACCCAGCCCTCGGCCCAGCAGCCCGCCGCCCGCTCCGCCGCCATCGGCGACGCCGGCACGGTGGCCCAGGCCGGGCTGATCGACGACCTGCTCGGCGGCGTCAGCCGGCTGTTCACCCCGAACGGCTCGCCGAGCGCGACCCCGAGCGGCGCCCCGGCCACCACCCCCGCGGCGCCCGGCGGTCCGGCCGCGCCCGCCGCCCCCGCCCCGCGCACGGCCGCCCCGGCGCAGCCCGCCCAGCCGCAGGCCCCGGCCGCCGCCGCCCAGCAGGCCGCGCCGCCCGCGACGCAGCCCGCCGCCGACGAGCCCTCGCCCGCCGCCACGCCGAGCGGCAGGGCGAGCACCAAGGCGGCCCCCTCGGCGACGCCGTCCGGGAAGGCCGCGGCGACGCCCTCCGCGGGGGCCTCCGGCACCCCGTCCGCGACGCCCACCGAGAACCCCAACTGCGATGTGGACGCCCGGAGTCTGACCGCGGGCGCCCCGGCCGCCGGGCACGTCGTCCCGGAGCAGAACTGGACCCTGAAGACCAGCCGGCTCGCCCTGCACGGCGCGGCCTTCCACGGCGTCTACGACGTGAAGACCCCGACCGGCAGCAAGCGCGTCCTGAAGTTCGTGGTCGACAGCGTGGACATCGACAACCTCGACATGTCCACCCTGGAGGGCAACGGCGTGACCTTCCACGTCCAGGGCGCGCCGGGATCCACCTCGACCATGCGCAACGGCCCGGTCACCATGTACGTGGAGCGGCTGTCCGGCCACCTCTCCAAGGTGCTCGGCCTGCCGATCCTGATCGACCTGGGCGAGATCACCCTCACCCCGGACACCCTGCCGCGCTGGCTGTACGACCTGATCGGCGCCATCCCGATCCCGCTGGACCTGGAGCTGACCGGCGTCACCGCCAAGCAGGCCGGTCAGTTCGGCGGCACCCTGCACATCCCCGGGATGCACCTGTTCAACGACGACGCCCCGTACAGCGACAAGTAGCCGAGGCCGACAAGTAGCCGAGGCTGACAACCAGCCGACGCCGACAAGCAGCCGAGGCCGCAAGGCCCGTGGGGCGGCCCTCCGGAAGGAGGACCGCCCCACGGGCGTTCAGGCCTGACGGGTGCTCACTCGCTCCGGGTGCCCAGGTGGTGCACCTGCACCATGTTGGTGGTGCCGGGGATGCCGACCGGGACACCGGCGGTGACGATGACGGTGTCGCCGTCGCCGAGCCGGCCCATCTTCAGCAGCTCCCGGTCGACCTGCGCGACCATCGCGTCCGTGGTGGCCACCTGCTCCGTCACGTACGCCTCGACGCCCCAGCTCAGCGAGAGCTGGTTGCGGGTGGCGCTGTCCGGGGTGAAGGCGATCACCGGGATCGGCGAGCGGTAGCGGGACAGTCGGCGGGCGGTGTCACCGGACTTGGTGAAGGCGACCAGCGCCTTGCCGTCCAGGAAGTCGCCCAGCTCGCACGCGGCGCGGGCGACCGAGCCGCCCTGGGTGCGCGGCTTGCGGCCCGGGTTGAGCGGCTGGAGGCCCTGGGAGAGCAGTTCCTCCTCGGCCTTCTCGCAGATCCGGCTCATGGTGCGGACGGTCTCGACCGGGTACTTGCCGACGCTGGACTCGGCGGACAGCATGACCGCGTCGGCGCCGTCCAGGATGGCGTTGGCGACGTCGGAGACCTCGGCGCGGGTCGGGCGCGAGGCGTGGATCATCGACTCCATCATCTGGGTGGCGACGATGACCGGCTTGGCGTTGCGGCGGGCCAGGGTGACCAGCTGCTTCTGGACCAGCGGCACCCGCTCCAGTGGGTACTCCACGGCCAGGTCGCCGCGGGCGACCATGATGGCGTCGAAGGCGAGGACGATCTCCTCCATGGCCTCGACGGCCTGCGGCTTCTCGATCTTGGCGATGACCGGCACCCGGATGCCGACCTCGTCCATGACCTCGTGGACGTCCTTGATGTCGTCCGCGTTGCGGACGAAGGACAGGGCGATCATGTCGACGCCCAGGCGCAGCGCGAAGCGCAGGTCGTCCTTGTCCTTCTCGGACAGGGCGGGCACGTTCACGGCCGCGCCGGGCAGGTTGATGCCCTTGTTGTTCGAGAGCACGCCGCCCTCGATCACCACGGTCTTCACCCGCGGGCCGTCGACGCTGACGACCTCCAGGGCGATGACGCCGTCGTTGATCAGGATCGGGTCGCCGGGCTTCACGTCGCCGGGCAGGCCCTTGTAGGTGGTGCCGCAGATGTGCTGGTCACCGGGGACGTCCTCGGTGGTGATGGTGAACTCGTCGCCGTTGTCGACGGTCACCGGGCCGTTGGCGAAGGTCGCCAGACGGATCTTCGGACCCTGGAGGTCGGCAAGGACGCCGATGGCCTTGCCGGTGTCCTCCGAGACCTGGCGGACCTTGCGGTACCGCTCCTCGTGGTCCGCGTGGTTGCCGTGGCTCATGTTCAGTCGGGCGACGTTCATGCCCGCCTCGACGATGGCCTTCAGCTGTTCGTAGGAGTCCGTGGCCGGACCCAGGGTGCAGACAATTTTCGCTCGGCGCATATGGATCAGTCTATCCGTTCGTGTTATAGGTGCATTCGGTACGCACCGGGAGGAATCGCCGACGAAAAGTTCCGAGGAGTGAGACGATTCCGTGTCAGTCCTCGGACTCCCGGCGTTCCCGGTGCACCAGCGCGAAGGCCTGTCGGGCGATCTCCAGCTCCTCGTCGGTGGGCACCACGGCGACCGCCACCCGGGCGTACGCGGGCGAGATGATCCGGGCCTCGCCGGACCGCACCGAGTTCAGCTCCGGGTCGACGGCGATGCCCAGTTCCTCCAGTCCCGCGGTGGCCGCCGCGCGCACCGGCGCCGCGTTCTCCCCGACGCCGGCGGTGAACGCGATCGCGTCCACCCGGCCGAGCACCGCGTAGTAGCCGCCGATGTACTTGCGCAGCCGGTGGACGTACGCGTCGAACGCCAGCCGCGCGTCCGCGTCCCCCTCGTCGGCCCGGCGCATGATCTCGCGCATGTCGTTCTCGCCGCACAGCCCGCGCAGGCCGCTGCGGCGGTTGAGCAGGTCGTCGATCTCGTCCACGGACAGGCCGCCCACCCGGTGCAGGTGGAACACCACGCCGGCGTCGACGTCGCCCGAGCGGGTGCCCATGACCAGGCCCTCCAGCGGGGTCAGGCCCATCGAGGTGTCCACGCAGCGGCCGCCGGCGACGGCCGAGGCGGAGGCGCCGTTGCCCAGGTGCAGCACGATCACGTTGACCTCGGCCGGGTCCTTGCCGAGCAGCCGGGCGGTGGCCCGCGAGACGTACTGGTGCGAGGTGCCGTGGAAGCCGTAGCGGCGCACCCGGTGCTCGTCGGCCACGGCCCGGTCGATCGCGTAGCGGGCCGCGTACTCGGGCATCGAGGCGTGGAAGGCGGTGTCGAAGACGGCCACCTGGGGGAGGTCGGGGCGCAGCGCGCGGGCCACCTCGATGCCGGTGATGTTGGCCGGGTTGTGCAGCGGGGCGACCGGGATCAGCCGGCGGATCTCCTTGAGCACCTCGTCGGTGATCACGGTCGGCTCGGTGAACCGCAGCCCGCCGTGCACCACCCGGTGGCCGATCGCGGCCAGCTCGGGGGAGTCCAGCCCGAGGCCGTCGGCGGACAGCTCCTCGGCGACGGCCTTGAGCGCGGCGGAGTGGTCCGGGAAGACCTGCACGGTCTCGCGGGCCTCGCCGCCGCGCGGGGTGTGCGCCAGCCGGCCGGTGCTCTCGCCGATCCGCTCGACCAGCCCGGAGGCCAGCTTGGCCCCGTCCAGCATGTCGATCAGCTGGTACTTCACCGACGAGGAGCCGGCGTTCAGCACGAGAACGCGGGTGCCCTTGCTCACTGTTCGGCCCCCTTGTGGTCCTGGGACTGGATGGCGGTGATCGCGACGGTGTTGACGATGTCCTGCACCAGCGCTCCGCGGGAGAGGTCGTTGACGGGCTTGCGCAGCCCCTGGAGCACCGGGCCGACCGCGACCGCGCCGGCCGAGCGCTGGACGGCCTTGTAGGTGTTGTTGCCGGTGTTGAGGTCCGGGAAGATCAGCACGGTGGCCCGCCCGGCCACCGGGGAGCCCGGCAGCTTGGTGGCCGCGACGTGGGCGTCCACCGCCGCGTCGTACTGGATCGGGCCCTCGACCAGGATGTCCGGCCGCAGCTCGCGGACCAGCTCGGTGGCCTTGCGGACCTTGTCGACGTCGGCGCCGGAGCCGGAGGTGCCGGTCGAGTACGAGAGCATCGCGACCCGCGGCTCCACCCCGAACTGGGCGGCGGTGGCCGCGGACTGGATGGCGATGTCGGCCAGCTGCTGGGCGTCCGGGTCCGGGTTGACGGCGCAGTCGCCGTAAACCAGCACCCGGTCGGCCAGGCACATGAAGAAGACCGAGGAGACGATCGAGGCGCCCGGCGAGGTCTTGATCACCTCGAAGGCGGGCCGGATGGTGGCGGCGGTGGAGTGCACCGCGCCGGAGACCATGCCGTCCGCGATGCCCTCCTGGACCATCAGGGTGCCGAAGTACGAGACGTCGGTGACCACGTCCAGGGCCAGCTCGACGGTCATCCCCTTGTGGGCGCGCAGCTTCGCGTACAGCTCGGCGAACTGGCGGCGCAGCGGGCTGGTGGCCGGGTCGACGATCCGGACCTGGGCCCGGTCGGCGCCCGGGTCTCCCCCAGCCTGGCGGCCGGGAGGTGCCCCCACCTGCGGCAGTTCGATGCCGGCGGCCGCGGCCTTGCGGCGGACGGCGTCCGCCTCGCCGAGCAGGGTGAGGTCGCAGATGTTGCGGCGCAGCAGGATCTCGGCGGCGCGCAGCACCCGCTCCTCGGTGCCCTCGGGCAGGACGACGTGTCGACGGGCGCCCCGGGCGCGCTCCAGCAGCTCGTGCTCGAACATCATCGGGGTGACCCGCTCGGACCGGTCGACCTCCATCAGAGTGGTCAACTCGGCGGTGTCGACGTGCAGTTCGAACAGGCCGAGGGCGATCTCGGCCTTCCGGGGGCTGGCCGAGGTGAGCTTGCCCTCCAGGTGCGTCAGATGGGCGGCGGTGGGCCAGCTGCCCTCGGGGACGACGGCGACCGGGGTGCCGGGGGCGAGCCGGGCGGCCAGCGCCATCACGTTGGGGCCGGGGTGCTGGCCGAGCGTCAGCAGCACGCCGGCGATCGGCGGGGCGCCGGCGGCGTGCGCGGCCAGCGAGCCGATCACCAGGTCGGCGCGGTCCCCGGGGGTGACGACCAGGGCGCCCTCGGTCAGCGCGTCCAGGAAGGTGGGCAGCATGGCGCCGCCGAAGACGTAGCCGCGCACGTCCCGGGCGAGCCCGGCGGCGTCCCCGAGCAGCACCTCGGCGCCGGTCGCCTCGACCAGCTGCGCGACGGTGGGCGCGGCCAGGGCCGGCTCCTCCGGGATGACGTAGGAGGGGAGCGGCAGCTTCTCGGTGAGGGCGCGCTGGATCCGCTGCTTGGCGCCGGGGGTGACCCGGTTGGCGATCATCGCCAGGGTCTCGCAGCCGAGGTCGGTGTAGGCGCGGTGGGCGCCCAGCACCTCGGCGATCACCGTGTCGGCGTCCTCGCCGTGCCCGCCGACCACCGGCAGCACGGCGGCGCCGAACTCGTTGGCCAGGCGGGCGTTGAAGGCCAGTTCGTCCGGGATGCTGGTGTCGGAGAAGTCGGTGCCGAGCACCAGGACCGCCTGGCAGCGCCGCTCCAGGGCGTGGAAGCGGTCGACCAGGACGGAGACCAGCTCGTCCTGCCCCATGGCGGCCTGGAGCGCGGCGGCCTCCTCGTAGGTGAGGCCGTACAGTTCGGTGCTCGGCAGGTCGAGCCGGTAGCGGCCGCGCAGCAGCTCGACCACGTGGTCCGTGCCCGGCCGCCCGGGGGCGGCGGCGTGCACCAGGGGGCGGAACACCCCGACCCGGTCCACCTGGCGGGTGAGCAGTTCCATGACCCCGAGTTCGACCGCCTGGCGGCCGTCCCCCCGGTCGATGCCGGTCACGTACACGCTGCGCGCCACGTGGGTGTCTCCGTCCCGTCGTCTCGGAAAGTGGTCATATCGACCATACCTTCGCACCCCGAACGGTCGTCCGCGAGCAGAACGGCGGGGTTCGGGCAAGGGGCGGAGGTCCCGCCCGGGGGCCCGCCCGGCGGGGCGGGCACCCGGGGGTCCGGGGGCTGTCCGGCCGCGCGTGACTCCCGTCGCGCGCGGCCCCCCGGCGGGCACGGCGCTCAGCGCGCGGGGCGGAGCCAGACGGTGGCGAGCGGGGGGAGGACCAGTTCGGCGGAGCGGGGCTGGCCGTCCCACTCCACCGGTTCGGCCTTGACCGGGTGGGAGTTGCCGACGCCGCTGCCGCCGTACTCCTCGGCGTCGGTGTTCAGCAGCTCCTCCCAGAGCTGGTCGCGGCCCGCCAGCCGGGGCAGGCCGACCCGGTGCCCGTGCCGGACGACCGGCGAGAAGTTGCAGACCGCGACCAGCGGCGAGCCGTCGGCCGCGTACCGGACGAAGGAGAGCAGGTTGTCCTCGGCGGCGCCGCCGTCGAGCCAGCGGAAGCCGGCCGGGACGGTGTCCAGCTCCCACAGCGCCGGGGTGTCGAGGTAGCGCCGGTTGAGGTCGCGGACCAGCCGGCGCACCCCGAGGTGGTCCTGGTGGGCCGGCCACTGCTCGTCGAGCACCCACCACTGCGGGCCCTGCTCGTGGTCCCACTCCGCGCCCTGGGCGAACTCCTGCCCCATGAACAGCAGCTGCTTGCCCGGGTGGGACCACATGAAGCCGAGGTAGGCGCGGTGGTTGGCGCGCTGCTGCCACCAGTCGCCGGGCATCTTGGAGACCAGCGCCTGCTTGCCGTGCACCACCTCGTCGTGCGAGATCGGCAGGACGTAGTTCTCGGAGTAGGCGTACACCATCGAGAAGGTGATCTCGTTGTGGTGGTACTTGCGGTGCACCGGCTCCTTGGACACGTAGACCAGCGAGTCGTGCATCCAGCCCATGTTCCACTTCAGCCCGAAGCCGAGGCCGCCGGCGTCGGTGGGCCGGGTGACCCCGTCCCAGGCGGTGGACTCCTCGGCGATGGTGATCACGCCCGGGCAGCGCCGGTAGACGGTGGCGTTCATCTCCTGGAGGAAGGAGGCCGCGTCCAGGTTCTCCCGGCCGCCGTGCTGGTTGGGCGTCCAGGAGCCGCCCTCGCGGGAGTAGTCGAGGTAGAGCATGGAGGCGACGGCGTCCACCCGCAGGCCGTCGATGTGGAACTCCTCGCACCAGTACACCGCGTTGGCGACCAGGAAGTTGCGCACCTCCTTGCGGCCGTAGTCGAACTCCAGCGTCCCCCAGTCCGGGTGCTCGGCGCGCAGCGGGTCGGCCGGCTCGTACAGCGGCTCGCCGTCGAAGCGGGCGAGCGCGAAGTCGTCCTTGGGGAAGTGCGCGGGCACCCAGTCGACGATCACGCCGATGCCGTGCCGGTGCAGGGTGTCCACCAGGTACCGGAAGTCGTCGGGGCTGCCGAGCCGGGCGGTGGGGGCGTAGTAGCCGGACACCTGGTAGCCCCAGGAGCCGCCGAAGGGGTGCTCCATCACCGGCATGAACTCCACGTGGGTGAAGTTCAACTCCTTGAGGTAGCGCGGCAGTTCCTCGGCGATGGCGCGGTAGGTGGTGAGCTCCGGGCGCCAGGACGGCAGGTGCAGCTCGTACACCGACATCGGTGCCCGGTGGTGTGCGGCGCGGCCCCGGCGGGCCATCCACTCGCCGTCCTGCCACCGGTGGTCGGAGGAGGTGACCACCGAGGCGGTGCCGGGCGGGCACTGGGCGGCCCGGGCCAGCGGGTCGGCCTTGTCCAGCACCCAGCCCTGCCGGGTGTGCACCTCGTACTTGTAGGTGGCGCCCTCGGCCAGGCCGGGGACGAACAGCTCCCAGATCCCGGACGAGCCGAGCGAGCGCATCGGGTGCCCGGTGCCGTCCCAGTGGTTGAAGCCGCCGATCAGCCGCACCCCGGCGGCGTTCGGCGCCCAGACCGCGAAGGCGGTGCCGGCCACCCCGTCGACGGTGCGCGGGTGCGAGCCGAGCGCCCGCCACAGCTGTTCGTGCCGGCCCTCGGAGATCAGGTGCAGGTCGAGCTCGCCGAGGGTGGGCGGGGTGCGGTAGCCGTCGTGCTGGCGCAGCGGCTCGCCGCCGGGGTACGTCACCAGCAGGGTGTAGTCCGGCGGGTCGCCGCCGGCCACCAGGCCGGTGAACAGTCCGCCCTGCTGGTGGGTGAGTTCGGCCGGGCCCTGGGCGGTCTCGACGACCACCCGCTCGGCGAAGGGGCGCAGCACCCGGATCGCCGTGCCGCCGAGCACCGGGTGGGCGCCGAGCAGGGCGTGCGGGTCGTGGTGCTGCCCGCCCACCAGCCGGTCGACCTCGGAGGGCGGCAGCGGCGCCTCGGGCAGCCGCAGCGCCCCGCCGGGGGCCGGGCGGGCGGCCTCCCGGGGGTGCCCGGGGGTGGGCCGGGGGGCGGCCGGGGGCTCCGAGGGGGCCCCGGTGCCTTCCTCCTCCTCGGTCGCCCGGCGTTCCGCGCGCTCGTGGCCGGCGGGCCCTTCGGCCGCCCGCCCTTCGGCTGGGAGCGGTCCGGCCAGGAAGGTGGCCGGTACGGGGCGGGTGGGGCGGCCGGTCGGGTCGATCGGCGTCACGGCGGGGTCCTCCTGCGGCGGGGTGGGCGAACTCCTGCGGGCGGTACAGGACGGGCGGTACTGACGGGGGGAACAGGACGGGGGATCAGGACGGGGGAACAGGACGGGGGAACAGGACGGGGGTACGGGACGCGGGGGTCAGACGGGCAGGGCCAGCCGGTTGATCGCGGCCAGGGGGATCGGCAGCCAGCTCGGCCGGTGCCGGGCCTCGTACACCACCTCGTAGACCGCCTTGTCGATCTCCAGCGCGCGCATCAGCTCCGGCGAGGCGGCCGGGTCGGCGCCGCCGCCGGCGGTGTAGCCGGCGCAGTAGGCGGTGCGGTTGCGCTGGGCCCAGGCGGCGGCCAGGTGGGCCAGTTCCGGGTCGACCGGGCCGCCGGCCAGCAGGTGGGCGGCCGCGTAGTCGAAGGAGCGCAGCATCGCGGCGACGTCGCGCAGGGCCGGCTGCGGCTCGCGGCGCTCGTTGACCGACTTGGCGGGCTCGCCCTCGAAGTCCAGCAGCACCCAGCCGTGCGGGGTGCGCATCGCCTGTCCGAGGTGCAGGTCGCCGTGGATGCGCTGGACGGGCAGACCGTCCGGGTGGGCGTCGGCGAGCTGCTGGAAGGCGGCGCGCAGCGCGGCCCGGAAGCGCATCAGCCCGGGGACGGCGGCGACGGCGCTGTCCAGCCGGTCGGCCATCGCGCCGGCCAGGCGTCCGGTCTGGGTGCGGTCGAGCCGGGCGACCGGCATCGAGCGGGCCAGCACCCGGTGCACCTCGGCGGTGGCCCGGCCGAGCCGGTGCGCCTCGATGGCGAAGTTGCCCGGGGACCGGTCGCCCTTGAGCCGGCCGACCTGGTCGAGGGCCAGCTCCCAGCCGTCCTCGGCGTCCGGCAGGTAGCGCTGCAGAAGCCCGAGGGTGGCGGGCTCGGCGCGCTCCATCCGGCTCTCGAACCAGGCGGCGACCCGGGGGATGCGGGTGGAGCCGGCCCGGGAGAGCGCGAGCGAGAGTTCGAGGTCGGGGTTGGTGCCGGGGTGGATGCGGCGGAACAGCTTGAGGATGTACGAGGTGCCGTAGATGACCGAGCTGTTGGACTGCTCGGCGGTGGAGGCGCGCCCGGGGAGGTTGGCGGGCAGCCCCGAGCCGGGGGTGCGGCGGAAGGACAGGGCGCCGAAGCGGTCCCCGGTGGCCAGGTGTTCCAGTAGCCGCCCGGTGAGTTCCGGGTCGTGCACCGCGTCGTAGAGGGTCGCGCCGTCGTACGGGCCCTGGCTGAGCCGGCCGAGCACGGCGCCGGGTTCGATGTCCCCGAGCCCGCCGGAGCGGATGCCGAGCAGCAGCTGGTAGATGTCGCCGTGCGGGGCGCCGGCCGTGGTGGCGTGCTCGACCCGTAGCAGCAGGTGGAGCAGGGCCGGGTCGCCGACCTGGAGGGGGGTGCCGACCACCGGGGTGAGGCCGGTGATCGGCCGCCCCTTGCCGGCGTACCAGCGCTGGGTGGGCAGCCACGCCGCGATCAGCGGCAGGGCCGCCTGGACGAGCTCGCTGACGCCCAGGGCGGTTCTCCGGACCCCGGCGCCCCGGGTGCCCGCCGCGGCGGCGGGAGCGGCGGGGGTGCCGTCCTGGGGGTGGGCTTGAGAACGGGAGGTTTCGGACATGGCTCCCTTTCCCCGGAAGCACGCGGACTGCCCGACGGGTCGTGGCCGGGTCCGTCAGTCTTCCGGATTGCGGCGGCGCGGCGGTCGCGGCACGCGAGCACGGCTCGGGTGTCACGCCTTCGTGTGGGTGGCCGTTGGGCTGTTCTCCGTACGCGGTGGTGCAGAGAACTCCGGGGGCGCGGGGGTTCAACTCGCGCCCCCGGAGGGTCTGGTGGTGCTGTTCGCGCTGGTGTGCGGCGTGCGGCGGATCGTTACTTCGATCGGCTGGTCCCGCTCAGGCGCGGAGGCTGCCGGAGCTGGAACCAGTAGAAGCCGTGTCCGGCCAGGGTGAGCAGGTAGGGCCACTCGCCGATCGACGGGAAGCGCACCCCGCCGATCAGCTCGACCGGGTACCGGCCGCCGTACTGCCGCAGGTCCAGCTCGGTCGGCTGCGCGAACCGCGAGAAGTTGTTCACGCACATGACCAGGTCCCCCTCGTACTCGCGCACGAAGGCCAGGACGGCGGGGTTGCTGGAGGGCAGTTCGGCGTAGCTGCCGAGGCCGAACGCCGGATTGAGCTTGCGGATCTCGATCATGCGACGCGTCCAGTGCAGCAGCGAACTCGAACTGCTTTGCTGCGCCTCGACGTTGGTCACCTGGTAGCCGTATACCGGGTCCATGATGGGCGGCAGACTGAGCCTGCCCGGGTCGGCGGAGGAGAAACCCGCGTTGCGGTCCGGGGTCCACTGCATCGGGGTGCGCACGCCGTCGCGGTCGCCGAGCCAGATGTTGTCGCCCATGCCGATCTCGTCCCCGTAGTAGAGCACCGGGGAGCCGGGCAGGGAGAGCAGCAGGGCGGTGAACAGCTCGATCTGGTTGCGGTCGTTCTCCAGCAGCGGGGCGAGCCGGCGGCGGATGCCCACGTTGGCGCGCATCCGCGGGTCCTTGGCGTACTCCGCGTACATGTAGTCGCGCTCCTCGTCGGTGACCATCTCCAGGGTCAGCTCGTCGTGGTTGCGCAGGAAGATCCCCCACTGGCAGCCGCCGGGGATCTGCGGGGTCTTGGCGAGGATCTCCGACACCGGGTAGCGGGACTCCCGGCGCACCGCCATGAAGATCCGCGGCATCACCGGGAAGTGGAACGCCATGTGGCACTCGTCGCCGCCCGAGGCGAAGTCGCCGAAGTAGTCGACGACGTCCTCCGGCCACTGGTTGGCCTCGGCGAGCAGCACCGTGTCCGGGTAGTTGGCGTCGATCTCCTTGCGGACCCGCTGGAGGAACTCGTGGGTCTCCGGCAGGTTCTCGCAGTTGGTGCCCTCGCGGGCGAACAGGTACGGCACCGCGTCCAGCCGGAAGCCGTCGATGCCGAGGTCGAGCCAGAACCGCAGCCCGGCGATCATCTCGTCCTGGACCCGGGGGTTGTCGTAGTTGAGGTCCGGCTGGTGCGAGAAGAAGCGGTGCCAGAAGTACTGCTTGCGAACGGGGTCGTAGGTCCAGTTGGACGTCTCGGTGTCGACGAAGATGATCCGGGCGTCCGGGTACTGCTTGTCGTCGTCGGCCCACATGTAGAAGTCGCCGTACGGCCCGTCCGGGTCCGTCCGGGAGGCCTGGAACCACGGGTGCTGGTCGCTGGTGTGGTTCATGACGAAGTCGATGACGATGCGCATGCCGCGGGCGTGCGCGGCGTCGACGAACTCCATGAAGTCGGCGAGGTCGCCGAACTCCGGCAGCACCGAGGTGTAGTCGGAGACGTCGTACCCGCCGTCGCGCAGCGGGGAGGCGAAGAACGGGGGGAGCCAGAGGCAGTCGATCCCGAGCCACTGGAGGTAGTCGAGCTTGGCCGTGAGCCCCTTGAGGTCCCCGACCCCGTCGCCGTTGCTGTCCTGGAAGGACCGCACCAGCACCTCGTAGAAGACCGCACGCTTGAACCAGTCGGGGTCGAGCGTCTTCTTCGAGCTCTCGGGGAAGGTGTCGGGGACGGGCTCGTTCACTGTCACGCTGGGTTCCTCCGAACCGTGAGGAGGTGAGCCGGCTCGGCTGAGGGATCGAGCCGGACGTAGTTGTGCCGGCCCCAGGTGTAGACGGCGCCGGTGAGCTCGTCGTGCACCGCGTACGGGCCGTCGCCGTCCAGCGTGACGGTGGCCTCCTGGACGTGGTGCGGGTCGAGGTTCACCACGGTGATGACCTGGTCGGTGAGCCCCTCGGGGGTGGTCGCGGTCTTGGAGTAGGCGAGCACCTGGTCGTTGTCGGTGGCGTGGAAGCGCAGGTCGCGCAGCTGCTGGAGGGCCGGGTGGCGGCGGCGCAGCCGGTTCAGCACGGTCAGCAGCGGGGCCAGGGTGTCGGTGCGGCTCCAGTCGCGCGGGCGCAGCTCGTACTTCTCCGAGTGCAGGTACTCCTCGGAGCCCGGGTGGGCCGGCTCGTTCTCGTACAGCTCGTAGCCGGCGTAGACGCCGTAGCTGGGGGAGAGGGTGGCGGCGAGCACCGCGCGGACGGCGAAGGCGGCCCGGCCGCCGTGCTGGAGGTACGCGTGCAGGATGTCCGGGGTGTTGGCGAAGAAGTTGGGGCGCATGTAGGCGGCGGCGTCACCGGTGAGTTCGGTGAGGTACTCGGTGAGTTCCGGTTTGGTGGTGCGCCAGGTGAAGTACGTGTACGACTGGTGGAAACCGATCTTCGCCAGGGTGTGCATCATCGCCGGGCGGGTGAAGGCCTCGGCGAGGAACACGACGTCGGGATCGGTCCGGGCGACGTCGGCGAGCACCTTCTCCCAGAACACCACCGGTTTGGTGTGGGGGTTGTCGACCCGGAAGATCCGGATGCCGTGGGACATCCAGAACCGAAGGATCCGGATGGTTTCCTTGACGATTCCGTCCATGTCCTGGTCGAAGTTGACCGGAAAGATGTCCTGGTACTTCTTCGGCGGATTCTCGGCGTACGCGATGGTGCCGTCCGCGCGGTGGCTGAACCATTCCGGGTGCTTGTTCACCCAGGGGTGGTCGGGGGAGCACTGGAGGGCGAAGTCCAGCGCCACCTCCAGGTGCAGCGACCGCGCCTCGGCGACGAAGTGGTCGAAGTCCTCGATGGTGCCGAGGTCCGGGTGGACCGCGTCGTGGCCGCCCTCGGGGGAGCCGATCGCCCAGGGCGAGCCGACGTCGTGCGGACCGGCCGTCAGGGTGTTGTCCGGGCCCTTGCGGTAGGCCCGGCCGATCGGGTGGACCGGCGGAAGGTAGACCACGTCGAAGCCCATCGCGGCGACGGCCGGCAGCCGCTCGGCGGCGGTGCGCAGGTTCCCCGGGCGCGGCGGCTCGACGCCGGCCGGGTCCACCACGGCGCCCTCCGAACGGGGGAAGAACTCGTACCAGGAGCCGAACAGCGCGCGCTCGCGGTCCACCTGGAGCGGCAGCGGGCGGGAGGCGCTGAGCAGTTCGCGCAGCGGGTGGCGGGCGAGCACGTCGAGCACCTCGGGGGCGAGCGCGGCGGCCAGCCGGGACAGCGGCGGCATGGTCGGGTCGCGCAGCGCGTCGGCGGCGGCCAGCACGTCGGCGCGGCCCTCCTTCTTGGGCACCCCGGCCGCGGCCCGTTCCAGCAGCCGGGCGCCCTCCTCCAGGACCAGCGCGGTGTCGATCCCGGCGGGCAGTTTCACCGCGGCGGCCTTGCGCCAGGTGGCGAGCGGGTCGCTCCACGCCTCCACCAGGTACGACCAGCGGCCGGGCGCGGTCGGGGTGACGGACGCGCCCCAGCGGTCGGTGCCCTCGGCCAGCTCGCGCATCGGCGTCCACGGGCCGCTGCGGCCGCGCGGGTCGCGCAGCACCACATTGGCGTTGACGGCGTCGTGGCCCTCGCGGAAGACCGTCGCGGTGACCGGGAAGGTCTCGCCGACGACGGCCTTGGCCGGGCGGCGGCCGGCGTCGATGAGGGGACTGACGTCCAGGACGGGGATGCGGCCGATCACGGTGTCGCTCTCTGTCGTCTTGCGGGCGGAGGGCTTGGTGGAGGGCTTGGCGGCGGCCTTGCCGACGGTCTTCCCGGCGGGCCCGGCCGCGGTCCGGCGCGCGGCCGCCGGTTCGGCGGGGGCCTTGGCGGCGGACGTGCGGCGCGGTGCGGGATCGGCCCCGGCGCCGGCCTTCGGGGTGGTGGCCGACGCGGTGGCGGTGGTGCGGCGCGTGGTGGTGCGCCGGCGGGGCGCCGCGGTCCGGTCCTCCGCCGTCCCGGGGTGTCGGGTCGTGGAGGGCTGTGCCGTGGAGGGCTGGGCTTCGGAGGATCCGCCACCGACCGCCCCGGACGCCCTCGGCGCCGGCATCGCCGGATCTGTCCGAGTGTCAGAATCCATCCGTCCGGCCGATTCCGCGACCGCTGCGTCGAGGCCTTCGGCCACCGGTGTGGACTGGTCCCGCGTGTCGCCGTGCATGCCAAGCTCCTGCCCGAGATCGGCGGCAGCTCCCCGCGGGCCGGGGTCGGGCCGGGGGAGTACCGGAGGACTGCTGGGTGGGGAGGACGTGCGACCGGAAGCCTGCCCGCGCCGCTGTTCCCGGCAACCTGCCCGGCGCCCGCCGAGCCGGTGGTGGGACGCCCCGGAGCCCGTGTGCGTCCCGGCGCACGCCTGCGCGGGGCACGTCCCCGGCCGCCCCGGTCCCCCCGTGAACGAGCGGGCCGGGCGCGAGGACACGCGTCCGTGCGAGGTGATCGCCGAATGGGCTAAGAAGGGCGGGAACGGCCAACGCGAAAAGGATTCGGACGTGCTGCTTCGCGGGGGACGCCACCCGTCGTCGCACGCCCCACAGCATCCACGACCTTCGGTCATCCTCGCACCGGGGGCGAGGTTTTCGCAGCGGTACGACAGTAGTTTCGGGCCTTCTCCCGAGGGGACGGGCCATCGGAAATGGAGCCGTACCGAAGAGTTCACGTATTGGTAGCGCGGACCCTCGAAATGTGCGCCTCGCGCGCCCCCCGTGCAGACCAATGCGCCGAATGCGATCTCATCAATAGCCCGAACGGATGCCCAATAGCCCACTTGACGCACTGTCGGGCCGACCGCCGAGGCTACGCTTCACGCCGTGAAGGCAATCCGCAGATTCACCGTCCGCACCGTCCTGCCCGAACAACTCCAGCCGTTGCACGAGCTGGCCCTCAACCTGCGCTGGTCCTGGCACCCCGAGACCAGGGACCTCTTCCGGTCCGTGGACCCGGAGGTCTGGGCCGCGACCGGCGAGGACCCGGTGCGGCTGCTCGGGGAGGTCCCGGCCGCCCGACTGGCCGCGCTCGCCACCGACCGGCGCTTCCTGCGCAGACTCGGCGACCTCGCCGACGACCTGCGCGAGTACCTCACCGGCCCCCGCTGGTACCAGAACCGGCAGCAGTCCGACGCCGCCCCGCTGCCCGCCGCGATCGCCTACTTCTCGCCCGAGTACGGCATCGCCGCCGCGCTGCCCCAGTACTCCGGCGGACTCGGCATCCTGGCCGGCGATCACCTCAAGGCCGCCAGCGACCTCGGCGTACCGGTCATCGGGGTCGGCCTGTTCTACCGGCACGGCTACTTCCGCCAGTCCCTGAGCCGGGACGGCTGGCAGCAGGAGCGCTATCCGCTGCTCGACCCGGACGAACTGGCGGTCAGCCTGCTGCGGGAGGCCGACGGCACCCCCGGCCGGGTCGACCTCGCCCTGCCCGGCGGCCGCACCCTGACCGCCCACATCTGGAAGGCCCAGGTCGGGCGGGTCCCGCTGCTGCTGCTCGACTCCGACATCGAGGCCAACTCACCCGCCGAGCGGGACGTCACCGACCGGCTGTACGGCGGCGGCAGCGAACACCGGCTGCTCCAGGAGATGCTGCTCGGCATCGGCGGCGTCCGGGCGGTGCGCACCTACTGCCGGCTCACCGGGCACCCCGCCCCCGACGTCTTCCACACCAACGAGGGCCACGCCGGCTTCCTCGGCGTGGAACGCATCCGCGAACTGGTCGCCGACGGCCAGAGCGGCCTCGACTTCGCCGCCGCCCTGGAGGCCGTCCGGGCCGGCACCCTCTTCACCACCCACACGCCCGTCCCGGCCGGCATCGACCGCTTCGACCGCGAGCTGGTCGCCCGCCACTTCGGCGGCGACGCCGCGCTGCCGGGCGTACCGGTCGACCAGGTGCTCGCGCTCGGCGCCGAGAGCTGGCACGACGGGGACCCGAAGCTCTTCAACATGGCCGCCATGGGCCTGCGGCTGGCCCAGCGCGCCAACGGGGTCTCCACCCTGCACGGCGAGGTCAGCCGCTCGATGTTCAACGGCCTGTGGCCAGGCTTCGACCCCGCCGAGGTGCCGATCACCTCGGTCACCAACGGCGTGCACGCCGCCACCTGGATCGACCCGGCGGTGGTCCGGCTCGGCGCCGCCGAACTCGGCGCCGAGCGCGCCGAGGAGGCGATGACCACCGGCGAGACCGGGCGCTGGAGCGGACTGGAGAGGATCGGCAACACCGAGGTCTGGGAGCTGCGGCGCACCCTGCGGGCCCAGCTGGTGGAGGAGGCCCGCCGTCGGCTGCACGCCTCCTGGCGCCGGCGCGGGGCCGGCGCGGCCGAGCTCGGCTGGGTCTCCACGGTGCTCGACCCCGACGTGCTCACCATCGGCTTCGCCCGCCGGGTGCCCTCGTACAAGCGGCTCACCCTGATGCTGCGCGACCCGCAGCGGCTGCGCGCGCTGCTGCTGCACCCCACCCGGCCGGTGCAGATCGTCGTCGCCGGCAAGGCCCACCCGGCCGACGACGGCGGCAAGCGGCTGATCCAGCAGATGGTCGCCTTCGCCGACGACCCGGAGGTGCGGCACCGGATCGTCTTCCTGCCGGACTACGACATGGCGATGGCCCAGCGGCTCTACCCGGGCTGCGACGTCTGGCTGAACAACCCGCTGCGCCCGCTGGAGGCCTGCGGCACCTCCGGGATGAAGGCCGCGCTCAACGGCTGCCTCAACCTGTCCGTCCTGGACGGCTGGTGGGACGAGTGGTTCGACGGCCGCAACGGCTGGGCGATCCCCACCGCCGACGAGAGCGGCGGGGTGCTCGACCCGGACAGCGGCGAGGCCGAGCGGCGCGACGACATCGAGGCGGCCGCGCTCTACGACCTGATCGAGAACCAGGTCGCCGCCCGGTTCTACGACCGGGACGCCGACGGGCTGCCGCAGCAGTGGATCGCCATGGTCCGGCACACCCTGGTCACCCTCGGGCCCAAGGTGCTGGCCGGGCGGATGGTCCGGGAGTACGTCGAACGGCTGTACGCCCCGGCGGCGCAGGCCCAGCGGGAGCTGGCGGGGCAGCACCCGAACGGGCGGTTCACGGGCGCGCGCGAGCTGGCGGTCTGGAAGGCGAAGGTCCGGGAGGCGTGGCCGGCCGTCCGGGTCGAGCACGTCGAGGCGGACTGCCCGGCCGAGGCGCAGGAGCTGGGCAGCTCGCTGGCGCTGCGGGTGCAGGTCGCGCTCGGGACGCTGGAGCCGGGCGACGTCGAGGTGCAGGTGGTCTCCGGCCGGGTGGACGAACGGGACCGGATCTCGGACGCCTGCCTGCTCGCCCTCAAGCCGGTCGGCGGGCCCGACCTGGACGGCCGCACCCGCTACGAGGGCTCGCTGGAGCTGTGCCGGACCGGCCCGTTCGGCTACACCGTCCGGGTGCTGCCCGCGCACCCCCGGCTGGCCTCGCCGGCCGAGCTGGGGCTGGTCGCCCTGCCGGCCGAGTCGGCCGGGATGGACGCCGGGCTGCTGCGCTGACCCCGTGGGCGGCTGCCGTGCGTCCCGGCGAGGACGGCAGCCGCCGCACGGCGGCCTTCGCACGGCGGCCTTCGCACGGCGGCCTTCGCGTGGCGGCCTTCGCTCGGCGGCCGTGAACCGCGGCCGCGGCCGCGCCCGTAGGCACGATCGGGAAGTGGGGCGGCCCGGCCGGGTGCGTGACGGCGCACCCGGACGGGCACATTCAGGGGGCCCGGAGGCCCGGAGCGGGACTCTAGACCAGGCTGTCCCGCCAGGCCCGGTGGAGGGCGGCGAAGCGGCCGGAGCCGTCGATCAGCTCCTGTGGGGAGCCATCTTCCACGATCCGGCCCTGATCCATCACCAGGACACGGTCGGCGATCTCCACGGTGGAGAGCCGGTGGGCGATGATCACCGCCGTCCGTCCGGCCAGCACGGTGCGCATCGCACGCTGCACGGCCTGCTCCCCGGGGACGTCCAGCGAACTGGTCGCCTCGTCCAGGATCAGCACCGCCGGGTCGGCCAGCAGGGCGCGGGCGAAGGCCACCAGCTGGCGCTGGCCGGCCGAGATCCGGCCGCCGCGCTTGCGCACGTCGGTGTCGAAGCCGTCCGGCAGGGCGGCGACGAACTCGTACGCGCCGATGTCGCGGGCGGCCTGCTCGACCTCCTCGCGGGTGGCGCCGGGGCGGCCGATCGCGATGTTCTCGGCGACGGTGCCGGAGAACAGGAAGGACTCCTGGGTCACCATCACCACCCCGCGCCGCAGCTCGGAGGCGGCCAGGTCGCGCAGGTCCACGCCGTCCAGCCGGACCCGGCCGTCGGTGGGGTCGTAGAAGCGGGCCAGCAGCTTGGCGAGCGTCGACTTGCCCGCGCCGGTCGCGCCGACCACCGCCACCGTCTGCCCGGCCGGGATCACCAGGTCGAAGGCCGGCAGCACCTCCTTGCCGGTCCGGTAGGCGAAGCGGGTGCCCTCGAAGGCCACCTCCCGGCCCTTGCGGTCGGCCTGCGGCAGTTCGGCGGGCTCGGCGGGCTCGGCGACGGTCGGCTCGTGGGCGAGCAGGCCGGCGATCTTCTCCAGGGCGGCCGCGGCCGACTGGTAGCTGTTCAGGAACATCGCCAGCTGGTCGATCGGGTCGAAGAGCCGGCGCAGGTAGAGCGCGAAGGCGGTGAGCACGCCCAGCTCCAGCGCGTCGTCCACGACCAGGTAGGCGCCGACCAGCACCACGCCGGTGGTCCACACGTTGGCGGTGACGCGGGAGAGGCCGACGTAGCGGGCGATCTCCAGCAGGCCGTCCGCCGTCGCGGTGGCGGACTGCTGGTTGACCACGGCGAAGGCGGCGTCGTTGGCCTTCTCGCGGCGGAAGGCCTGCACCGGACGGATGCCGTTCATGGTCTCGGTGAAGCGGACGATCAGCGAGGCGGCCGAGGTGCGCGAGCGCCGGTAGACCCGGCGCGAGCGGCGGCGGAAGGAGCGGGCGATCAGGGCCAGCGGCAGGAAGGCCGCCAGCGAGACCAGGCCGAGCCGCCAGTCCAGCGCCAGCAGCAGCAGCGAGATGTAGCAGACCGACAGGAAGACCGTCAGCAGCTCCTGGAGGCCCTCGGAGAGCAGTTCGCGCAGCGCGTCGATGTCACTGGTGGCGCGGGAGATGATCCGGCCCGAGGTGTAGCGCTCGTGGAAGTCCAGGCTGAGCCGCTGGGCGTGCCGGAAGATCCGGCCGCGCAGCTCCAGCAGGATGTCCTGGTTGACCCGGGCGCTGATCTTGATGAACGCCCACTGGAGCACCGGGCTGAGCAGCGCGCAGAACAGGTAGGCCGCGACCACCGCGATCAGCGGGCCGGAGTCGTGCTCGCGCAGGGCCGGGATGCCGCGGTCCATCGCCACCGCGACCAGCAGCGGCCCGGACTGGAGCGCCGCCTGCTGGACCAGGATGATCACCATCGCGATGGCGATCCGGGCCCGGTGCGGGCCGAGCAGGGAGCGCAGCAGCGCCCCGGGCGCGCCCGGCGGGACGGGGATGTCCTCCTCGTCGGCGGGCGGCGGGGGCAGTTCCTCCTCGGGCGGCGCGGCGGGTCCGGTCCGCACGGGTTCGGCGGTGGTGGTCATGCGCGCCCTCCTTTCGACACGAGGGCGCCCTGGGGCACCGGGGCACCCTCGGGCACCGGGGCGGCCTCGCCCGACATCAGTTCCCGGTAGTGCGCGCAGTCGCGCAGCAGCTCCTGGTGGGTGCCGACGGCCGTGATCCGGCCGTCCGCCAGCACCGCGACCCGGTCGGCGAGCAGCACGGTGCTGGGGCGGTGGGCGACCACCAGGGCGGTGGTGGTGCCGAGCACCTCGCGCAGGGCCCGCTCGACCAGGGCCTCGGTGTGCACGTCCAGGGCGGAGAGCGGGTCGTCCAGCACCAGGAAGGCCGGGTCGCCGACCACCGCGCGGGCCAGCGCGAGGCGCTGGCGCTGGCCGCCGGACAGGCTCAGGCCCTGTTCGCCGACCTCGGTGTCCGGGCCCTGCGGGAGCTTCTCGACGAAGCCGGCCTGGGCGGTGGCGAGGGCGGTGCGCAGCTGCTCCTCGCCGGCGCCGGGGGCGCCCATCAGGACGTTCTCCCGGACGGTGGCGGAGAACAGGGTGGGCTCCTCGAAGGCGACGGCGACGAGTTCGCGCAGCCGCCGCCGGGGCAGCTCGCGGATGTCCCGGCCGTCCAGCGTGATGGTGCCGGCGGTGGCCTCGTACAGCCGGGGGAGCAGGGCGGTGAGCGTGGTCTTGCCGCTGCCGGTGGCGCCGACCAGGGCCATCGTCTCGCCGCTGCGGACGTGCAGGTCGATGCCGGTCAGCAGGTCGGGGCTGTCCTCGGGGGCGTCGGGGTAGCGGAAGCGGACGCCGGTGAAGCGGATGCCGTCCGGGGCGCCGGGGCCGGTGGCGGTGCCCGGGGCAGGGGTGCCCGGGGCAGGGGTGTCCAGGGCGGCGGTGTCCGTCTCGGGGGCCTCCGGCTCGTCCAGCACCTCGAAGAAGCGGTCGGTGGCGGTGGCCGCGTCGTTGCCGTAGGCGAGCAGCCAGCCGAGCGACTCGATCGGCCAGCGCAGCGCGAGCGCGGTGGAGAGGAAGGCGACCAGGGTGCCGGCGCTCAGCCCGCCGTCGGCCACCAGGTAGGCGCCGACGGCGAGGGCGCAGCCCAGCGCGATCTCCGGCAGGCCGACGGTGATCGCCCAGAGGTTGGCGAGCAGGTGCGCCTTGCGCAGCTCGGTGCGGCGCAGTTCCTGGGACTGGGCGCGGAAGCGCTCGGCCATCGAGCGGTGGCGGCCGAAGGCCTTGAGGATGCGGATGCCGAGGACGGACTCCTCGACCACGGTGGCGAGGTCGCCGTTCTGGTCCTGGGCGAGCCGGGTGGCGCCGGAGTAGCCGGCCTCGAACCGCCGGGTGGCCACGAACAGCGGGACGACCGGGGCCAGGGCGATCAGGGCGAGCCGCCAGTCCTGGGTGAACATCAGCACCGCGCCGGCCAGGAACATCACCGAGTTGACGATCAGGAAGACCAGCGGGAAGGCCAGGAACAGCCGCATGGTGTACATGTCGGCGGTGGCCCGGGAGAGCAGCTGGCCGGAGCCCCAGCGGTCGTGGAAGGAGACCGGCAGCCGCTGGAGCTTGGCGAAGAGGTCCCCGCGCATGGCCGTCTCCAGCCCGGCCAGCGGGCGGGCCAGCACCACGCGGCGGGTGTAGAACAGCGCGGACTCGACCAGGCCGAGGACCAGCAGCAGGCCGACCAGGGGCCAGAGGCCGTCCAGGTCGCGCTCGGCGAGCGGGCCGTCCACGATCCGGCCGAGGACCACCGGGACGGCGAGGGTGCTGAGCATGGCGAGGGTGGCGGCCGTCACCGAGACGGCCAGCCGGCCGCGGACGGCGCGGGCGTAGGGCCACAGGCGCAGCAGGGAGCGGACCGCGGAGCGTCGCGGACCGGACCCGGTCGGGGCGGCCGCGTGGGGTTCGGCGGGTTCGTCGGTTCTGCCGGTGCCGTCCGGTCCGTCGGTTCGGGGGCCCGTCCGGGGCGGTTGCTCGGTGTCCTGCCTGTTCTCGGCCATCGCCGTGAGGGTAGGCAGAGAGGCCGTCACTTCTCATCCGGTTTTTCGCCCCTGTCGTCGGCGCCCGGCGAGAACCGGCCACCCGAACGGGCGGGGCGCGCGCGAAGGAGGGGGCGCGCACGGTCGTTCGTGCGGGGAGGAGTGCGCCGCGCGCCTCTTGCGAGCGCCCTGCCGATCGGCCGATGACATCTCCTGACGGATGCCCTTTGACGCGCGAGTGACAGGAGTGCACACATGACGGTCGAAACCGAACCCACCCCCGGGCCCGGCTCCGCAATCGTGCAGGTGCGGGCCCAGCTCAGTCTCAGCACGACCGCCGCGCGGAACCTGGCGACGACGACCAAGTCGAAGCCGCAGATGCAGGAGATCACCTCCCGCTGGCTGCTGAAGATGCTGCCGTGGGTGCAGGTCAGCGCGGGCACCTACCGGGTCAACCGGCGGTTGAGCTTCGCCCCCGGGCAGGGCCGGGTGAGCTTCACGAAGACCGGCTCCGCGGTGACGGTGATCGCCCCCTCGCTGGCCGAGGTGCCGGCGCTGCGCGGTTTCGAGGACGAGGAGGTGCTGGCCGAGATGGCCCGCCGGTTCGTGCAGCGGGACTTCGCGCAGGGCGAGGTGCTGGTGCAGGAGGGGGCGCCGATCGAGCAGGTGTTCCTGATCGCGCACGGCAAGGTGGACCGGATCGGCACCGGCAAGTACGGCGAGCAGACCGTGCTCGGCTCGCTCGCCGACGGCGACCACCTCGGCGACGAGGCGATCACCGAGGGCGGCGGCACCTGGCCGTACACCGTGCGGGCGAGCACCTCCGGGGTCGCGATGGCGCTGTCCTGGCCGGTGCTCCAGGAGCTGGTCGGCCGCTCCGAGTCGCTGCGCGAGCAGCTGCTGGGCTTCGCCGCCGACGCCGCGCAGGCGCAGAACGAGCACGGCGAGGCAGCGATCGACCTCTCGGCCGGCCACCTGGGCGAGTACGAGCTGCCCGGCGCCTTCGTGGACTACGAGCTGAAGCCGCGCGAGTACGAGCTGAGCGTCGCGCAGACCGTGCTCAAGGTGCACAGCCGGGTCGCGGACCTCTACAACAAGCCGATGAACCAGACCGAGGAGCAGCTGCGGCTGACCATCGAGGCCCTGCGGGAGCGGCAGGAGCACGAGATCATCAACAACCCGGAGTTCGGCCTGCTCAACAACGCCGACTTCGATCAGCGGATCCAGACCCGCACCGGGGCGCCCACCCCGGACGACCTGGACGAGCTGCTGAGCATGCGCCGCGACACCGACTACCTGTTCGCCCACCCGCGGGCGATCGCGGCCTTCGAGCGGGAGTGCAACCGGGCCGGCGTCTACCCGTCGACCGTGGACGTCCTCGGCAAGCAGCGGCCGACCTGGCGCGGGGTGCCGATCTTCCCGTGCAACAAGATCCCGGTGTCCGACCAGCAGACCACCGCGTTCATCGCGATGCGCGTCGGCGAGGACAACCAGGGCGTGGTCGGTCTCACCCAGATCGGCATCCCGGACGAGGTGGAGCCGGGCCTGAACGTCCGGTTCATGGGCATCGACGAGAAGGCGATCGCCTCCTACCTGGTCAGCACCTACTACTCGGCGGCGGTGCTGGTGCCGGACGCGATCGGCGTGCTGGAGAACGTCGAGCTCGGGCACGCCCGCGGCTGAGTCCGGGCGTTCAGGCGGCGGGCGCGCGCAGCAGTCGCAGCGAGCGCCCGCCCAGGACGACGGAGCCGCGCTGGTCCGGTTGGCCCGGGTCCGGTCCGCCCGCGCCCACGGCGGTGTCGACCACCGTCCGCCACGCGGCGCCCGGCGCCGCCCAGGGCTCGCCGGGCAGGGTGAACACCACCGGTTCGTGGCCCGCGTTGAGCAGCAGCAGGAAGCCGTCGTCGCTGAGCGGCAGTCCGGCCTCGTCCCGTTCGGACAGCGCGGTGCCGGAGAGCAGCATGCCGAGGCAGGCGGTCGGCGCGAACCAGTCGGCCTCGGTCATCCCGGTGCCCCGCGGGGTGAACCAGACGAGGTCGGGCCGGCCGCCGGGGGTGGTGGCGCGGCCGGAGAAGAACGCCCGCCGGCGCAGCACCGGGTGGGCCCGGCGCAGCCGGACCAGCCGGGCGGTGAGCTCGCACAGCTGCTGCCACCCGGGCTGCTCCAGCAGCGACCAGTCCAGCCAGCCGACCTCGTTGTCCTGGCAGTAGGCGTTGTTGTTGCCGCCCTGGGTGCGGCCCAGCTCGTCCCCGGCGGTGATCATCGGGATGCCGGCGGAGAGCAGCAGGGTGGCCGTCAGGTTGCGCAGCTGGCGCAGCCGCAGGGAGTTGACCGCCGGGTCGGTGGTCTCGCCCTCGGCGCCGTGGTTCCAGGAGCGGTTGTCGTCGGTGCCGTCCCGGTTGTCCTCGCCGTTGGCCTCGTTGTGCTTGCGGTCGTAGGAGACGAGGTCGCGCAGGGTGAAACCGTCGTGCGCCGTCACGTAGTTGACCGAGGCGCCGGGGCGGCGGCCGGCCCGCTGGTAGAGGTCGGAGGAGCCGGAGAGGCGGTAGCCGAGCTCGCGCACGTCCGGGCGGGCGCCGCGCCAGAAGTCCCGTACGGTGTCGCGGTACTTGTCGTTCCACTCGGCCCACAGCGGGGGGAAGCCGCCGACCTGGTAGCCGCCCGGGCCCACGTCCCAGGGCTCGGCGATCAGCTTCACCCGGCGGAGCAGCGGATCCTGGGCGACGGCGGCGAGGAAGGGGTGCTCCATGTCGACGGCGTCGCCGCCGTTCGGGCCGCCGCGGGCCAGCGCGGCGGCCAGGTCGAAGCGGAAGCCGTCCACGCCCATCTCGGCGACCCAGTAGCGCAGTGAGTCGGTGACCAGCCGGATCACCTGGGGGCGGCGGGTGTCCAGGGTGTTGCCGCAGCCGGTGTAGTCGGCGTAGCCGCGCGGGCGGTTGGGCGGGAGGCGGTAGTAGGCGGCGTTGTCGATGCCGCGCAGCGAGAGCGCCGGGCCGAGTGCGCCGCCCTCGGCGGTGTGGTTGAACACCACGTCCAGGATCACCTCGATCCCGGCGGCGTGCAGGGCGCGGACCATCCGCTTGAACTCGCCGACCTGGCCGCCGCGGGATCCGGAGGCCGAGTAGCCGGCGTGCGGGGCGAAGTAGCCGATCGTGTTGTAGCCCCAGTAGTTGACCAGTCCGCGGGCTTGGAGGTGGTCCTCGCTGGCGTGCTGGTGCACCGGGAGCAGCTCGACGGCCGTCACCCCGAGGCGGGTGAGGTGGGCGAGGGCGGCGGGGTGGGCGAGGCCGGCGTAGGTGCCGCGCAGCTCCGGCGGGACGTCGGGGTGGCGCATGGTGAAGCCGCGCACGTGCAGCTCGTAGAGCACCGTCTCGGACCAGGGGGTCTTCGGGCGGGTGTCGTCGGACCAGTCGTCCTCGTCGTGGACGACCACGGACCTGGGCACGTACGGGGCGGAGTCGCGGTTGTCCCGGACGGTGTCGGCGACGTCCGCCTCGGGCCAGTTGCGGACGGCGGAGCAGGCGGCGTCGTGCGAGGTGTAACAGCCGTCGACGGCGCGGGCGTACGGGTCGAGCAGCAGTTTGGCCGGGTTCCAGCGGGCGCCGGTCCACGGGTCCCAGCGGCCGTGCACGCGGAAGCCGTAGCGGGTGCCGGGGCGCACGCCGGGGAGGAAGCCGTGCCAGACCTGGACGTCCTGCTCGGTGAGGGGGTGCCGGCTCTCCCGGCCGTCATCGTCGAACAGGCACAGCTCGACGGCCTCGGCGCCGGCCGCCCAGAGCGCGAAGTTGGTGCCGGGTTCTCGGCGGCCGGCGGGGCCCCGGCGGCCGGTGTGGAAGCGGGCGCCCAGGGGGTGCGGGCTGCCGGGGGTCAGCTCCTGGTCCGACGCCATGGCGGGGGCCTCCCTGGGGTGGGGTGTTCCGGGTCCGTTCACCTTTCCTTTCCCGGATTGCGCGGAGCGGAAGCGGTGGGGGTGGGTGGGGTGGCGTGTCTTCGCCGGGAGGGGGCTCGTTGTTCCGGGCGTCGGACGGTGAACAGTGGGAGGGCCCCGGGATGCGGCGCCGAGGACGGGTGTGGGCTCGGGGTGCGGCGGCGGTGGCCTGCTGCCTGGCCGTTCTGGCGGGGTGCGGCGGGCCGCCGGTCGCGCCGGACGGGGACGCGGTCGCGGGGGGCGGGCGGGCGGTGCCGGCGGCGCCCTCGCGGGCGGTGCTCTCCGTGCAGCCGGCCGACGGGGCGCAGGACGTGCAGCCGGAGGGGGCCGTCCGGGTGGGGGTGGCGCAGGGGCGGCTGGTGTCCGTGCGGCTGGCGGACGGCAAGGGCGCCGAGGTGCCGGGCACGATCGGGCCGGACGGGAGCGGGTGGGTGCCGGACGGGCCGCTGCCGCTCGGGACGGCCTTCACCGTGGACGCCGTCGCCGAGGACGAGCAGGGCCGGAAGGCGGCCCAGCACTCGGCGTTCACGACCGTCACCCCGACGCACACCTTCGTGGCCTTCTTCACCCCGGAGGACGGCTCCACGGTCGGCGTCGGCATGCCGGTCTCGCTGCGCTTCAGCCGGACGATCACCGACCGGGCGGCGGTGGAGCGGGCCGTGCAGGTGACGGCGGACCCGCCGGTGCCGGTGGCGGCGCACTGGTTCGGCGGCCAGCGGCTGGACTTCCGGCCGGAGCAGTACTGGGCGGCCGGCACCAGGGTCACGGTGACGCTGCGGCTCAAGGACGTGCAGGGCGCGCCGGGGGAGTACGGCACCCAGAGCCGGGACCTGCACTTCACCGTCGGCCGGGCGCAGGTCTCCACCGTCGACCTGGACGCCCACACGCTGACCGTCCGGGCCGGCCAGGGCGGCAAGGTGGTCCGGGTGCTCAAGGTCTCCGGCGGCAGCCGCGACCACTCGACCTACCGGGGGGTGATGGTGGTGTCGGAGAAGTACAAGGTGACCCGGATGAACTCGCAGACCGTCGGCATGGGCGACGAGTACGACATCCAGGACGTGCCGCACGCGATGCGGCTGACCACCTCCGGCACCTTCGTGCACGGCAACTACTGGGCCGGCCCGGGGGTGTTCGGCGCCGCCAACACCAGCCACGGCTGCATCGGGCTGGCCGACGCGAAGGGCGGGGCGAGCAAGGACTCCCCGGCGGGCTGGCTGTTCGAGCACACCATCCCGGGGGACGTGCTGGAGGTGAAGGCCTCGTCCGGGGACTTCGTGCCGCCGCAGAACGGGCTCAACGGCTGGAACGTGCCGTGGGAGCAGTGGGTGGCCGGGAGCGCGCTGCGGCAGGTTCCGTCGGCCGGGGCGTCCGCGCCGGCCGGGGGCGCCGTGTCGGCCGGGGCGTCCGTGTCGGCCGTGCCGTCCGTGTTCGCTGTGCCGTAGGGGGCACTTGCGCCCGTTCCGTCCGGCTTTACCACTGCTTCACATGCCGTCAACCCGACTCCTCTCAGCTTTCACTCGGAAGGCTTAGTTATCCTGCTCCGGCGCGTCCGGGATCCGGCCGGAAAGATCGGCCGGACGGTGCAACTCATGGGGGCACTCAACGCGTCAAGTGAGTGAAGACCGGGAGGGGAGAAACCGTGAAGACGGGTAAGACGGCCGGCGCGGCGATACGCACCACCAACCGCTACGGGCGCAGGACTGCGATGGCGCTGGTCATGGGTGGGGTGCTGCTGCTGACCGCCGCGTGCAACGACGACAAGGGCAGCGGTTCGGGCGGTTCGGGTGGTTCGGAGGCCGGTGGTGCGGCCTCGGCGCCGGCCGCGGCGGACGGGGGCGGGTCGGCCACGCCGAAGCCCTCGGCCGCGGTGCTCGCCGTCGAGCCGAAGGACGGTGCGCTGGACGTCCCGCCGAACGGGCTCCAGGTGTCCGTCTCCAACGGCAAGCTCACCACGGTCGAGGTGACCGACAAGGACGGCAAGCCGGTCGAGGGCGCGATCGCCCCGGACGGCAGCGGCTGGAAGCCCGCGGGGGCGCTGGCCGTCGGCATGGCCTACAAGGTGAACGCGCAGGCCAAGGACGGCGAGGGCCTGGTGGCCGCGTCCACCACCTCGTTCACCACGCTGACGCCGGAGAAGAAGATCTCCACCAACGACAACATCAGCGACGGCGCCACCTACGGCGTCGGCATGATCGTCTCGGTGAACTTCAACAAGGACGTCAAGAACAAGGACGCCGTCCTCAAGGGCATCAGCATCGAGTCCAGCAACGGCACCGTGGTCAAGGGCCACTGGTTCGGCGACCGCCGGGTGGACTTCCGTCCGGAGAAGTACTGGGTGCCGGGCACCAAGGTGACCGTCAAGTACCGGCTGAAGAACGTCGAGGTCGCCCCGGGCATCTACGGCGACGTGGACAAGGACGAGCCGTTCACCATCGGCCGCTCGATGATCTCCACCGCGGACGCCAAGTCGCACCAGATGACCGTCGAGCGGGACGGTCAGAGCGCCACCCTGCCGGTCACCCTGGGCGCGGACGCCACGCCGTCCTGGGGCGGGACGATGGTGGTCATGTCCAAGGAGAAGGTCACCCGGATGAACTCGCAGACCGTCGGTCTCGGCGGCGAGTACGACATCCAGGACGTGCCGCACGCGATGCGGCTGACCACCTCCGGCACCTTCGTGCACGGCAACTACTGGGCCAGCCCGTTCGGCAAGACCAACGCCAGCCACGGCTGCGTGTCGATGCAGGACGTCAAGGGCGGCAGCGACAGCTCGGTCGCGGGCAAGTTCTTCAACGACTCGATGATCGGCGACCCGATCAAGGTCGTGAACACCAAGGAGAAGACCGTCGCGCCCTCCAACGGGCTGGGCGGCTGGAACGTGGACTGGGCCAACTGGTAGGCCCTACCCGGAGGTGAGCCCGGCTACCCGGGCCCTCCGGCGAGTCCTTCGTCGCGCGGCCCGATCCTCACCCGTTGGGGGCGGGCCGCCGCGGTTTCCGGGGCGGCGAGCCCCGTGCATGGCGCAACCTTTCCGGTGGCCGGGTGCGTGTACCGGTCGGGTCCGTCGGGTCCACGGGGAGTTTCTCGGATCTTCTGAGGGAGGGAATCGACGTTGAGGTCGATACGCAGAGTGGTGGCGGTCGGTCTGGTCGGCGGGGCGATGGCGCTGACGGCCGCCTGCGGCGGGGGTGACGGGGGCAGCGGGGGGAGCGCGGCCAAGGCCGACCTGGGGGCCGGCGCGGCCGCTGCGGGCAGCGCGAAGCCCACGGCGGCGGCCGCGCCCACCAGCGCGGCGCCGAAGGTCTCCACGGCCGCCGTGAGCATCGAGCCCAAGGCCGGCTCGGTGGACGTGGCGCCGAACGCGCTCAAGGTCGGCGCGACCGGGGGGAAGCTCACCACCGTCAAGGTGAACGACAAGGCCGGCAAGGAGGTCCCCGGCACCATCTCCGCCGACGGCGCCTCCTGGACGCCCGCGGCCCCGCTGGAGGTGGGCACCGCCTACCAGGTCAGCGCGATGGCCGCGGACGCCGGCGGCGCGGTCGCCACGGCGGACAGCAACTTCACCACGCTGACCCCGACGGCACTCGCCAAGGCCTCGGACAACGTGGACAACGACGCCACCTACGGCGTCGGCATGATCGTCTCGGTGAACTTCAGCAAGGACGTCAAGAACAAGGACGAGGTCGCCCGGGGCATCACCTTCCAGACCGACAACGGCACCGTGGTGAAGGGCCACTGGTTCGGCGACCGCCGACTGGACTTCCGCCCGGAGGACTACTGGAAGTCCGGGACCAAGGTGGTCGTGCACTACCGGCTCAAGAGCGTCGAGATCGCCCCGGGGGTGTACGGCACGGACCGGGACGAGCCCTTCACGATCGGGCGGTCCCAGCTTTCGACGGTTGACGCCGCGGCGCACAAGATGACAGTCGTACGGGACGGTGTGCCGAGCGACATCGACATCAGCGCCGGTGCGCCCGAACACCCCACCTGGAACGGCACGATGGTGATCATGTCCAAGGAGGGTGTGGTGCGGATGCAGTCCAGCACCCTCCCCGGCATGACCGGCGCGCCGTACGACCTCCAGGTCCCGCACTCGATGCGGCTCACCGACTCCGGCACGTACGTGCACGGCAACTACTGGAGCAGCAGCAGCACCTTCGGCGAGGACAACGTCAGCCACGGCTGCGTGGGCCTCAAGGACGTCGAGGGCGGCGGCGCCAACACCTCCATGGGCAAGTTCTACGACGGCTCGCTGGTCGGCGACGTGATGGTCGTGAAGAACTCGATCCGGAAGGAGACGCTCGACCCGGCGAACGGGCTGAGCGGTTGGAACGTGCCGTGGAGCGCCTGGTGACGGGCTGCTGAGACGGCGGAGGGGTCAACCCGGGCTTGACGGAAGTCGGCCCGGGGAGACCCCTTCTTGCTTCCGGCATATGCCGCGCCGGGGAGATCGTTTGCTCATTGTCCGTACGCGGCTGCTTGCGTTCCGCAATGATGGTCCGCATGGCGGGTTGGGGCGAAACAGATCAGTCACTGGTTCCCGGGGCCGGCGTGGTGGCCGAGTACTCCTGGATCGACGTCCAGGGCGGCGGGCTCTCGGCGTTGGAGCGGCTCACCTCCAAGGAGTTGGAGGAGCTGTACTCCGGCAGACTGTGCGACCAGTCCGCGCCCAACGAGGTGCGGCTGCCGTCCCGGCCGGAGTCGGGCCCGGTGGCCCGCAGACTGGTGCTCTCCGTCCTGGAGAACTGGGACCTCCACCAGCACCTGGAGGCCGGGGAACTGCTCACCAGCGAGCTGGTGGCCAACGCGGTGCGGCACGCGGCCGGGCGCACCATCGGCCTGCACGTCAGCCGCAAGCCCGGCTGGCTCCGGATCGAGGTCCGGGACTCGTCGAGGGCGCTGCCCTGCATGATCCTCGCCGAGGCCAAGCCGGTGAACGAGCGCGGGCGGGGGCTGAAGGTGGTCGACGACCTGGCCGACCGCTGGGGCGCGGACCTGCTGCCGCGGGGCAAGGGCGTCTGGTTCGAGCTGAAGGTGCGGGAGCGGGGCTGAGCGCGTCCGGGCGGATTCCCCTGGAAAACGCGCAAGGCCCCCGGATTCGCCGTGGTCCGGCGGGCGGGGGCCCTTGCAAGTCATCGCGCCGGCCAAGGGGGTGCGTGCCGCGCGATGGGCGTCGGCAGTGCCAGGTCGGGCCCGCCGAAGTCATCGACCCAGGGCGGCGCGCTGTGTCGCCCGCCGTTGGGATGCTTCGACTATCGCACGGATCTCAGCATGCGGGCAAACCAGCTGTCTTGGATTTCAAGGTTTGTTACCTAGTTCACCTTGGGATTCCGCATAGGTTAACGCTTAGGCCTGTGAATATTCATGATCCCCGGGGCTGAGAAGCGCCGCACCCGCCTGCCCGTGGCGGGCTCCGCCGCCAGGGGCCGCCTTGCTCCGGGGTTGGTGTCCCAGGCGCTGCCAGGCGGGCGTGACGGCCGAGCCGGTGTCGCCGACCAGGCTGTGGAGCCGGGCGCCGACCAGGTCGTTCCCATGAGCCGGGCGACATCGCGCTGCGTGAGGCCGCGCTTCTTGCGGGCCGCGACGAGTGCCTCCACGAGCGCGGCGTGGGCCTCGGCGTCTTCCCGGCCTGCTGCGGCGCGGGGGTCGTCCGGGTCGGTGCCGAGTGGATCGCGTGGTGCGGGTGCCGTGGTCGACATGTCAACGAGCGGGTGCTGTAGGGCTGTTGTGGCTTCGGAGGGCGTCGCGGGCTCGGGCGGCGTGCTGGTGGACGGTGGCGGGGGAGAGGCGTCGGTGGGACGGCGGGGTCGCGGGAGTGCCGCGACAGGCGTGGCAGAGACCGCCGAGGAGCGCTGGCGGGCGGCACGGGGTGCGGCAGGCGGTGCACTCGGGAATGCGGGCGACTGCCGGATCGGGCCGTGGGCGTACCGGGGGCAGCTTGTCGAGCAGGCGGCGGCGGGTGAAGGCCGCCGGACTGTGCACCGGGGTGGGCAGGCCCGCGGTGAGGGCGGCCGTGAAGAGGGCCGGAGTGGTGCCCCGCTCGAACCACTCGGCGGCGAGCGGTTCGAGCGCTTCGCAGTCGGCGGCGGAGAGGGAGAGGCGGGTGTCCGCGAGGCCGAGGCCGGCGAGGGCGGCGTAGGCGGCCGAGACGGGGGAGGTGCGGTTGCGGATTCCCTCTTCCGGGGGGTCCGGTGCCGAATCCGTTGACGCCTCCCCGGCGTCCCGGGCCTCCCCGGTGGCGAGGAAGTGGTTCCACCAGGCGTCGGAGCGGGGCGTGCGGGAGAAGTAGGTGCGGAACACCCACTGGGGCCGTTCGGCGTTCACGCGCTCCCGGACGCGGCGCAGGTGACCTGCGGCGGAGAGCCTGTTGAGAGCGGTGCGGCACGCCATCTGCCCGAAGAGGGGCTGGTGTGCGGCGAGCGTCTTGACGTCCATCGCGGCGCCGTCGGGGAGCCGGTTGATCAGGCTGGCGAGGTACGCCTCGCGGGCCGGGAGGTGGGCGAAGTCGTCGGCGGCCGGGGGAAGTTGCCCGGGGGCGGACTGCTTGCCGTATCCGGGGGAGGCCATGACGGTAGAGTCGTGGGTAGCCACAGGATCGAGCTCGCATTTCGATCGTGCCGGTCAGACCCCCGTTCGGTGTTGGTAGCACCGGCGGGGGTTGTTTCGTTAGTGCGCACGCTACATGGGGGAACCGACTGTGGCGAAGCGATGACGATAAGTCATATCTGCTGCGTGCGGGGGTGGTTGGAAGGTGGTTACCCACCCGTTCCATTAAGGGGTCACTCGGGCTTGGTGACTTGAGCTTCGGCCGCGAAGGTGACGAAGGCCGACCAGGCGGCGGGGGTGAAGGAGAGGGTCGGGCCGGCCTTGTCCTTGGAGTCCCGGACGTGGATGGTGGAGGGGGAGGGGGCGACTTCGATGCACTCGCCGCCCTCGTAGTTGCTGTAGCTAGAGCGGAACCACGGCATGGTGGCGTTCATAGTTGCTCCAGTGTCTTTCTGATGAGCTGTGCCGATTCCTGTGTGTTCAAGCCTCGCGCGCGGATCATCGCGTGACGTCGGCTGAGTTCGCCGACCAGGCGCGGTTCGGAGTGGAGAGCGTTCGTTCCGTGCGTCTCAACATACGCGTACTGCTCGTTGTCGATCGTTTCGAGGATGATCAGCGAACCTGAGAGTCCGGAGGGAGCCACCTGTCCGATGGGTACGACCTGGATCTGAATATTGCGCGTGTGCTCGACCGCAAGCAGACGATGGAGCTGCTCCTTCATGACCTCCTTGCCGCCGATGGAGGTGTGGAAGGCCGCTTCGTAGATGGTGAAGCTGAATAGCACCTCGGGCAGTTCCAGTCGCTCCTGCCGCTTGAGGCGCTGGGCCAAGCGTTCTTCAACCGTAGCGTTGTCCACAGGCGGCATGTGATGGCTGAGGAGTGTCCTGGCATAGGCCTCGGTCTGCAACAGGCCCGGGATGTGGAGGGCCTCATAGAAGTAAAAGGCGACGGCCTCCTTCTCGACATCGAAGTAGACATCGCTGCGTGAGGGCTTTGGTTCCGGCACCAGGTACGGGTGCGCCCCCAGAAGCATCCCCTGTGCGTCGCACAGCTCATCTGCCACCTGAAGCACCTTGAGTGACGGCCTCCGTCTCCCGGCCTCCATCGATCGAATGCTCTCGATGTCGTAGCTGGCTGCCTGACTCAACTGTTCCCGCGTCACACCTGCCCGTTGGCGCCACCGCTTGATCTGATCGCCGCAGTACTTCCACGACATCGGGTTGTCCTTCGGCGCGCTCATCGCCCCGTGCCCCTCCCTGCCCTGGTCGCAGGGCGGTCAAGCTCTCGCTGTACCTGCGGCGTTACTGCTGAGGCTATGCCCGGCTGCCGACGCTTGAAGGGTGAAATGGCCGAACTCAGCTCTTGCGAGTGAAGCCGTCCGTACGCCCCCCAAGGACTCTGATGCTCGCTCAGCCCTTCGACCTCGTCGAGTGGATGTTCCCCCGCCTCCCTCGCAGCGCCGGTCGTGCCCGTATCCGGTTCATCCGGCAGGCCTTCGAGTGGGAGGTGCCGATCGACTCCGCCGAGACCGGCCTGATCCTCCTCAGCGAACTCGTCACCAACGCCTGCCGCCACGCCCGTGGCCCCCGTGACCGGATGATCGGCGTGCGCGTCCTCCTCCCCACCGACTCCCTCCTCCGCATCGAGGTCTCGGACGCGAACTCCGACCTGCCGACGCTGCGCCACGCCACCGCCGAGGACGAGTCCGGCCGGGGCCTCGAACTCGTTGCCGCCCTCGCCACCTCCTGGGGCGCCCACCTGCGCGGCAAGGGCTACATCGGCAAGACCGTCTGGTGCGAACTCGCCCTCCCCACCCCGGCCAACCCGCACGGCTGAGCCGGCCCACCGACCGCGGGGGGAGTGGGGCCCCCCCCCCGCGGGCGCGGGGGGGGGCCGCCGCAATGACCCCCCCCCCCCCAGCCGCCCCCCGCCGGCGGGCCGGGTGCAAGA